>CALMSP010000196.1 GCA_937872405.1 uncultured Saprospiraceae bacterium | reverse complement strand
GAAACTGTTTGCGACAATCATGGCAGTAAAAATTCTGTTTGCCAGTCGTTTTTATGCCATTTTTGTTTACTTTGCCACTGCCGCAGTGAGGGTTAATAGACTTTTACTTGAACGTAACACATTCAACAAATCCATATACTCATGGCGACTTTTCATAGCAGCATACATTTTAAAACACTACCGAATGTTTATTATAAATGTTTTAAAAACTATGAATAATCCATATTGAATAACTAATGACTCATTGCATGAAATTTACTTCCTTCCTGTTTGGCTTCACCCTGCTGACTATGAGCTTATTTGCACAATCAGAGGCATTGCAAATTATGACCTTTAACATTCGATTTGATAATCCGGATGATGGTTATGATGCTTGGCCACATCGGCAGCAGATGGTGAAGAGTATGATCACATACAACGAAGTGGACATTGTGGGTTTGCAGGAGGCACTGCGCAGCCAGTTAGACGATATGGCGCGGTTGATGCCAGCATACGAATGGTTCGGGTTGTGCCGCACAGATGGCACAACCAATCCTGAACCCGACAACGAGTTTTCGGCTATTTTTTATCGTAAAGAGCACTTAGAGCGCTTGGATGGAGCCACCTTTTGGCTGTCCGAAACTCCCGAAAAACCTGGTTCTAAAAGTTGGGATGCCGCGATCACTCGCATTGTAACTTGGGCCAAATTCCGCGACCGTCGCTCCGGGCAGGTATTCTTTCTGTTTAATACGCATTTCGACCACGTTGGCAAAGTGGCTCGTGAACAAAGCGCACACCTCATGATGGAACGAATAGCTGCCATTGCTGCGGATGCGCCGGTGGTACTGACAGGTGACTTTAACTGTACAGAAACCGAAGCTCCGTATCGCGTGGTGACCAACGCCAATGCCCAACGCCGGCTCTACGATGCCATGCTGGTATCAAAGACCCCACACCACGGGCCGCTGAGCACCTGGAGCGGATTTAATTTTCCTGGCGTGCCGGGTCGCCGCATTGATTTCATTTTTGTGAATGATCGCGTACAGGTATGGAAGCATGCCATTCTATCCGATTCATGGAGTGGGCGTTTCCCCTCGGATCACCTGCCGGTATTGAGTCGTGTTGTTATTGCAAATAATTGAAAATCAGCGTTTTGTCTTGAAAAATACTTTGAGTAGCGTGCTGCACTCTTCTGAGAGAATGCCATATTCGAGTTTGGTTTTAGGGTGTAGCAATGTCTTGCCAAAGCGCATAAAGCCGCGTTTATCATCAGGCGCGCCATACACCAGCCGGTCGAGTTGCGCCCAAGCCAGTGCCCCAGCGCACATCACGCAAGGCTCCAGGGTTACATAGAGCGTACAATCATCGAGGTATTTGCTCCCCAGATAATTGGCGGTAGCAGTCAGTGCAATGATTTCAGCATGAGCTGTCACATCATTTAATTGCTCCGTTTGGTTGTACCCGCGTGCGATGATCTGATTTTGGCAAACCACCACTGCGCCCACCGGTACCTCGCCCGCTTCATAAGCCTTTTCTGCCTCTTGGAGGGCTTGTTTCATAAAAAAATCGTCAGAAAAAATGGATAACATAAGCGAATCGGGGGTTGCTAAAAAAAAAACGAGCCTGCAATCATCTTTTGCAATGCAGGCTCGTTCGCATTTACTTTTGTACACTTATCTTTCGGCTAAGCATCGTTTCATTATTACGCAATACGAGGAAATACATGCCATTTGGCAATCGGTCCGTACTGATTTGCACTTGATTGTCGGGTTGGTCATAGCGTTGGCGTAGTATTTCCTGACCTTGCACGTTATAAAGGCTCATCCACAATGCACCGCGCAAGGGCTGATCAAAATGTACGTAGAGCAGGTCGCGTGTAGGGTTCGGGAAGATGCGCACGGTTGCATCCATCAGCAAGTCGGAAGTACGCACGGGCGCATTTTCGTCAATACCAATGCGGAAGCGTTGCGTAGGTAAGAAGCCGCCGGTTCCGTCTTGCACCACGAATAAGAAACTATCGCTCAAAGAGCCATCGCCACTGTGCGCATATTTCATCTGAAAATTGTTGATATCTTGCTGGGTAAAGGTTTGCCCTACTTCCACTGGTGCACCGGAGCGCGTCAGCGTGCCATGACGTGGCAGCGTGACCAGCGTATAGGTCAGTTCAAGAGGTGTGTTATTGGGGTCTTGCACTTCTAATTCATTGGAGGTCAGTGTATTCACTTGACCCAGCGGCACAAAAAGTAGCTCATTGCGCACTAAGAATGGGTCTTCTGGATTTACATCACTACAGAACTCAATGCGCCAGTCTTCAATAGCCCCACCGCCGCCAAAGCCGGGGGTCATCACGCGCACACGCAATGTCCAAAGCCCAGCAGTATTCTCACCTATAAGTCTCGATAGCGGCTGCACGGGTCGAGTTACCAGCCTGCGGTCAGGCGGGCAGGAAATAGCCAAAGGCGATTCATCGTCAAACCCCGTCTCAAATCGCACGGTATTGCCGCAGTTTTGATCATATAAAATCACCTCTGTGCCCGCTGGGCTAATCAGGGTCACGCGCAGGCTCTTCACTGGCTGGTAACTGATTTTTACAAATGGCAAATTGACATCAGTGATGGTACCCTGCTGCAACACGTTAATGGTAGAATTGACAGTAGGTAGCCCTGTGCCAGAAATGTTGACAGGCACGTTCGTTACGCGAGTGTCTTCACATTGCGAATTGACGGTATGAAACACCTGCGGCTCAAGAAAATTAGCGGGGCCGCAGCTATTGCGGGGCCGAATGCGCCAGTAGTACAGGCGATTGCTATCGAAAAAGAAATTCACCGGCGTGAAAGTCGTATCCAACGTATTGTATCGGCTGGCTACAATGGTGTTGCCAAACGTAGGGCTGGTGGCGACTTCAATGTCATACGAACGGGCATTGTTTACTCGATTCCATCTGAAAGCAGTAGAGAACTCAATACCATTAGAGCCCTCCGCGGGTGCGAGCATTTTCAGCCCAGAGAAATCGTTGGAAATTGTGGAAATCTGTATTGGTAAAGCAGATTTTACACCACCCGGCGAGGTAGCAATTAATTCCAGATCAAAGGTAGATTCTACCTGCGTGCTGAAATTGATGCGTATCGAAACAGCTTCTCCTGGCAGCACTTCAGTAGCAGAAAAATTAACTTCGGCGTCTTCGGGAAGGTTGCCAGCTAAAGCCAATGTCAGCAAGCTATCATAGCCTAAGATCGCGGTAGGCTGAATGCTCAATTCAATTGGATCGGGCAGGCAGTGCTGCATGACTGCACGCGGAAAAGCGTTTAACAGGAAGGTCGGTTCTGTAGCGCGCTCAATTTCAAAATTGCGATTGGAAATATCAAAAAAGATATTGCCGGCAGCTTCTACGCGGATACGCGCACGATTGGTGGCAAGATCAGGAATGCCCACCAGCGCTGACCCCGTGTTGGCGACGCGCTCCGCCAGTAGGATCGGATAGGTAAAGCCCTCATCCGTTGACAAGCGAATATTCACGGCTTGACAATTCACTGGCAGCCGGTCGGTGTTGGCTACATCCCACTGAATTTCAGCATAACTCCCCCCCTGGACCTTGTTCCCACCTGGTTTTGGATAGGGCGCCAAGAAAGGCGCAGCCGTATCTGTTGATTTGAAACGCACTTCTCGCCATACAGTTGCCGGGGCCGCCGGATTGTTGTCGCGCACGGTGCAACGGAAGGTTAGGTCACGGCTTACATCAGGAAGACTTTCGCCTGGGCTATCTTGATTAGAAACCAAAAAGTTGACCGCCGGAAAAATCCGTGTAGGCGTGGGCACTGGAGCGAAACTACGAAAGAGCGGATGCCGATTTTCGACTATTGTACCATTATCAAATTGTTCCCAAGAATAGGTAATTGGATCATTTTCAACATCAAACGCATCAGCAGTTAGCTCAAATGGGGTATTGATAGGAATAAAAAATCCATTTTGATAGGGCAGCGTCAATTCCGGTTCGTTGTTGCCTTCTGGCAAAAAAGTAGCGCAATCATTCCCTCGACTATTGCGAGTATAGGAAATCATTTCATCAATGGAAGAGATATGGAAAAACGCAATACGCCCCGCCCCGCCGTATGACATAATGGTATGTCCACAGCCTGGCTCAAATGCAGTGCCAGAAGCAATATTCTGCGGGCTGCAACCCTCGCTAAAGGTGTGGTTGGCGGAAAATTGGTGCCCGACTTCGTGCGCAAAAACCGATGCGGCTACCGACAATACATTGGATGAACTGTGGCAGGTTACGCCGCGCATTCTTGCAGGCGAACAGAGGGCCGCCAAGTTGGCAACTCCGCCCACGTCCGTACAGCGCCCAGTGAATACGTGCCCAATATCATATGCTGTAAATGGCAGCATCATTATATTTCCAAATACATTGGTGCTCTGCCCCAGCAGGTTACCGCCGTTGGTCAGATTGGTGAAAGGTTCATTATTAGGGTCGAGGTAAATAAAATTATCATTACCATTAATCAATACAAAACGAGCGGCGATATCGCGTTCATAAATTTCGCTCAGTCGGTTCACCGCAGTTACCAACGAAGCCAGCACGGTTTCTTTGGTGTTGCCATGTAGCGTACCATAGGCGCTGGTAGTAGCAATAGCCATGCGGTAGCGACGCATATTGAGTACGCCCAGCGGGTCGCGGAAGTCAATGCTATTGGTCGTCTCCTCGTAGTTGGGTGCGGCCTCGGTATGCGTTACGCCACAAGATAAGCTAATATCATCAGCAAGCTGTACATCATCATCAAAATAACTGATGTAATAAGCCCCTTGCTCCCGTAGGTAGGGGTCAATGTAAGCCGTGCGCCCATTCTTATTAATAATTGCGTGAAAATGATCAGGCGACACATCAAAGCGGCCCGTAATGCGCCGATCCTTTGTGCTAATGGCTTTGTAGGTGCGAATATCAGGATACTGCGCTGCCAGTTCGGCTTCCATTACTGGCGACTCCACCACTTCCATCAATTCTGACCCCCCATCGGGTAGCGGCATTTGTAGCAATAAAGGCGCGGTGCGGGCCGCAGCGGAAAATTCCATGGGCGCTTGGCGCAAGGAAGCCCGTAAGGCTTGCAGGTCTATGCCCAGCGTGCGGTAGTGCCGCAGTTCAAAGTCGGGCTTGGTTCCTAATTCCCGAACAATCTGATCTTCGGCGGTGGGCTTCCAGAAGTTAAGCAAGGGTTGTGCAAATAAACAGGTGTTCAAAACGAGCAATAGAAGCGTACTAATGTATTTCATTACAAAATATTTAAAACATGTTATAAAAAAACGAGGCGACACTTATTGGACAAGCGCCGCCCGATTATTTTATCGTTGAATGGCTACTTTTTGTGTAAAGATGCCATCAGCACTGCGTACCGTAAGGAAATAAATGCCATTTGGCAAATGGCCGACGTGCAATTGCGCTTGCTGGTCGCGTTGGTCGTAGCGGTTGCGTAGTACCTCCTGCCCTTGCGCACTATGTAGGCTAAAATGAAGCGCACCAGCCGGCATTTGCGTAAATCGGACATTTAACAGATCGCGTGTGGGATTCGGGAATACGGTTATATTATTGATATTCAATAAATTATTGGTGCTTACCGGCGCATTTTCATCTATGCGAATATTAAAGTATTGTAAAGGCAAGAAGCCGCCCGTGCCATCTTGTACGACAAAAAAGAAGCCGTCATTGACGCTGGGGCTGCTGTCATGTGTGTATTTTAATCGGAAATTATTGACCTCCTGCTGCGTGAACTGGCTACCTATGCTCAAAGGCGCATCGCCCAATTGCAAGACACCATGCACAGGAAGCGTCACTAGTGTGTAGCGCAATTGCGCAGGCGTGTTGTCGGTATCTTGTACTTCTAATTGGTTGCTGGTAAAGGTGTTGGTGCGCCCTGGCGGTACAAATAGCGTATCATTTTTTACAATAAATGGATTATTAGGCGAGATAGCACTGCAAAACTCAATGCGCCACTCCTCAATAGCGCCGCCGCCGCCAAAGCCTGCCGTCATCACCCGAAAACGTAGATTCCAGATACCGGCCGTATTTTCACCATTGAACCGCGACAATTGTTGCTGCGGGCGCACTACAACGCGCGTATCGGGTGGGCAGGTGATGCCCAAAGGCGAGTCGTCATCAAAGCCTGTTTCAAAACGTTGTGTACCGCCGCATTGCTGATCAAAAAGAATCACCTCAGTACCGGCAGGGCTTACTAAACTTACGCGCAGACTGCGTACAGGCTGGTAGGTGGCACGGATGAACGGAATATTGACATCATTAATCACGCCTTGTATTGGAATATTAATCGGAGAATTGACCGTAGGCAGCCCTGTGCCAGAGATATTGACGCGCGTGTTGTTGACGGTTTCTTGGCATTGCACGTTTGACGTATGGAACGTTTTGGGAAGCAAAAACGCTCCGCTGCCGCATTCGTTTATTGGTCGGATGCGCCAGAAATAAAGGGAGTTTTGCGTCAGAATCACCTGTGGCTGAAACGTAGCGCTTGTCACCATAGCTCGATGCACTACGCTTTCGCCAAAAGCTGGGCTGGTGGCCAATTCAAATTCGTAAGCATCGGCATTGGGCAGATTCGTCCAGCTAAATGAAGCCGATAAACCAATGCCCGAAGTGCCGTCGGCAGGCGTTAGCATTTGTAAAGCCGAAAAATCGTTGGATACCGTGCGCAACTGAATTGGCAATTGCGTGGAAATACCGCCAGGAGATGTTGCAACAAGCTGTAAATTAAACAATTGTGATACTTGCTGCCCAAAAGTGATACGCAGGGTAGCCGTATCATTCGGAGCAATCGGGTTTTTGGAAAATGTGACGATAGCATCGGCAGGCAACGCTCCTTGCAGGCTCAGTGTAAGTAAGCTATCATAACCCAGCACTGCACCTGGCATAATGCGGAACTGCGCATTTGCCGGCAGGCAGAGTCCATTGCTAAGGCGTGGCGTAGCGTTGAGTGTAAATCGGGCTTGCGTAGCTGGTAGTATTTCAAAGTTGTTATTAGAAATATCAAAAAAGATATTGTCAGCGGCTTCTACACGCACGCGCGCGCGATTGGATACCAGATCGGGCACTGGCACGATAGCTTCACCATTATTGGGTACATTAGAAGCCAGCATAATCGGATACGTGAAGCCACCATCTGTTGACAACCGAATATTGATCAACTTACAATTAACCAAGCCAGTATTGGTATTCGCCACATCCCAGCGCACCGGCTGATACGTACCGGCTTCCCATTTTACATCGGCAGCGTTGGGTAGCGTCACCACGAAAGGGCCCGCAGTATTGGTGGCGCGGAATCGCACTTCTCTCCACACAGAAGCGCCCGCTTGGGGGTTGTTGTCGCGCACTGTGCATCGGAAAGTTAGATTGCGAGTGTAGGTCGGCAGCACCTCCGCACTGGTGGGCGTATTGCTTACAATAAAATTGATGGACGGAAAGGTGCGCACGGGTGAAAAAACTGGCGGAAAACTCCGAAAAGTAGGTGCATCGAGCAAAGGGCTACCCGGCGGCGTGGAAGGCCCAAGATCAAACTGTTCCCAGCAGTACGTCAATTGGTCGCCATTGGCATCCGTAGCCATCGCACGTAATTCAAATGGTGTGCTGATCGGAATATGAAACCCATTCTGATACGGAAGCGTCAGTACTGGCGGCATGTTGGTAGTCGGCGTCTCTACGCCACAAGTAGCGCCAATGCTGGTTCGGCTGTATTCCAAGATCTCTTCCAGCGATTTTACATGAAAGTAATCGTTAGAAGAATTGACAATATTACTGGAGCCGCAAGCTCCTGAATACGACATAATGGTAGAGCCGCCTCCGGGTTCGAATGCAGAAGCCGATGCAAACTGTCCTTCACTGCCAGGGCAATTGCTCCAGGTGTGCTGTGCGGTAAACTGATGCCCCAACTCATGCGCCATGATTTCAATGGAAGAGCTGTTGATATTAAAAATGCAAGATGCCCCAAATCCTTTGAAATTACCGGAAGTCGTATTATTGTTGCAAGCTCGACCACCCCCGATACCCACTGTGCCGCCACCACACCCAGCAATGATAGAATGCCCGACATCATAATTGTTGATGCCCAGCACCTCATTGAGCAACGACGGCGTGCGCCCATATACCTGCCCCACATTGCTACCATTATCAAATGGATCTGTCTCAGGATTTAAAAAAAACAACGAATCGCTGTTCTCTGCTATGACAAAACGAATCGCTACGTCGCGCTCGAATACACTATTAATTCGATTTAAAATATTGACTACCAACCCCATAACGGCGGCTTTGCTATTGGCGTTGAACTGCCGCGCAAACTCCCCAGAGGTAGCAATGCCCATGCGATAAGTGCGCAAACTTAGGGCTTCATTGCTGCGCAATTCGAGGCGATTTTTGCCAAAATACGTTACATCGCGTGCCTGCTCGTGCTCGGCTGTTGTATGCCCGCAGCTCAGGCGTTCGGGTATGCCCGTGCGTAGCTCATGTTGGCTATAATACACTTGGTAATAAGCCGTTTCTTCATTGGCATAGGGTTCGATTAGTACCGTGCCTTGAGGCGTGTGTATCACCGCGTGCAATCCCCAGAGAGAATAGCTGAATCGAGCCGTAAGCCCTTGATTATGAATACTTTTTCCAGAAAAAGTTTTAATATCTGGGTAACGTGCTGCCAAGCCAGGCATCATCACGGATGATTCGACCACTGCAAAAACCTCCGTGCGCCCGTTGGGTAAAGGCAGGCTAATGCGTAATGGCTGCTGCCGCGCTGCCGGGTCATATTCCATCGGCACTTCACGCAAGGCTTTTTTGAAGGTATTCAAATCAAAAGCCACCGTTCGGTAGGTCGTAGCGGACATACGCCGCTCCAGGCGCTCCGGCAGGAAGATGCGATCTTCGCTAATATCACTCCAGAAAGTAGCTGTGGTTTGTGCCAACAGCAGGTTGGTTAGCAGCATGATCAAGGCGGTAAAGCTGATCCTCATGGTATTTTGCATTAAATTTTTATGATAAATAATCGAGGTTAGCAAAGTTAGGAAGCAAAGTTAATTTTACGAATACCAGTTCGACGAAATGTCGGCTTCTATCGAAAAACTATTTCAAATGATACTTTTGGAAAATGCTATTTTTGCACTATGCAAACGAATAAAGCAGCACTGACAAAGGTTATTCACTTTCTACATGCGCAGGGCTGGGCGCCGGCTACTTCGTCCAATTATTCCTTTCGCCAGGAGGGCGATCCGAATTTTTACGTTTCCGAAAGTGGTATAGATAAGGGCAGCTTTTCCGAACAGCATTTTCTATATGTCAACGCCAACGGCGAACCGATTGAGGATATGCGCCGCCCCTCGGCCGAAACGCTCCTGCATAGCGTCATTTACCAGTGCTACCCAGATATGCACTGCGTGCTGCATACGCATTCGATCATGGGCACCGTATTATCCAAGCGATTATTGCCTCAAGGCGCCATTTTCCTCAGCGATTATGAAATTTTGAAAGGCTTTTCGGGTATCACAACGCATGAAGTGGTTGTAAAAATTCCTATTTTTGCTAATACGCAAGACATCCCTGCGCTGGCAGCTACGGTACAACGCTATGCTCAACAAGAAACGATGAGGGCCTTCCTGATTGCGGGGCATGGCATGTACACTTGGGGGCGCGACATCGCAGAAGCCAAACGTCATGTGGAAGTGGTGGAGTTTTTGTTGGAATGCTTGGGTAGGGGGTGAGTTGGGATATTGGGATATTATTTATTGCTAAACTATTACATTTTATTAAAAAAGGGCGGCTTTGTTTAAAAAATATTTTAAAAATAGGATGCTTTTTGTGCTGTATTATTAACTTGTATCTGTCTTATTAAAAAATAATGAAATGGCATTTTTAACTATTCCTGACAAAAACACCGTTATCCGGGATGCTGCTGAAATCAAGGCATTTTTGAATGCTCGCGGCGTTATTTATGAGCAATGGGAAGCATCGGTGCCGCTACCTGACGATGCCGACCAGGATACCATTCTTCAGGCTTATGCTCATAAGCTTCAGCCTTACATGGAAGCCAACGGCTACCAAACTGCTGATGTGATCAACGTGCATCCGGAAACGCCCAATTTAGAAGCCTTACGCAATAAATTTCTGACGGAGCATACCCATACGGAAGACGAAGTACGCTTCTTCGTGGATGGAGAGGGCATGTTTTGGTTTAATTTAGAAAACAGTGAGGCGGTATTCTGCGTGACCTGTGAAGCGGGCGATTTAATCTCCGTGCCAGCCAATTCTAAGCACTGGTTTGACTTAGGACCCAAGAATCGCGTGAAGGCTATTCGAGTGTTCATTGACCAATCGGGTTGGGTGCCGCATTACACCGAAAGTGGCGTAGATGCTAAGTATAATGGGCGCGTGCCGCTGTCGTGAAACGAGGTAAACACGCATGATGATTCGCTATATTTTGACGGATATTGAAGGAACTACCACTGACATAGCATTTGTGCATCAGGTGCTGTTTCCGTATGCCGCGCAGCACTTGCCTGCGTTCGTGCAAGCGCACATGGCCACCGACCCAGTCGTACGGGATTGCATCTACGAAGCCCAACAAACGCTTAGCTTAGAAGAAGGTATAACGCCTGACTTGGATCAGATGGTAGCGGCATTATTGCACTGGATACGCATAGATCGCAAGCACCCTGCTCTGAAGCAATTGCAGGGATTGATCTGGCGGGAAGGCTACGAAACTGGCGGCTTTCGGGGGCATGTGTATCCTGATGTGGCGCCGCAGCTTCGTCAATGGCGCGCACAAGGGCTTAGCATTGGCATCTACTCGTCGGGGTCGGTGGCGGCTCAACGCCTGCTGTTTGGATATAGCGAGGAGGGCGACCTGACGAATCTATTCGACCATTATTTCGATACTGCGGTAGGACACAAACGCGAAGAGGTTTCGTATCAAAGTATAGCTAAAGCACTGAATTTGAATCCAAAACAAATATTATTTCTTTCAGATGTAGAAGCTGAACTCGATGCCGCGCAAGCCGCCGGAATGCATACGCTACAACTGTTGCGCCCAGGCACAGCAGCCAGCACGCGCCATGCCACTGCGACTAATTTTTACTCAATTGATGTAGAACGCATCATAAAATAATCATCATAGCCCACGTTTTAAAACGTGGGCTATGATGAACATCGCGCATGAAACCGTTTCAACGGTTTTCATTAATCAATGATTTATGCCACATTCTTATAACAAAATATGGATTCATGCTATTTGGGCAACCAAAGAAAGAATGCCGTTGATTCATCAAAACATTGAACAACCGTTATATCAATTTATTTCAGAGCAATTGCGTGAGCAAGGTTGTCCGGTAAGAATCATCAATGGAATGCCCGACCACATACATTGTTTGTTTTTGCTGAGTCCTCAAAAATCAATAGCTGAGGTTATTAAACAAATTAAAGGAAGTAGTTCACATTTCATTAATCACAGCAATTTAATTGTAGAAAAATTCGCTTGGCAAACAGGATATGCTGCTTATTCCGTTTCCGAATCAGGCGTTGAAAAGGTATTTGCATACATCAGAAATCAGAAAGCACATCATCAAAAGAAAGCATTTCAGCAGGAATATGATGAGTTTATAAAATTATATGGACTGACAAAATAAAAACCAAATCATCATAGCCCACGAATTAATTCGTGGGCTATGATGAACATCGCGCATGAAACCGTTTCAACGGTTTACAATATAATGGATGCTAAATTCAAAAAGATTACACATCGTGTCACGTTATTTAAAATGGATCCTATTCGCTTGCTCATGCTTATCGCTGAGTGCTCTGCTCATGGAGTGCCGCAGCGTACAGGAAGCAGCGCTACCAACCTTACCGGTGCAATTTGAACCAGATGCAGCACCTTATAAGATGCTCTCTGAATATCGCTTTTTCTATGGGCAACCAGCTGATTTTCAATCTAATACAAATGTACTGCCCTATGATTTAATCACACCGCTTTTCTCCGATTACGCCCACAAGGCGCGCTTCCTCTGGATGCCCGATAGTGTGCAGGCGAGTGTTGATGAGCAGGGCAATATTTTATTCCCAGACAACACAGTACTTATTAAACATTTTTACTATCCTGCTGATTTTCGCAAACCGGAAAAAGCGCGTCGCCTCATGGAAACCCGGCTACTAATGCGCCTGCACGGCGAATGGCAAGCGTTTACGTATGTGTGGGATGATGCACAACAAGATGCCCGTATTAACATTGTAGGTGATTTCAAGCCTGTAAAATGGACGGATGAACGCGGCAAGAGCCACGCCATCACTTACGCCATTCCGAATAAAAATCAATGCAAAAGTTGTCATAATAGTGCCAATAAGCTGCTGCCGGTGGGCCCCAAGGTACGCAACCTGAATCGTGCCTTCGCTTACGCCGATGGTACCCAAAACCAATTGGAAAAATGGCAGGAACTTGGGCTAATTCAACCTTTTGATAATCAAACCTTTACACCCGTAGCGCAATGGGATGATCCGCAAAGCGGCAGCATCAGCGAACGGGCATTAGCCTATTTGGATGTGAATTGCGGGCATTGTCACAATCCTAAAGGCCCAGCGCATACCACAGGCTTGTACCTCACTGCCGATCAGACCAATCCGCGACAGTTGGGCTTATGCAAGCCGCCAGTAGCCGCCGGCAAAGGTTCTGGCGGGCACCGATTTGGCGTGCTACCTGGAAAACCCGATTCTTCCATCCTCTACTATCGGATGCGCTCGGATGATCCTGGGGTGATGATGCCGGAAATCGGGCGGATGGTGCCTCATGAAGAAGGGCTGGCGCTGATTCGAGCATGGATTCACTCGCTGGAAGGATCGTGTAATTAGCCCTAGTAGCGCAGCAGCAACACAAAACAAGTTATATACTCCATAAACCCCTCATATACAAACACTTAGCGACTTTCTGTATGGATGAAAACCGTCCGCACGAAACCACCTGCACTCTATGGTCGTTTCAGACTACAAGCGCTTGCGAGCTACTGGAAAAGACCGGAACCTTGCGCACCGACTGGCAATTGACGCCAATCAACTGGCGCCCAGCCTATCAATGGATGGCTGCTGCAATGGAACGCCGGCAAATTCTGTTGAATGGCTTCGCGCCGGTTTGGGCTTGGCATTCCTGCGACGGCGTACTTCAGGCACCGCCAACAATGGGGCTGGCCCGCGACCTACTCACAGATTTGCAGATTTTAAAGGGGATTTGCGTCGTGGAAATGAATGTCCCCGCTTCTATTTGCCTGCTTTCCTCCTACCAGCGTTTCAACGATCTGCTCGACCTGGTACTTGATAAGGGCGCCCCCATTTATGAAGATTTTTGCGATATGTTTGAGGTGCTGCTCTGCTCGCCTAATGATAGCATTCAAGCGACACTACCCTACTTGGACATGACCTGGATACTCGATATCCGTCAGATAGACTTAAAACCCGATCGCTGGGATTACGATTGGCAAAAACTGGTTTGAATGAACGCGCATCCGGGGTTTCTATTTTTGTCGTAGCTACATGTAAAGTATCGCCCATTTTTATGATGCTTGATATCATATCCGTAATTGAAATATCATAATACCTTTTAGATGCAGACATTAGACGATAGACATTAGATTTTAGACTACTATCGTTATCTACGATTAGAATATGTAAAATATTGAAAATCAATTATTTTATTAAATTGAAATGCGTCTTTTTTGTTAAAATTAGTAAACTATCATAATATCATAATGTCATAACCAACATGAATACCTTAATCATTTTTATTAAAAATCCGATACGTGGCAAAGTAAAAACCCGTATTGCCCAAACCGCCGGCGATGATCGCGCCCTGCAAATTTATCATAGCCTGCTAAAGCACACCCGCGCGGTCGCCATGCCGGTGGAGGCGCAACGTTTGCTGTTCTACAGCGACTTTATAGATACGAATGACGACTGGCCGCAGCCGGATTTTGATAAACGCTTACAACAGGGTACCAATTTGGGTGAGCGCATGCAAAATGCTTTTGCGCAGGCGCTTTCTGCTGCGGAGCGAGCCATCATCATTGGTAGCGATTGCGCCCTGCTCACCTCTGCGTTGATCACCACTGCTTTTCAGCAACTCAACGATCATGACTTTGTGCTTGGCCCAGCTATTGACGGCGGGTATTATTTATTAGGTATGAAGGAATTGACGCCCGCATTATTTCATGATATTGCCTGGAGCACCGATACCGTATTGCCAGCTACATTGCAACGCATCGAAAGCCTTCGTAAGTCGTGTTTTTTGTTGCCAGCATTACCTGACATTGATCATGAATCCGATTGGCAACAATACGGATGGAATGATAATTAAATTTATAAAATACAGATAATCAATTTTTTAATAAAAAACCAGGCAACCTTTTTGAAGAAGCGACACTTGCCGGATTCGTTTCACCGTGCTTAAAAATCTTGCTTTACAATTGAAAAAAACTTATCTTTGAATAATATTTCCTTGAAAATCAGGTTTTTATTATGCGGTGGCTGCATCGAAAGCTATGCGTGGTTTCGTTGGATTTTTTGGTATAAAATATTGATTTTCAAATAAATAAGCATAGTAATCGTATTGTATTAACAGGGCAGCGGTAGCAAGTATTTATAATATTGAATATCATGCAGATAAATATCAGTGCAAGTATTGCAGCATTATTACAAGAGCACAATTCAGTGGGCATACCGGGTCTGGGCGGTTTTGTGGCGCAATACAAACCTGCGCAAATTGATCAGGTAGAAGGTAAGCTCAGTCCACCGTCCAAGCAGTTGACATTCAATAAAAATTTGCTATTTGATGATGGGCTGCTCGTGAAGCATTTACGCGAGCAGTACGGTATGTCATTCGCGGAAGCGATGCGACAGGTAGATGCGTATGTCAAGGAGGTGAAAGAGACAATAGCGCGCAATGAAATTGTAGCGTTTCCGGGGGTTGGCCGCCTATATCGGGATTACGAAAGCAATTTTCAATTTGTAGCAGAGGATACCAATCTGAATATCGAATCGTATGGATTGCCCGTCGTACAATTTTATCCGGTGCTTCGCCAAACAGCTACCCCTGCCCCCACAAACACCCGAAAAACCACGAGCAAACCCGGCGTTACTGCTGCTGGTAGTACCCGGCGTCGTTGGTCGCGCGGCGCTACCTTAGTGAGTATTCTGCTGGTGTTGGGTATTTCCACCGCCATCTACTGGAAATTTTTCTATCCACATTCCGCATCGAGTACTCCGGCCATCGCAGAAAACGAATCCGCCGAGCTTCCGCGTTATAATGTAAGCCCATCACGAATGACCGCCGATGATAGTGTACCGCCCTTAGCGAATAAAAAAGTGCCGGATGAACCAAAGGATGATGTAGTGCCTGGCTTAGACTCGGAAGGGCCAACCCTGCAGCCCAACCAGCGCTATGCAACGATTGCCATTGGTATGTTTGGCAGCCCCGATAATGTAAAACGCTTGGTAAAACAGATATATGAGGCTGGTTATGAACCTTTTACAGAAAGGGTAGGCGACTTGACCCGCGTAGGTGTACAGATGGCCTACGATAGCGATGTAGAATTGCAAAAAGCGCTGCAGGATATTCGAACCAAATTTGATAAGCGGGCTAAAGTACTCAAAAAATAAGGGGTACGGCTATCAAAAAACTACCTAATATTTTACAACCTTGCCGCTTAGGAAAGTATCGCCGCTGACAATTTGGTAAAAATAAATACCACTTGGCAGGTCGTGCAGGTCGAGGGTTTGGAGGGAAGTGTCCTGTACCTTCCAGCGTTGGGCTTGTATCAGTTGCCCATTCAAACCGAATAAGCGGAGCACTACATCCTGCTGAAAACCATACAACTGGAAGGTAGCAACGTCGCCGGTGGGGTTGGGGAATACCTTCACGCTATGGGTAGGTGCGAGTAGTGCAGGGTTGTGGCTCAGATTGAGGGCGTACTGCACGGCGGCTAAGGCATCCACGCGGCCATAGCCGTAGGTATGGTTGGGTACGTCGAGGCCGCTACGATTGCCACAGGCTTGGTCGGTGCGCATAGGTTTGGCGGTTTCTTCCAGTATCCGTTCGATGGTTTCTACCTGTCCTGCTAATGCAGGATTGGCGCTGATGATGAGAGCAACTACGCCTGCTACATGTGGGCCCGCCATACTGGTGCCATTCCAAGTGGCAAAACCACCCCCACGAATGGCCGAACGCACGCTCACGCCCGGAGCGACCACGTTGGGCTTGAGTCGGCCGCTGCCATCTACCACAACAGGCCCTCGGCTACTGAAGCCAGCAATAGTATCGTTCTGGCGGGAAGCTCCCACCGTGAAAGCACTTTCAAAGATGGCTGCCGCCGCATTGACGGAGCTGCAGTCCGAGCCGCTATTGCCCGCCGATTGTACCACGACAACGCCCGCCGCACGCAGGTTGTTGATCGCCATGTCCATCAAAGCCCAGTTGGAGGGGTTGCAACCTTCCATAGCAGGACAGCTCCAGGAGTTGTTGATTACATGCGGGGCGAGGTCGGGGCGAGGATTTCGGTCTTGGATATCCGTGGGCGCTAGAAACCATTCAAAGCATTCGATGTAAGTAGCTGGGCTGCCGTATCCACGTTCCATGTTACGTGCAGCTATCCATTGAGCGTTGGGGGCTACCCCGATTTGATTGCCTGCGCCGTCGTCACCGACTATCGTACCCATGGTGTGGGTGCCGTGATTATGATCATCACAAGGCGCTTTGGTATCCAGCCCGCAAGGGTTTAATGCGGGGTTAGGTACAGAATCGCCATGCAAAGGGCTAATCTGGCGAATCGCATCATGCCAATTATAATGGTGGTTCGCAGTCGTGCCATTCCAGCCCCGATAACGATTGCGGATAGTTGGGTGCGTCCATTCGTAGCCAGTGTCCTGCCCTCCAACCACCACGCCCTGTCCGGTGTAGCCTAAGGCCCACACTTGATCGGCTCGTATTTGTCGAATGCCCCAGGTTATATCATCGCGCCAAGTCACCGTGGCATCCAGATGCTGTGCTGATGTGAGCATGGGTTCTTCCATACGGACGTAGGGGTTCGCGGCGAGGTAGGCCACATCGGTTCGAGCCGCCAATAGGGGCACCAACGCTGGGCGGAGCTGGGCATGAATAGCATTGACCAAAAAGAAAGCACGGTACGGTATTTGTTCCTTTGCCAGGATATCCAAAATCGGCTTTTGCGTGGTACGGGCCTGGTGTTGCAGTTGTTCGAATACAAAGCGCCCCTTATCGGTTTTGTTTGAGCGTTGGCGAGCTGCCGATACGTCCGTTTGCGCCTGCATGACGATGATTACCTCTACGGATTTGCCCTCTTGTACTGCTTCGGCCACGGTAGCATCCACTTTAAGTTGCCACGGCGAAGTGTTATTTTGTGCAATGGTCATTTGCGCGACGACGAGCCAGCAAAGCAGTAAGCCTACAAAACGATATTTCATGTGCTACTTTTTTCTGATTAAATCCATTGATTTTGTCGTAAAACAAACAAGTTGCCCTTCGAAGGGTTCTTTCGATCTGCCTAAAAAAAATAAAGACGCATTCATTTTCTTGCAATGGACGGATGGTCATTGCCGGTCATCGCTCGCCAAATTACTTTTAAAATGGTATAAGGTCACTTGTGGACGTAGATCAGGATGCTTTGATTTATATAAATTTTGCTATATAGTAAAATACAAACGCATCTTAAACTAATAATCAGCATTTTTAACCTAAAAATCATGCGTAGAATTTTATCTAAATAAAATTTTTGGCTACATTTAACAGCACAAAATAAAAACCGGTTTAAAACCCGAATCACAATGATCCATGAGACGACTCTTTACGACGCTTTCACCGGAATGAGCCCTGCGGAGAAAAGCGCAGTGGTGAATTTTCTGTGTGAGCACACCAACAATGCCAGTAAGCAAAGCGTTCGAGAGGCCTTAGAGTATGCCATCAAAAGCAAACCCTCCTTCGGTGGCTTTGTGCTTACGGCTCACACTGGTCGGCAGATGATAGCTGCTGTCATAGTCAATCGTACAGGAATGGAAGGGTACAACCCGAAGAATTTATTAGTATTTGCAACTTTTCACAACGACTACCGCGACGACGAAGCGATGATGCTGCACATTCTGCGAAAGGCGATTGAACTGGCAGATGGAGACATGGCGCTGCACCTCGAACCGAGACATCCGGCACTGAAATTGTACAAAAAATTGGGCTTTCAGGCAACGTATTTAGAACTACGCCTGCCCCAAAGCCATAATGTTGCCATTGCTTAGAAGGCTACATGTAGCTACTTTTGCCTGCGGGTTTCAGCAGATACAATTTGCCGCGCAACATGCTTGGTAGTATCGTTCATCTTTTGCCCTGCCCATACCTCCATCAGGCAGGGCAAAAAATATTTACAAATCGAACTTGATGCCCTGCGCTAAAGGCACCTGAGTGCTCCAGTTGATGGTGTTGGTTTGCCGGCGCATGTAGGCTTTCCAAGCATCAGAACCACTTTCGCGGCCGCCGCCGGTTTCTTTTTCGCCGCCAAAAGCGCCCCCGATTTCTGCACCGCTGGTACCGATATTGACATTGGCGATGCCGCAATCCGAGCCTGCTGCCGAGAGGAATGATTCGGCTTCGCGCAGGCTATCCGTCATAATGGCTGAAGACAAACCTTGAGGTACGCCATTCTGAATGGCAACGGCTTCTTCGAGCGTCGAGTATTTCAACAAATACAAGATCGGCGCAAAGGTTTCGTGTTGCACCATGGTCATATCTGGGCGCGCCTCGGCGATGCAAGGACGCACATAGCAACCACTTTCGTAGCCAGCCCCTTCGAGCACGCCACCTTCTACTGCGAATACGCCACCTTCAGCTTTGATGCGTTCAATAGCGTTGAGATAAGTGGCCACTGCTTGCCGGTCAATGAGCGGACCGACGTGATTTTTTTCATCTAAAGGATTGCCAATACGCAGTTGGCCGTAGGCTTTAGTCAGTTTGTTTTTAACCTCCTCGTACCTACTTTCGTGAATAATAAGTCGGCGCGTGGACGTGCAACGCTGCCCTGCCGTACCGACCGCCCCAAAGAGCGCACCCGTGAGCACGACCTCTATGTTGGCGTTGGGCGTGATGATAATGGCATTGTTGCCGCCCAGTTCGAGAATGGTTTTGCCTAAGCGTTGGGCTACAGCGGCGCCTACTATTTTGCCCATACGGGTACTACCCGTAGCCGAAATGAGCGGCACGCGGGTATCTTGGGTGAGCATTTCGCCAACGCGATAATCGCCATTGATGACACAACTGATGCCTTCCGGCAATGCATTGTCTTTCAATACTTTTTGTAAAATATGCTGGCAGGCAATGGCGCAAAGTGGGGTTTTTTCGGAAGGCTTCCAGATGCAAACATCGCCGCAGACCATAGCGATCATAGCATTCCAAGACCAAACCGCCACCGGAAAGTTGAAAGCAGAAATAATACCCACCAACCCCAGTGGATGCCACTGCTCGTACATACGATGCTGCGGCCGCTCCGATTGAATGGTCAGGCCATATAACTGCCGCGACAAGCCCACCGCAAAATCGCAAATGTCAATCATTTCTTGTACCTCGCCCCAGCCCTCCTGTAGCGATTTGCCCATTTCGTAAGAAACCAAGCGTCCCAGCGCATCCTTGTGCTTGCGGAGTTCATTGCCGTACTGCCGCACGATTTCACCGCGTTGCGGAGCGGGCACCATGCGCCATATTTTGAAGGCTTCTTGCGCCGTTCGGATCACTTCTTCATAGGCTTCTGGTGTTGTTTGGCTCACGCTACCAATTTTAGCACCATCCACGGGCGAGTAGGAATCAATATATTGGCCAGAATCCATAGATTTTAGGCCGGTGCTGGTGCCGGGGTTTTTATCTTGCAAGCCCAGCGTCTGAAGAAAGTCTTTGTTCATCTTTTATGGTTTTTGCGTTGGTGTGTGGGTAATATGACTTTTAACGGCGAACCACGAATAGCGAATTTTATTGCAATCCGTATAAATACATCACACAATTAATTCTCCAACAAGCGCTTCACGATTTGTGAAATTAATTTTCCATCAGCCTTGCCGGCGAGTTGTTTCGACGCAATACCCATCACCTTACCGAGATCTTTGAGCGAGCTGGCACCCACCTCCGCGATAATAGGACGCAGCGCGGCCTCAATTTCCGCTTCATCCATTTGCTTAGGCAAATACTTTTCAATGATAGCTATTTCCTCGCGTTCTTTCTGAGCGAGGTCTTCACGGCTTTCGCGCTCGAAAATTTCTAATGATTCCTTGCGTTGCTTGACGAGCTTTTGCACAAGTTGCACCTCGCGGGCTTCGTCAAATGCTTGGCCTGAGCCATCGGTTTTGGCTAACAAAATGGCTGCTTTAACCGCACGGATACTGCGGAGCGCGACTTCGTCCTTAGCTTTCATAGCGACTTTGAGGTCTTCCATAATTTTTTCTTCCAACGTCATAATAAGAATGGTTTTAATTTGCTCAAAAACACTCGCAAAAGTAATAAAAGTTGCCATTTAAAACGAAAGAAGACCCGAATACCAACGTGAAGGTTTAGGCTTTCCCAACAAATACGATTACCTTTGTTCTGTAAAGATTTTTTTTTCGTATGCAGATTCTGATTATAGAAGATGAGCAACCGGCGGCGCTGCGCCTGAGCAAATTAGTGCGTACCTGCCAGCCCAAAGCCTCTATCTTGGCTATGCTCGACAGTGTGGAACGCGCTGTGCAGTGGCTGAGCAATCAGGCAGTACCCGACCTTATTTTCATGGATATTCAGTTGGCTGATGGACTGAGTTTCGACATTTTCCAACAAGTGCAGGTGCAATCGCCTGTCATTTTTACGACCGCCTACGACCAGTACACCCTGCGCGCTTTTAAGGTAAATAGCGTGGACTATTTGCTCAAACCAATTGACCCGGAAGAATTGGATCAGGCCTTTCGCAAATTTGATGCAATATTTGGTAAACCAATTAGTTATGATCTGACGCAAATCCAGCAGTTGATTCAAACAATGACGCAACCGCAGTACAAGGAACGGTTTCTGGTGCGCCTGGGGCAGCAGATGATCCACATTGCAGCAGCCGATATTCATTATTTCTATGCAGAAGAAGGGCTGGCTTTCGCCAAAATGTCCGACGGCAAAAGGTACCAAGTGGACTATGCTTTGGAACAACTGGAAGCCACACTCGATCCACGCCAATTTTTTCGCATCAGCCGAAAGGTGATCACCAATCTGCGGGCTATCCACAAAATTTCGCCTTATTTCAATGGCCGGCTGAAGTTAGAACTGTCGCCTCGTGCCGATTTTGAGGTCATGGTGAGCCGCGAACGAGTACAGGATTTTAAAAATTGGCTGGATCGCTGACAAAGGTTGCAAGATTGGCTCAAAAGGCGTACCTTTACATGCCGAAAATATATCGTAATCCCATTGATATCAAAAACACGCATCCTATGAACCGAGCATTGCCCAAAAATTATGACGTCATTTTGGCGTTCATTGTATTCCTGATTTGTATCATGATATCGCTCTTCGTGCATCCCGATCCCTCTAATGGAAGTTTTGTAATGACCCCTTAATGACGCCATGCCAATGATTACGGGCGCTCCATCTGGTGCGGGCCTTGCGGTCAGGCTTCATGCTCACCGTAGAACCCGATAGCTATTCCATCCCTGAATTGAAAGACGCTTAGCCCACCGAGCGCTGGCACTCTACTTTCACTCGATACAACAGGCTGGCAGCCTATCGCCATTTTGGGGGCAAAGGAGCCAAAGCGGTGGATACTTGTTGCCCCCGACAGCGTTGCTTTGCGCCCGGCGATGCAAAATGAGGATTACACAAAAAAAAACAGAGCGCAGAAATTTAGAATTTGAATCAAAACCAAGCACCCGCCACCAGCCGGAATGAGCAAGATCAAAAATTGGAATAATCAAAAAACAAGCCCGAACCGACAACAATGTGCAGCCGACAACCTGCCAGAAATCGGCTCTTCGCCAGAGAAAATCGGTTTGCAAAAGCGGGGAAAAGTTGCTAAATTGGGGTAGTGTTTGGGTAGGCTGCGTCAGCCACCAACCGTTATGCGTAATGCGACTTAAAAAACAATAAAAGGAATTGCTTATGAAGATATCAAGAATTTTATTAGTATTAGGTAGTTTAGCCTATCTCAGCTTCGGACTTTTATTTTTTATTAATCCGGATGCTATAACGGATATGGATGGTATTGTTTTGCCCACCAGAAGCAGTGCGAATCATATACGAGCGATACTTGGTGGTATGGAAATTGGACTGGGGGTTTTGTTGATTTATTTCTTAATGCGCAAAGAAAGAATCATTTATGGATTAATCGTTTTGTCTGGCTCAATAGGTGCTGCTTCAATTGCAAGATTATATGGAATTGCATTTGACGGTGCCGGCGATACTTCGAATTGGATAAGTTTCATCGCAGAGTTTGGATTTGGAGCTTTGGCATTGGTTTTATATTTTATTGAAAAGAAAGGAGGTAATGGTGAATGATAAAAAAACAACTATTGATTATTGTTCTTGTGATAGCCATGTTGGCTGGCGTTGCGTTTTTTATTGGAAAATAGTGTAACTATTCATCAAGCAACCGTGCTGGTTAATTGAAAAGCGATAGAATTATCCATAAATAGATTGTTCAATGCCTTGAGAATACTGACATTTTGTTTACGAGCCGTGACCATGAAACATGCGAATTCTTGCAAAGAATCTGGCGCCAGCAAAACTTCTGAAACAACCCGAGATTTTTTGTTTAGCTTTCATCATGCGGATGTCTCGCTCAGAGAAGTTGTTATCAAATGGCACTTTAAAATCGTAGAAGCGCCTCAAAATATCGTCCGTGTAGTCTTTAAAGGGTTCTAAGAGGTTTAGAGGCTTTGTTTTTTTCTTCCGATCCCTTTTGTTGTTCGGGAGGGGCTAGTGGGGGTTAGTGGAATCAATCGGATGAAGGAGGCTTGCCACTGTTCTTGCTGTTTTTTGAGCTTTGATCTTCCAGTTCTTTGATCCGAGCTTCCGTTTGTGAAGTTTCGTTTCGTAGTGATGCCCATAGAAGGCTACAATGGTCTGTACCACCAGTTGGTTGTCCGCTGGTAAGTTATTGATGGCTTGTTGTAGTGATTCTGGAAGCATTCCTAAAAATTAATAATTTCTGCCTATATTTTTAGCTTTGCTGAATAATTACACTATTGGCATAATTCCAATGTAAACTTGCTCCTAAAATTGGTCAAAAGCAAAAAAATCCCTACCTTCCTTCCCTGATTGGGCTTCAGCGCCTTACAACGTTGTACGATATGTGCGGACGCTTTTCCTTTGCAACATCAAAAGAAAAATTGCAGCAACAATTTCCAGAGATGGAATCTGTTGGTGGTACGCTGCGCACCAATTTCAACATAGCGCCAACACAGCATGCATACGTGGTCACGAACGACAGTCCGCAGCGCTTGCAATACATTACTTGGGGGCTGATTCCGCATTGGTCGAATGATGGGCAAAACAATGGCAAACTTATCAATGCGCGCATGGAAGGCATTGTTACCAAGCCTTCCTTTCGATTACCCATTCGTAAACGGCGCTGTTGGGTGCTGGCGGATAGTTTTTATGAATGGCGAACAGAAGGCTCCCGAAAGATTCCGTACCGCATTTTGCTGAAGAATGGGGCCTTGCTGGTTATGGCCGGTATTTGGGATGTATGGTACAAAAACGATTATGCGATCAAAAGCTTTTCGATTATTACGGCGCCCCCTAATGCAGAAATGCAAACATTACATGATCGGATGCCCTTGATTTTGCATACGAAAGCCGCACAGCAGTGCTGGCTTGAAGATTTGGATCTTGATGAGGTGCTTAGTATGCTCCATGCGCCGCCAGATGGGTTATTTCAAATCTATCGGGTATCGGAAAAACTGAATTCGGTCGTTCACAATTCACCAGATTTGCACGAACTGCTACCGGAACCGCCGACACTTTTTTAGCACGGATCAAATTTTTTTTTGATAACCGCATAAACGAAATAGCTATGCTTTTATATGCAGATGCAGCATTGGTGCAGGCTTCGCTGGGTACCGTGATAATCAAGGTATTGCTGAATGCGCTGGCACTGTTCGTTGCGGCCTCCTTTATTAAAGGTGTACGTGTTACCAATTTTACAAATGCCATCGTAGCCGCGCTGGCGCTCGCCCTCTTGAATGCTACGCTTGGTGCCATCATGTATGCCTTAGCGCTGCCTTTGCGCGTGATGACGCTGGGCTTGTTCACGTTGGTAATCAACGCTGCATTGATTTGGATTGCCGCTTACTTTATAAAGGGATTCGATGTTCGAGGCTTTTTGCCGGCACTTTGGTTAGCAGTGCTAACGGCTTTATTCAACACGGTGTTGTACGCCTTATTTTTGTAATCATAAAAATCAGATGCGGATTTGAAAAAAGAAACCCAACCAGTGTTAAAGTTGCCCTCTACAGCATGGGAGCACGCCTTGCGAATAGCAGCATTATTTGCTATTGCCAGTAGCTTTGTCGTTATTGCCTTGTATTACAATCGGATAGGTGCCGCTTCTGTACCAATTCACTATGATTTGAGCGGTACTGCGGACGGTTGGGGCAACAAAAACGTGCTATGGTTTGTGCCAACATTAGTGGGGGCGTTAATTATTTTTTTGCTATGGTTGAGTAAGCGACCTCACCATTTTAATTACACCGTAAAAATAACGCCAGAAAACGCCGAAAAATATTACCGCCAAGCAAGGCAAATGCTGCATTGGCTGGCTCTTATAATAGGTGTTGGCACTTTTTTCATCACATGTCAGTCCATTCAAGGAGCGCTGGGCAAGCAAGCGACACTTGGCACTTGGTTTTTGCCTGTTTTCCTATTACTACTGCTGGCGATTGTATTGTCAACTTTTAGAACCCTTCCTCAGAAATCTCAGACATCCAAGCGATAGATTTCCCGAATATTTTGCAATATTTTATCGAAATCAATATTCAAGTCTTTCAGAATACCATTGCCCAAGTCGTACACCCAGCCGTGTACAATAGGAAAGCCCTTTTCAAGGAAGCTCTTTTGCACAAAGGATGTTTTAATGACATTGATACACTGCTCCTGCACATTTAGCTCCACCAGCCGATTGGTGCGGGCCTCGTCGTCTTCAATGCTATTTAGTTCTGCATGATGCAAGCGATACACATCACGGATGTTGCGCAGCCACATATTGATTTTTCCCATGTCTTTATGGAGCATAGCTGCCTTCACCCCACCACAGCCATAATGTCCACACACGATAATATGCTTGACCTCCAGCACTTGCACGGCATATTGAATAACAGAGTGCACATTGATATCCGTATTGGGCACTATATTAGCAATATTGCGATGTACAAAAACTTCGCCCGGCTCTAACCCCATGATTTCGTTAGCAGGCACGCGGCTATCAGAGCAGCCAATCCACAGAAAATCAGGATGTTGTTCTCTGGATAGTTTAATAAAAAACTCAGGATCATCGGCGGGTTTTTGCTCTTTCCACCCCCTGTTGTTTTCGAATACCTGATCATACAGATTGGAAGCGTTCATTAGCAACGAGTATTTAATAGGTTTAGAAAAAGATTCTAAGGTCTGAACCGTATGCAAAATAATGTCATTATTTCAATTTTGCCACATCTGAGCTTTAAAATCTTTTCAATGCTTGCCGTTGCAGCTAAAGCAGCTGTTTTTAAAGGCTATTGAGTCCCCAATTATATTCAAGATATTCTATTTTCGTATCCTTGCTCAAGTTTACGGGTGCATAGCGATTGATATAATTACGAATAGGTTTTTTAAAATCGCCGCTGTACCACGAAAAAATACGCGACAACTGGGCGCGTTCCGACGTAATAATGTTGCGAGAAGTATCGCTCAGAAAATCGCGCGCGGCCTGGTCGAGTTGGGCATCAAGTCGCTCCGCTGTGTAGGCTTCATTGAGTAATTTTGGGCAAGAAATGGAGGCGCAGTTAACTGCAAAATGGATACGCGAGTCTTTAAATTTCGGACGTAAAATGCCGTGCTCTATATTGTTCAGATCATACGTAGCGCCTTCTATTTGAATGAATTTAATATCCCAAACGGTGTTGATGAAAGGGATACCTGATTTGATGTCTTTAATACTGGCAGTGGGGTAGTTGTCCACGATTAGTTTCACGGTAAAAGCATTGTAAGCATTGATCCAGTAAGCCATTTGCTCTTCGCGACTCCAGTGCCGCCGATTCGGGTGATGGCGGCTCAAGAGGGCAAGGTACTGATTAAAACGCACACTATCGCGGATGAAACCTTCATAATCCACGCGGCCATCGGGCTGCACATGCTGTCGCAGAAGGCTATCCCACTGGGCGTGGCTTATGGGCCGAGCATCCGACATATAATCTTTTACTTTGCAGGCAGAACTACTCAAAAGCAGTATAATCGAGGTAATAGGAATAAGAATACGCATCATATTTTTGAATAAAGATACGATGCACTGCATAAATCGGGATGAAGCCGCTGCGACATTTGATGCGAATGAAGTTGTGATTTCTTCATAATTTCCCGTTTATAATGTTTAAAGCCAAGAAAATCAAAGCATTGTAATAGAAGAAAATTTGGTTTTATTTTGCAATATATAAGCAACTTTATTTTTGAACGTATGCCGCTACAATTTTTTCATACCGACCAAGGCGATATCGCTTATCACCAATGGGGCCAAGGCAGGCGACTATTGCTGGCGGTACATGGTTATGGCGGCACAAGCAGGCAATTTGCAACACTGGCATCGCTAATAGGTCACACCTTCACTGTTTGTGCACTGGATCTACCCTTTCATGGAGATACACACTGGAAATCAGACACTTACACACCTGCCGAAACCGCCCAATGGATGGTAGGAATTGCTAAGCAAGCCGGATTTGAACGGTTTAGTTTACTTGGGCATAGCAATTCCTACCATCCATTGGGCGGTTTCGGCAGG
>CALMSP010000195.1 GCA_937872405.1 uncultured Saprospiraceae bacterium | reverse complement strand
CCTTAGCAGATGCGCTACACATGGCAATTGACCTCAACGGTGCGGAAACGATTGAACTGCCCGGCGAGGTGGCAATTGGAATTCGGATAGAAAAAAAATAACCGAATCTGACGCTCAGGTGGAAGCTTTCAAAACAACAAGCCCCCTCATGAATGAATCGTGAGGGGGCTTTGTTGTTAATGGTGATACTATTTGTATTCTCTCAGCAAGTCGTGCATGATGTGCAAGGTCTCTCGAATGTAAATATCTTTCGTCACAGACTGCACAAAACCTTCGTTACGTGACTTTTTTCCTTCATCCGTATGAATGAGGGGCATATCTACCTCCAAATTTTTGACCCCTTTGTTAACAATACTCTCAAACAAATCGTCAAATTGTTTAGCTTGAAGCTCCTGCTCGCGGGCCATTGCTAAGTAGGTGCTGAATTTCAATGGATAAGCCGATTGTTCGCTCTGCGCTTTGAGGCGGCGGGCGTTCTCCTCCACGGTTTGAAATACATTATTATCCGCTATTCGTTTCTCGCTTTTTGCTTTTATTTTCTGCAAGTTGCGCACTTTATAGACATTTTGCTGGTATTTCAATGGTGCTATCTGTGTCCATTCCATCGGATAATCATTTTCTCGTTCTCCAACTTCGATGTACTGGTACTGGTCAGGAAGAATAATATCCGGTGTGACGCCACGCAACTGTGTAGAGCCTCCATTAATTCGGTAGAATTTCTGTATTGTTAGCTTCACTTCGCCGAGTGGTTTGATGTCTTCAAAGCCCCGCACGCCCCGATCTAAGTTATAAAAATGTTGTACAGTACCTTTACCGTAAGTAGGCGTACCAACAATAACAGCACGGCCATAGTCCTGAAGTGCTGCTGCCAGAATTTCGGAGGCAGAGGCACTGAAAGCATTCACCATTACAATGAGCGGGCCATTATACTGAACGCGCGGATCGGTATCTTCGAGTACATCCGGCTGACCCGTCCTCGATTTTACTTGCACAATCGGGCCCTTTTCAATAAAATACCCCGACATTGTTACTACATCGTGCAGGGAGCCGCCGCCATTATTGCGTAAATCCAAGATGATACCCTGTACTTTTTCTGACTTGAGTTTTTCAAGCTCTACGGCAATGTCTTTCGCCGAGAAGCGCCCATCTCGATTTTCAAAATCCGCATAAAACCTTGGCAAATAAACATAACCGATCTTTTCTCCCTGTTCCACACCATCCAGCAGCAAGGATTTAGCAAAGCCCTCTTCAAAAATCACAACATCGCGGATGATGGCGATTTCGCGGGTAGTACCGTCCACTTTTTTAACAAAAAGCCGCACTTTAGTACCTTTCTCGCCACGAATAAGCTGTACCACATCATCCAGTTGCATACCAGCTACATCCACGAACTCAGGGCTATCACCCTGCGCCACTTTTAGGATGATATCACCTTCTTTCAATTCCTGACCCTTCCAAGCAGGGCCACCTACCACTACCTCATTTACTTTGGTAAAGTCGCCGCTTGTTTGCAGCCGTGCGCCGATACCCTCCAGCCGACCAGAAAAACGGATGTTAAAGTTTTGTTTATCAATTGGTTCGAGATAATCCGTATGCGGATCGAAAATATTCGTGATTGTGCTCAAATAGTAGCTTAGCCGGTTAGACCGCTTGAGCTTAGCCAGCCTGCCGAACCAGTCATCCATAAGTTTTAATACATCCTTTCGAGCCTCTTCTTCTATCTGCTCAAAGGATTTTGGAGCGCTTTCTTCTCCAGTTTTTTGTTGTGTTTCCATTTCTGAGGCAATGCGAGTCATCACTTCGTACTTGAGGTAGCGCTGCCAGTACTGCCGTAGCTCATCGTCATTTTTAGCGAACCCCCGTTTTTTACCATCCAATTCAAATTTTTCGTCTTTTTCAAAGTCAAAAGGTTCTGTCAGTATATCGCGGTAATAACCCTGTACTTTTTTCATGCCTTTATTCAACAAATCGAGCGAAAGATCAAAAAACTCGAAATCCCCACTCCGTGCTTCATCATCCAACTGGTTTTTGTAATTTTCCAGTCGCTTGATATCTTCTTGTGTAAGGAAGCGCCGGCTTCCGTCAATTCGGTCGAGATACAACGTATATACCTGCTGAGAAAACTGGTCGTCTAAGGGTTTGGGTTGAAAATGCAACTGCTTGAGATAATTCAGGATGGCGCCTATGATTACGGCATCTTTTTGGGTATTATTATCTACTCTGGGGTAGAAAGCTGCTACCAATAACGTAATAAATACGACCGAAAAGAATATCGGTTTTCTGAATTTCATAACCTTGCTTTTTACTTGTGTGAGAAAGGACATTTTTTTCCGGATTTCCGGGGTGTTAAGTCGCTTAATTATAAATCAATAACGACACCCAATAATTAAAAGATGTACTTTTTGAGCAAAATGTTTGCTATTCAAACGGACAAATCTATTTTTAACAAAAGAATAACAGGATGTTCAACCGGTTATCCATCTTTTTTTCTGCGTGCTTGTAAAGTTATAGCTTTTCTCCGACTAATGCAATGGTCTTGTGTAATATGCGCGTGGCTTTGTTGGTGTTGCGGATACTGTTATTGGCAATGAATGGGCTTAGGCGTCGAGCGTTTCCTCCAATTGTAAGAATTGCATTTCATACAACTGGCGGTAATAGCCGTTTTCGATTTTAAGCAGCGCCTCATGGGCGCCAAATTCCTGGATTTCACCTTTTTTCAGTACCAAAATGTTATCGGCGTGCCGGATAGTGCTCAGCCGGTGTGCGATAATAATGGACGTGCGTTTGGCGATGAGGGTTTCTATGGCAAACTGGATAACGGACTCCGACTCTGGGTCAATCGAAGAGGTTGCCTCATCAAGGATAAGGATATCAGGGTTGAATACCAATGCGCGCACGAAGGAAATGAGCTGTCGCTGCCCCATCGAAAGGGTAGCACCGCGCTCCATCACCTGATAATCATAGCCGCCGGGTAGCTTTTCGATGAATTCATGCGCACCAATCATTTTGGCAGCTTCTATCACTTCCTCCCGCGTGATGCCGCTATCGCGTAGTGTGATATTCTCAAAAACAGAGCCCGAAAAAAGAAACACATCCTGCAATACCAGCGCTATCCGCCGCCGCATCACGGAAAGATCGTATGCTCGAATATCCGTTCCGTCAATTTTTATATGTCCTTTTTGGATATCATAAAAGCGGTTCAGCAAATTGATGATCGTGGTTTTTCCGGAACCTGTACCCCCAACAATGGCAAGTGTTTCGCCAGGATTAATTTGAAAACTCACATCGCGCAGCACGAAGTCTTTGTCGTTATAAGCAAACCACACCTGCTCAAAAGCTACGGCGCCCTCAAATTTTGTTGGCTTCAGCTCCCCTTGATTTTCAATGCGATCCGCTTGATCTAATAGCGCAAAAACCCGCTCGGATGCAACCAACCCCATCTGTAGGGTATTGAATTTATCCGCTAACATTCGGATGGGTCGAAATAGCATATTGATGAAAATAGGAAACGCAATGAGTGCACCTAATGTAATGTCGCCGCCGATAACGCCTCGTGAGCCATACCATACCATCAGTCCTAAAGATGCGGCAGCAATCACTTCCACTAATGGGTAGAATATAGCGTAATACAAAATAGAATGGAGATTGGCTTTGGTATATTCCCGATTAATTGCTTTGAATTTCGTAGCTTCTTGCGCTTCCGCATTAAAAATTTGCACGGTACGCATACCCGTTATTCGCTCTTGCAAGAATGCATTCATGCGCGCAATTTGCGTACGTACCACTTGGAAGGCCATTCGCACTTTTTTTTGAAAAATATAACTTGCCAGAATAAGCATTGGCAAGGTAAGCATACAGACGAGTGTCAGTTTCCAACTGGTGTAAAGCATAATACCCAACACGGCGATAATAGTGAGCAAATCTGCCAACATGGTAATCACGCCTTCCGCAAAAATCTGATTGATGGCTTCAATATCATTGATGGTTCGTGTTGTGGAGGTACCAATCGGTGTTTTGTCGAAATATTGAAGTCGAAGACTTGTAATGTGCCGAAAAACACGCACCCGCAGATCGCGCACAACGGACTGCCCCAGCCAACCGGTAGCGTACTGGAAGGCATACTCCAATGCAAATTCGAGCAGTAAAAGGCTGCAGAGCAAAAGTGCTATCTGCCCTAACCCGCTGATATTGTAATAAAAAATATAATCATCCACCATTACCTTAATGAGGTATGGTCGAAGGATAGCCAAAGGTGCTAAGATAACTGCCAGCACTGCGGCAAATAAAAATACCGTGCGGTAGGGCTTGGCTAAGGATACCACTTTGAAGAGTAACGAAAAGTCAAATTTTTTGCTCGGTGTAATTGTCGCCATCGGGTGTTCTGAAACTCCGGTTTATAGCCGGAAAGATAAACAAACGGATCGGAAAAATAAACAGAATGAAATAGAAAACACGAATTCACGGGTATAGTTGCATACACATTGAATTTATACAGAAATTATCCTGGCCTACTGCCTTCTATCGAGTGAGAACGATATAATCCCGTATGAGTGTTCGTAAGAATTCCAACTTATCCGACGGCGTTTCTTGGATGTCTAATACTTTTAACAAATGATCCACCGCTTCATGTAGCGCTTGCCGGTGGGCGGCATTGGGGTAACTTCGATAACGCGCAATGAGGTGTTTGAGGAGCAGCATATCCTGCTCGCTAAGGTGGCGCACTGCTGTATATTGTGGCTGATAATCTTGTATAGAACTGATTTTCAGAATGTCGTCCAGATGAAACTGCACCTGCTGGCGGGTGCGAATAACGGTCGTATTAGCGGCCATATCACCGAGGCGTTGCTTTTTTGCAGAGGAGCTAATAAGCAGCCCTCCCAATACGCCCAGCGAAAGCAAGGTATCGGGTAGGTGAAATATAGCCCGCAGAAGATAATCGTTCAGGGTAGGCTCTAAGCCGTCAATTCGCACAACCCTAATGCCTGTAGCCCGCTTTCCCCACGACTGTCCGTTCAGTAATACCTCTGATAGAAAGTGGTACGCCATAAACCCAACTACTGGCAGTAATCCATAGAGAAAATACATCAGTAACCCCGACTCGAAAGCGGCGCTCCCCAAAGCGCTTATCAGCAGCACAAGCAATATAATGTACATGGTGACCACAATAATGGTATCAATCATTAACGACAGTATTCGCTCACGCAGGGCCGCCAGTTCATACGCTATGGTCACATTTTGGGTGGTGCGAATATCTATAGTTTGCATAGGTTTTTTGCTTAGTTATATCGTTAACCCGATAAGCGTGATTATTGCATATCATGTTATTTTTCCTCACAATTTAAATACTAAAGATAGTTCATTTCACCTTGCCAGCGGTATCTTTTAAAGATTGAATCAAAAAAACAAGTGCGTTTTCAAATCTTTTGTTTTGAAAACGCACCCACCTTTTATTGAAAACACTCGGATTAATAATTGCTATTCTGCTTCAAATTCGGATTGGCATTGATATCCGCTGCTGGAATTGGGAATATATTGCGATAAGCCGGTACGGAAGCACCATCTCGCACGCCGCCTTTCCATTGCCACCGATAAGAGCCATCCGTCAGTTGCCCGAAACGCACCAAATCCGTGCGTCGCTGGCATTCCCAGTACAATTCTCTTGCGCGTTCGTCCAGTATCAAATCCAGCGTGAGCTGGCTGGGTGTAATATTACCTGCGCCACCTTGGAAAGCACGCTGACGTACCTGATTGAAATACTGGGTGGCTTGGTCGCGGTTGCCATTGTTACGCAGTATTGCTTCGGCGGCCATCAAGTACACATCGGCGAGGCGAAACATTGGGAAGTCCGTATCGGGGAAAGTTGCATTAGAGCCGCGCGTGCCATCTGAGCGTATATTTCTAAACTTTTTCACAGCAATTCCTTGGGTAAATACGGTTACATCATCAATGTCTAACGACTGGCCTGGGCGATGGAAAATGCCGCGCCGGTCGAAGGAGGTAGAATTGATCTGGTAGGTATAGTCCGGCTGATTGATAAACAGCAAAATCTGATAGCTGCCACGTTCTGTTACCTTATTGATGCCTGCGCCATTGACATCCAGAATGCGGTCGCCACCGTTGTCGCCCAACCTCACTGTGCCGTCTTTGGTTACAAATTGAAATTCGCCCGGCACCATTTCTAAGTTGGCTCGTAAGGTTTTAAGATTAGCATCCCAAGACATGGCTACCTGCTGGCCCGATTGCACAGCGCTACCTTCAATAGCCCATTCCCGCTTTTCGATGGTATAAGTAAACTGCGTCCAGTTGACTCGAATGTAGTACAAACCAGGTTCTGGCACTACGATTGGCGCGCCGTTGAGTTGAAGTGTACCATTGCCAGCATTGTCGCCGTAGATAGGCGCTGTATTAGAAGAAATGCGGGTAAATCGGATCGTTGTATTCGGGTTCGGGAAATACTTATGCCCTTCAAAGATATTGTTGCGCGCTGGCGAAGAGAGGGAGTTGCCGGTATCTGTAGCGTCATTACCCTGATGGCTACCCGGTACATATACTTTCGGATAGCCGGCCGTACCGCCAGGATTGGGAGCAGAAACCAGCCCCCCGTCGCTTTCTGGGAATTTGGCTACAAACTCGCGCGTAGTGCGCGTGCCGCCCCAGCCACCGCCCATGCCCAATTCTGCTGGGTTGATGTTGCCGCCAATAGCTGCACTGATGATGAACGTCATGCCACCCCAAGTGCGCGTGTTGATGCCATCAAACGCCACAGGAAAGATGATTTCCTTGGAACGATCGTTATCAGCAAGGAAAAGATGCTGATAAACAGGCTCTAATGTATAACCAGCGTTTATAATTCGATTGCAATAATCGAGGCACTCCGCATACTTTCTTTGCCCGATGTAAACCTCTGCATTTAGATACAGCTTTGCCAGCAGCATCCAGGCAGCAGCGCGGTCGGCACGCGCATATTCATTGGTGCGAGGCGCCGCCAGATCATTTTCGACCGCCAGTAGTTCGGATTCGATGTAGCTGAATAATTCATTGGCATTAATCTGACGCGGGAAAAATGCACCAACAGCGTCATTTTCGGTCACAAATGGTACATTGCGGAACAAATCGAGTGCATGCCAATAGCTGAGCGCCCGCAGAAAGCGCGCCTCCGCCCGATAGCGGGCAATTTCATTGCGCAGGGCGCCCGTCACCTTGCGGCTGTCCAAGCGTTGGTCGGTAGTCTCCCGCAGAAATTCATTACAAACTGAAATTTGATAAAAAATGCGGCTATAAAATGCGAAAATAAAACCATCGCCCGCCGTCCAGGTTTGCTTGTGAAAATCTTGGATTGTTTGATCATTCCAGCCAATAAGGGCTTCGTCCGTTGTTAGTTCTTGGTGGTACCAGTACCCGCGCAAGTATTGCCCAAAGCCTTCGTCAATACCAGAGATATCCGCTTGGCCAGCAGGGCCTTCCTGACCAGACACAGCCAGCCCAGCATACAATTTGGCTAATACCTGTCTGTAAGCGGCAGGGTTATCAAAAACAACCCCTGAAGTCACTTCAAGCGGATCTAAAGGTACCGTATCCAGGTCTTTAAAACACCCGTTGATTACTGGCAGCAGCGCCGCTATGAGGACAAAAGATGCGATTCGTTTCATAATATTAAACATTGTGAATGTTTTTGAAAAAATCATTTCAGATTTATAATTATATGGTCTAATTTTTATGCTTAAAATGTAACAGACACACCCAATAGAAATGTTCTTGGGCGCGGGTAGAAATTATTGTCAATTCCATTACCAATTTCGGGGTCAAGCCCTTCGTACTTAGTAAGGATGAACGGATTCTGCACAGTAGTGTAAACGCGCAACACATCGCCCAATACCTGGTCGAAGCGATACCCCAGCGTGATGTGATCCATACGGAAAAAGGAGGCGTTGGTTACGAAATGATCGCTAAAGGTGGCGCTTGCCTGATTATTGATATTATTAACAATTGCCGAGCGATGCACATTGGATAGATACAGCGTAGGATGCACCAGCCGCTGGAGGTAACCCATATCGGTAGCAACATTGTTGTAAACAAAATTATTGATGTTGCCGCGCCCAGCAAAAGACAGATCGAATTTTCCAAAGTTGATATTGCTGGTCAAACCGATAATGTAATCGGCAGCAGGTTTTTCATAGCGGTACTTATCGTCATCATTTACGACCCCATCGCCATTGCGATCCGCAAACTGTCCTTCCAGCAGCCTGCCATTTTCATCATACAATTGTTGGAACACATAGAAAGAGCGCGGCGCAAAGCCTACACTATGGATCTGAATATTACTTCCTACCCCGCCAGCAATACCTCCGGTGAAAATACCTTTATAATCAGGATCATCGGTTGCGGTTAGTTTTGTGATCTCATTGTAGTTATAAGCAATATTGAAGCCAATATCCCAGTTGAATCTACCTTTGCTAACGGGCGTAGCAAATAGCGCCAACTCAACGCCACGGTTTACCATATTACCAATGTTCGTTTCGATAAAATTGGTCAGGTTCGTTCCGGCAGGCACTGGGATGGTGTTCAGCAGGTCGCGGGTATCGCGCTGATAGAGATCAAGCGCACCAGAAAGCCTGTTTTTAATAATAGAAAAGTCAATACCAATGTTCGTCGTAGTCGTTTCTTCCCATTTGATATTTCGATCGTAACCATTGGGGCGGAGCGTAGTGACATACTCGTCGCCAAAGCGATATTGTGCATTTTGCAAACCCTGCTGGTAGCGCGCCTGATACACATAGGGGCTACCAATATCCTGTTGGCCTGTAATACCCCAGCCAGCACGAACCTTGAGGTTGTTGAAAAGATCATTATTGTTTTCAATAATTTTCACGGCGGCGGCTACAGCCGGAAACAAGCCCCAGCGGTTTTCTGGTGCAAACCGTGAGGTGGCGTCGCCGCGCAGCGTAAAGGTAAGCAGGTAGCGCTCTTTGAACGTATAGTTTACACGAGAAAATAGCGAAAGCAAGTACAATTCATTGGCAATATTGTTGCGCTCTATCGTTTCGGAGGGCGTGCCAGCGGCATTAGTATTGCGGAACGAGTTTTCATTATAAAAACGCTGCCAGGAATAGCCCGCCAAAGCATCCACTACATGGTCGGCGCTGAGGGCTTTGCGGTAGTTCAGATAAAATTCGAGTATAGAATTGGTTCGCGTTTGTTCGTAGCGATTGTTAATGCCTCCACCATTAACCGGATCGAAGGAAAAAGCAACTGTATTGTTGCCAGGTATCATTACACTGCCCTCGCCATTAGAATAATCATAACCCAAATTAAGATTCGCACGCAGTTCGGGCAGGAAAGGAATACGATAATCTGCTGATGCATTCAAAATATAGCGGCGCACCGTGGAGTTGTCGTCGCGTAGGTTAAGATCGAGTAGCGATACGGGGTTGGCAGGCGCCAGCGGGTTGGGCGTTCCATTTACCTGTGTCCATACAGTATAGCCAGAAAATGGACTATTCGGATCGCGTACTGGGCGGGTCGGGTCAAAGCTCGAAGCCGCGCCGATAGCACCGCGATTGGCAAATTGGTTTTGCGTAAGCATACCTTTTACACCCACATTCACCTGAAGTGTATTTTTCAAAAAGCCCGGTGAAAGGTTGACCCCTAAGGTATATCGTTGAAAATTGTCATTCAATAAAATACCATCCTTATTTGTATAGCCTAATGATACTCGATAAGGCACGACATCGAATGCTCCAGCAAGGCTCACGCTGTGATCCTGTGCCCAAGCGGTACGATAAATCTCTGATTGCCAGTCGGTATTAGCATCGCCGAGTATATCCACTCGATCGGGGAACTTATCGGCTACTGCAGCTCGAAATTCGGCCGACGTAAGTACATCTACCTGATTAATGGCGTTACCAAGTGATACATTGCCATTATAACTCACTTTCAGCTTAGCCCCCGAAGTCCCTTTTTTGGTTGTAATCAGAATCACACCGCCAGCTGCCCGGCTACCGTAAATAGCGGTTGCAGAAGCATCTTTCAACACCGTAATGGATTCGATATCGTTTGGATTTACAATATTAAGTGGATTACGATTACCTGCCACACCACCGCCATCCAGCGGAATACCGTCCACTACAATAAGTGGATCATTAGAAGCCCCCAGCGACGATTCGCCCCGAATCCGAATTTGAGAACCGTCATCCGGCCCTCCGCCAGTAGTGATGGCCACACCGGGCACCTTACCCGCTAATAACTCCTGCGGGCTAGTAATAGCACCTCGATTAAAATCCTTTGTTGTAACGGTTTGTAGCGAACCGGTCACATCTGTTCGTCTTACTGTGCCATAACCAATAATGACTACTTCTTCCAACACCACGCCAGAGTTGAGCCGTACCGTCAGCTTATTCACGCCCACTATACTTACATCCGCTGCATTGTAGCCAGTGTAACTGATGATGAGTGCAGTCGTGTTTGCGCCAACATTGAGCGAGAACGTACCATCAAAATCCGTAATGGTACCTACCGAAGGGTTATCCTTGTCCACTACAGTAGCCCCAATTAAGGGTTCGCCTGTTCTAGCATCGTACACCGTACCGGTAATCGTTCTTTGACCAAGCGTAGCGCCAGGCGCAACCGCCAGCACCAACAAGATCAAAGCCGCCTGAGTCAGGTTTTTCAAGTTCATAAACATGTGATTAGTTTTTAGAAAGAATCATATTCAAAGGTAGAAAATACGCTTCAGTTTTTAATGCTGTAAAATCAAGATTTAATTGCTCAATATAGTGGCTACTCAATTATTTTTCTTTAGTAATCAACCTGTTTTCCAAATTTTGTTTAAAAATGGCAAAACGCTTCTTTTCGCTTCTCTCAATCCGCAAAAAGCGCTTTCTTTGTCTGGTTCACGAAATTAACACTCTTTTTAATTTTTATAAAATGACAAACATCATGCTAAGACTTCTATCTACATTGATTTTTGCTATGCTCGTTGGGGTAGGCTATGCCCAAATATCATCTGTCGGCATCATCGGAACGGCTACGCCTGGTGGCTGGTCGGAGGATACGGATATGAGCCAAGATGCAGAAAATCCTGACCTTTGGACACTCAACATCACACTGGTAAATGGTGAGGCGAAGTTTCGTGCAAACAACGCTTGGGATATCAACTGGGGTGACACGGGCTTTCCAATTGGCGAAGGGTTACAGAATGGCCCCAATATTACGGTCGTTGGAGGTGAGTATAGAATTACTTTTAATGCTGCAACTGGTGCTTATTTCTTCGATCTGCGCTCTTCTGATATTGGTGTTATTGGTAGCGCTACGCCCTTTGGTTGGGATCGGGAGGTATTCATGTTTCCTAATGCTGATGATGAGAACCAGTATAGCGTAACACTTGTGCTCAAGCAAGGTGAAGCAAAATTCCGTGCCGACGGCGGCTGGGACGTCAACTGGGGTGCAGATAATTTCCCCACTGGCGTAGGCGAGCCAAATGGTCCAAACATTCCGATTCCGCAGGCCGGTCGTTATGAAATTACATTCGACAAATCCTCTGGTGCGTATTCTTTCACCGAATTGGTTGATTTTGAATCTATTGGCGTAATTGGAAGTGCTACGCCCGGTGGTTGGGACGCAGAAACCCCGCTCACGCGCGATGGTGGCAACCCGGACGTCTGGAGAGGTACCATCACGCTTACCGAAGGCGCCTTGAAATTCAGAGCGAATAATAGCTGGGCGGTCAACTGGGGTGGCACGGAGTTCCCAAATGGCACGGCAGAACTAAATGGCGGGGATATTCCGGTAAGCGTACCTGGCGACTACTTAGTTTCTTTCAATACTAAATCGCTGGTTTACAACTTCTTACTCATCGGCAACTATACAACAGTAGGCATCATCGGCGATGCTACGCCCGGTGGCTGGGATGCAGACACCCCTATGAACCAAGATGCGAATGACAAGTCTATCTGGCGCTTGCGTGTAACCCTGGTGGATGGTGAGGCGAAGTTCCGTGCAGATAATGACTGGACGGTTAACTGGGGTGGCGGTACTTTCCCCTCTGGCGTAGCCGAGCAAGATGGTCCGAATATCCCTGTATTAGCGGGTGAATATCGTGTTACGTTCAACAGTACAACCGGTGAATATAATTTTGAAGAAGTAATTGAATTTGGTCAAATTAGTCTCGTTGGTAAATCGGGCCCGTTCAACGCTTGGCCGGAAGCCGATGATATGGGCGCGCGCGATACTTATCTTACAAAAGACGAAGATAACCCGCAAATCTGGACGCTCAATAGCGTAACACTTCGCAACTTCAGTGATGATACGGATGGTGGCGTGAAATTCCGTGCCGAAACGAACTGGACAATCAACTGGGGCGCTGTGGACTTCCCCGCTGGTGTAGGTGTGCCAAATGGCCCGAACATCCGGCCAGTAGCAGGTACGTACAGTATCCAGTTCAATTCGCTCACGGGTGAGTACCTATTCGGAGAACCAGTATCCACAAGATCACAAATCTTGGATCCAGCTACTATCAAAATTGCGCCCAACCCAGCCAACTCTTTGGTGAATGTGAGCATTGATACGGATCGCCTGACTGGTGCCATTAATGTCGTGTTGTACGATATGACCGGCAAGCAAGTGCTAAATCGCAAATTCGACAGCTATCACAACATCCAGTTTGATGTGTCGCAATTGCCTGCTGGCATGTACGCCGTGAATATTACAAACGGGCAATATTTAATCGGCAAAAAGCTGATTATCAGCCGTTAATAAATCATAAAAAACATCAACAAAAAAAGGGGAAGTTGCTCTACGGAGTAACTTCCCTTTTTGCCTTGTGATTTTTGCGTTTATAAGTCTGGAGCGAACCGGAGTTTGCCGCATTTTATTGCAGCAACCCTCCGGTTTTGCTTCCTCTACAGTCCTTTGATGCTGGAGCCAAGCAGTAGAATAACAAATCCGGCAGCTACCAGCCAGAAAGCATTCTCTGCAAGAAATCCGGTTTTGATGGCCAATTGACCAATAATACCGGAAAGGCCCAATACAAGAGCAATTACCCAGGTGATGACTCGTGGTGCGTTGGTTTTCATAACAGCATGAGTTTTGTTTTAGAAAATAGTTTTTCGTCTCGTGTCAAAGATAAAAAATTTTCCTAAATACATGTACAAACATATGTTTTGTACTTCGCTATTGCTTAGAAAAATGCTTTTGTGCTTTTACTAAAAACAAAATACTGCTACGATATTCGCCATTTTATGCCTAACATTACCTTGCATTTGTAAATTGTACCGACGGTTATGTCATTGCTAAAACAATTAGCCAGCGAAACTGCTATCTATGGATTGAGCAGTATTCTGAGCCGCTTAGTCAACTGGATTATTCTGACACCTTACCTGACACGCATATTCCGGCAAGGCGAATATGGGGTTGTGAATGATTTATACACCTGGATTGCGTTGCTTTTGGTGCTTTTCACCTATCGTATGGAAACGGCGTTCTTTCGTTATGGGCGCCAGCCGCAGGAAATGGATCGCGCATTTGCAACAGCCGCCCTGTCATTGCTGAGTTCTACACTTGTATTTTCAATTATACTCCTTTGTTTTTCTCAACCAATAGCTGCCCTACTACACTATACCGAGCACCCGGAATACGTGCGTTGGTTTGTGGGCATTGTAGCAATGGATGCCATAGCCGCGATCCCTTTTGCTCGGCTTCGCCTCGAAAATCGGCCCCTGCATTTTGCCCTCATCAAAGCACTTGGTATTGGTATCAATATTATTTTCCTGTTTTTCCTGTTAGAAATTTGCCCGCGCCTGTCGGAGGCTTATGCGGGCAGCCCATTCATTGATTGGTATCGTACAAATGACAAAATTCTATACGTATTTGTAGCTAATTTCATCGCCAGCTTTGCCACCGTGCTGCTTTTGTGGCCACAGTATCGGCGCCTCCGAGTTCGAGCAGTAGCTTCGTTATTTGATGCCCAACTTCTTCGGCAAATGATTCTGTATGCCTTACCGTTGGTGCTATCAGCATTAGCGGCGGTAGTCAACTCCTTGATCGGTATTCCGATGCTGCGTTTTTTGGCAGATGATGCTACGGCTGGCATTTATAGCGCAGCGGCTAAACTGGCGGTGTTAATGAATTTATTTACCCAAGCTTTCAATTACGCTGCGGAGCCTTTCTTTTTCCGTCATGCCGACCGCAGTGATGCGCGCGCGATCTATGCACAGGTAGCACAGGCTTTTGCCTTAGTTGGTAGCCTTGTTTTTTTGGGTATCATGTTGTACATTGATGTCATACAATACCTTTTGGGCAAAGATTTTCGGGAAGGTTTGGGGATACTTCCCATTCTACTTTTTGCTAATCTTTTGCTAGGGCTATATTATAGTGTTTCTATTTGGTTCAAATTATCAGACAAGACGACTATTGGTGGCTATATTGCTATGGGTGGTGCCATTATTACCCTGCTGGTCAATTATCTGTTCATTACTCATCCGGCAGTAGGCTATTACGCACCTGCCTGGGCAGCGTTGGTTTGTTACGGCGCTATGCTTAGTGCTTGCTACGTGCTGGGGCAGCGCTATTTCCCTGTACAATATCCGGTATGGCGCATTGCGCTGTACATGCTGCTGGCATTGGCTTTCTATGCTTTAGATGCTACATTACTGCCAGGGTTGCTACAACATCCGGTATGGCTGTATGTGGGTAAAACCCTTTTACTACTACTATATGTTGCTTGGTTGTTCCACATGGAACGTGGCGAAAGTGGATTGCTACGAAAAAAAATATAGCTTTACCATAAATTCCGATACAACAAGCAGCCATTCTGCTTGTTATATTCAATCATTATTATATAATTACTTTTTTTCACGAAACTGCTTCCATAAGCAATGTGCACAGTAACCTATATCCCACAAGCAAACAATAGCTTTGTGCTTACATCCAACCGAGATGAGCAACCTGGCCGCTCGCCTAAAAATATTTCTACCATCAATGGCGACGACATACAGCTCGTCTTCCCGCGCGACAGCGGCGCAGGCGGCACTTGGATTGCCATGTCGGATACCGACCGCACGGTGTGCGTACTCAACGGGGCCTTCGAAGCCCATCAAATGCGATTCGATTATCGAATGAGCCGAGGGCTAATGGTACTCGAATTTTTTCAGTATGCACACGCTGACGATTTTTTTAGCCGTTTTGATTTCATGGGAATGGAGCCTTTCACTATGATTATCTGCGAGCAGGGCGCGCTATACGAACTGCGCTGGGATGAGCACAAAGCCCACGTAACGCCTTTGGATACTGCCGGTTTTCATATTTGGTCGTCAACAACGCTTTATGAAAAAGTGGTGCGCGCAAAGCGGGAACGCTGGTTCGCCGACTGGCTGCAGCAAAAAGCGGATACAAGTTTAGAGTCCATACTGGATTTTCATCAACGCGCCGGTGATGGCGACCCCTGGAACGATGTCATCATGGATCGTGGCTTCGTGCGCACGGTTAGCATCACGAACGTCATCAAAGCATCCGATATGGCGAATATGATTTATAATGATTTGATAAGATCACAGCAAAGCCAAGCAAACCTTGCGCTTAAAAACTATAACAGACTAAATAACTACTAAGTTTTATTTACTTTTCTAAAAATTATTTGTAATATGCCTTTCACATACAAAACTATTTGGTTGTGATGTCAAATGTATGATGGCATTTCATTGAAATAATGGATAAAAA
>CALMSP010000194.1 GCA_937872405.1 uncultured Saprospiraceae bacterium | reverse complement strand
TTGGTCACCTGTATCATATCTTCCTGCCGAATGCCTGTTTCAATATCTACCGATTCTGCTTTGCCATCACGATATACATATACTTTTTTGCCGCCCATTTCTGGCATGATGGCTTGCGTCGGTATCATAATCGCATTCGAAAAACTTTGCAGATTCACACGGACATTCGCAAAAGCGCCAGGTAGAATTTTTCCATTCGGATTGGGCGCGCTGGCCTTGAGCTTGAGTGTGCGGGTGGTCAAGTCAATATTAGGTTCCTTAGCCACTACCGTGGCAGTGAAGCGCTCCGCCATGCCGTCCATCAGGAAGCTGATGCGCGTACCTGGATTAATGCTGCTGCTATAGCGCTCTGGTACTGCAAATTCTATCATAATAGGGTTGGTATTAACCAAGCTTACGATAGGGGTACCCGCCGATACAAAGCTACCTTCGCTCACTTGTCGTAGCCCCAGTATGCCATCGAAAGGTGCGCGTACCAATCGCTTGGTGATCTGCACGTCAATCAGGGCCAGTTCGGCATCCACTTGGTCCGCTTCTGCGCGGGCTATTTCATATTCCTGAAGGCTTACGCCCTCTTTTTTGTACAAACCCTCCAGCCGCTCGGCAATCTTACGAGTAAGTTGCTGCCGCACCAAGAGCCGTTCGCGTTGCGCTTTCAACTCATCTGCATCCAACTGAACCAGCGGGGTACCTCGGCGTACCGTAGTACCTTCCTGAAACGAAATTTTGGTGATCTTGCCTGGCACTTCACTGGCAATTATTACTTCTTCGTTCGCTACCGTAGAGCCATTCACGCTGATCGCATCTTGCAAAGCGCCGGTACGAATGGTAATTGCTTTTACAGGAATGACTTCAAAACCTCGCATGGCAGTAGGTTGAGCACCCGCAGTAGGTAATTCGGGTTGCTTAGGGCTAAATACACCCAGCCGATACAGTACTAAGGCACCACCAACCAATGCGAATGCCAAGATAATGGAAAGGATTCTGATGCGCGATTTTTTCATACCCGATACGTAAAGTGGTTTTTTAAAAATTAAAATAATAGGATACTGAAACTACTGGATTAAACTTACTTAATATATGATGCAATTTGTGATTCACGAAGTCAAATTTATAATCTAAAAATTTGAAAAACAGCATATTGAAAACAGTAAAATACAGCGCTTTTTATTATTGAAACGCAGCATGTTTTTATAAAATTTCTTTTATAAAATGCTTGCCATCAAGTATTTGTAAAATTTGAGGTTGTAAAACGCATACTAAATAACAAAAAATACGAACTATCGGTTTTTAGCCACGTTTCAATCGCTCACCGCTGATAATAATTATATATAGGACAAGTACTGCCGAGCTTCAAATCTTAAAAAATCGTTAAAGTTGTGTTATCAGCATTCGTTGCTATACGGTAAGTGTCCCAAACCTGAACTTAGACAATTGCTACCCTTTGAAAAATCCTTTCGTAGGTATTTTGTTGATGAAATGATGCGATATTTAAAAAAAACCGACTGCCAATGGACACCAGCAGTCGGAAATAAATCGGGAAATTTTAACGACTTCAGAAAAAAAGCATTACTATAACTGTAACCGGGGTTCAGTCGGCGCCCTACATGTGGGGCGCGCGGGGCTATACAGGTTGTATCTGACTACGGGGAATTTTTCGATTTGGCATCCGAAAGATACACACACAACGCCGCCTGCACTATCCCCAATTTTAGGGGTGAGGAAAGGAACGCCTCTTTGAAGAGAAAATGAATTGTATGTATGTAATAATGAGCTTCTAAGTACAGGACAAAAGTCCAATTTCAAAAAATAAGCTCAAAAAGTTGAGCA
>CALMSP010000193.1 GCA_937872405.1 uncultured Saprospiraceae bacterium | reverse complement strand
CCTGCTGGAGTAAGCCCCGTACCAACCGCTCGTATAGGCGTACCACTCTTTTGCGCAGCTTGTTGTACAATTTGATAAATTTCATCCGCCGTTTTTTCCTGATTTTGTGCTGGAATGAGTATAGTGCCATAAGTGTACTGGCGTTGTTCGAGCGTGAAGGGCTTGGTAGCCACTTTAGCTCGTAAACCATTGGCTAACAGGTAATTAAGTGCTTTTGGGGCATAGAAGTCGTCCCATTCCATCAGATAAGCATAGGCACTACGTTGCACTTGTGGAACTTGGCGTTCAGGGCGCAATCCTATAATTTTATTGCCAAGAAGGCTGTTCTTGTAAGTGTTTTTATCGAGGGCAGCATAAGGAATATTAAAAGCCAATGGCATTGTCCAGGTGGAAATATCATAAAATAAGCTATCCTGAAATTTGATCATTGTTTCAAATATGCCGCGGATGAGGCGGTACTGTGCTTGCTCTGTTGGCACGATGTAGGTATTAGCAGGGTCAAAGCTGCGACCACCAACTGTAATTCGATCCCGCAATGGATAAACCTCAATTTGATGGCGGCGAAGTATTTCAATAAAATGATCCATTTTAGCCAAATCGTAGGTATCACCAAAAACATAGGCTTTGCGATTGTCGGCCCGAGCTTCTTCCAACCCCGTTTTATAAAATTCTCGCTGAAAATCCAGTAGCTCTTCCCGCATTTCGAGTACTGCCTGATGTGTGGAGAGTGCTGTCGTAACCTGATTGCGAATAGTAAATGGAAAAGTCAACAGCCCGTTGATACTCTCTTGAACATGCCCACGCGAGCTGGCCTGCTCGAACAAAATACCAATAGCGCCATTCGCATCAGGGTAAGTAGAACCTTTACCATAATAAAAATCGTCAAAGCCTTCTTCCGTATAATACAAGGAGCCGATTTTGTCGAGTGCAGCAGCATGATACGTGCCAATTTTTGCCGTTAATTCCTGGTTACGCCAGGGCGTAATCGGATTGGTACGCTCCGGTACACCCGGCATGAAGAAAAACGTAGCATTGGTACCCATTTCATGATGGTCGGTCAGCACATTGGGTTTCCACTCGTGGAATGCTTTTACACGCCCTTGACTTTCAGGGTGTTGTAGCGGTAGCCAGTCGCGGTTAAGATCAAACCAGTAATGATTGGTACGGCCGCGTGGCCAGGCTTCGTTGTATTCGCGGTCATTTGGGTCTGGTGTCAAATTTTTATTTTTATGTGTATTGGCCCAACTGGCAAAACGGTTAAAGCCATCCGGATTAAAGCAGGGATCAAGCAAAATAACGGTTTCGCTGAGTAATTTTTCCACAGTTGCGCCTTTAGCTGCTGCCAAATAGTAAGCTACCAATGGCGCGGCATTGCCACCGCTTGGTTCGTTGCCGTGTATGCTAAAACCTTGATATAGCACTGCAGGTGTATTTGTAATATTGACACTGCTTGAGCGCCCAGGATCACAGAGTGCCTGATGCTGTGCTTTGATGGTTTCAATATTGCGATGGTTCTCTTCAGAGGTAATGATGAGATACACCAGTGGCCGATACTCGTGCGAACGGGCATACTCCACAAGCTGTACCCGTGGCGAAGCTGCCGCCAGTGCTTGCATGTAGCGATATTGTAGATCGTGGCTCAGGTGCCACTCACCAATTTGAAAGCCGAAGAATTGTTCTGGTGTAGGAATTTGGGTATTGTATTCAATATCAGGCAAATAATAAGTCAATGGGTGCTTATTGGAAATTGCCTGCGTTTGCGCGAAGCCTGTAGCGCACAGCAAGGCACCCAAAAGTCCGGCAAGGAGTTTTTTCATTATCACATAAGTTTAAGATTGCAAAAAAGTTATCACGGATTGGACATGGTGAAAAAGAGGAAATTTCAAATCATCCTCTTTTTTTGTCCTACTTGCTTGCAGTAAAGGTAAAAATTACGACTGTAATGAACAAAATATTAGGAGTTGCCATAGCTGTCCGTTGGGAATGAACTTTTGTAGTCAAAAAAAGTGTTGTATCTTTCAGGTACAAATGCATTTACATGAAAAAAAACATCGCT
>CALMSP010000192.1 GCA_937872405.1 uncultured Saprospiraceae bacterium | reverse complement strand
ACCCAAATCTGATCATTTTCGACTTCAAAAACGAATTTTAAACATACTCTAAAGATTTTAGGTTGCAAAAGTTAACGGCTGTAAAAGTCGGGGTACTAAATGACTTTTCCGAAAAATTTCAGATTAAAGTTGTCAGGTACTATGCCGACGTAAGCATAATCCTGACCAACGTTACACTTTCCAAAAACGTAGTAATAATACTTCAACTGCAATAAACAGCAATGCAAGTAATAGACACCAGCGCCAGAGTAGTATTCCACGACTGCGTTCTTCGATTTTGGCAGTCAGTGCTGCGGTTTCCATGATGTCTATCACATTAGCAGTAGCGCCAACCTGGGCCCGCAATTCAGCAGGGGTAAAATAATCCAGCACTGATTCCTTACGATCATAGTTAAAAGCATATTTTGCTAATGTAGTGTCGGCGCTAAGAAACATATCATAGAATCCTGCTTGCAAAATTTGATTGCCAATACCCAGAAAAACCTTAGAGCCAATGATGCGCTGTTCTGGGATGAATTCACCAGAAGCGCCACGAAGTTTATACACCGCTTCCGTTGCACTCATTGTATGATCCGCTTCTATACTTTCGTCCTGCCCAATAGTGTAGGCAATCTTTTGCGCGCGCGCCGAGGAAATGGCCATTTTGTACAGCATGGGCACAAAAATTTCACCGCTTTGCGCCAAGTTGCTATACTGTTCGTTCAGTGGTGCTGCGCAAAGGTATAAATTGCCTTGCCCAATGCGATATTTGGAAAGGAAAGGACTACCATCGCGATAAGTAAGTAGCGACTCTTCGCCGCGTATGGCGTTGCGGCTACTACGAAAGTTGCCTTTCGTTACTGGCAATTTAAGATTCGCACTTCGATTTTCGAATACATCCCGAAACACAAATTCCTCCATATTGATAGTGCCTATGCTACGCTCCAATTCTTCAAATACTTGAAAATCAGCTGCTGGAAAAGCTGCCAAAAAACTGCGATAGGCGTTGATATCTGCTTGTCGGGATGGAAATACCAACACGTTGCCGCCCTTATTTACATATTGCCGAAGCTCCGAAGCCAGCCCCGAAGAAATGGTAGGCAAATCCTGCAACACAATCAACTGGTAGCTCGGAAACGCTGTATAATTAATATTTCTACTAAGTTGATTGTCCGCCTTAAAGCCAGGCATTCCGGCGAAAGCAGCATCCAGATACACATTGGGCGCGTTGTCATTGATTAAAAGTACGCGTACTGCTTCTGCCACGTTGAAAGCGAAGAAAAATTTATCGTCAAACTGCACCGGATAGTCCGTTATGGCCAGTTCGCCGTCATGCCAGCCGGTACGCAATATCGTGATTGGTACCGTGTCCACACGAGCGCTGAGCGGCGGTATGCTTAGGGTGCCTACTGGTTTGGTTTGCCCTTCGTACCGAATGCTCAAACGCACATTATCAATAGCTTCCCGACTGTAGTTGCGTACCGATACCAGCAGATTATTCGTCTGATTAAGCATTTGTACCGGCGAGTCAAACCATACCGAATCTACGCCGACGTTGCGTTCCTGCACTGCTTGCAAAGGCACCAGATTAAGTTCCAAAGTCGTATCCTGAAACGTGTTCAGGTCGGTGATATTTTTTTGAAAATCCGATACAATATAGGCTATCTGACTTTCTGCTTTGCCTGTGCGCAGGGCCTGTTGTTGGCGAGCCAGCACCTTCGATAGCTCGCGTGTAGCAGGCGATATTTTAATTTCCTCAATCAAACCCAAAGCGTCTTCCTTACTTACCAAACGCTGATGCCTTCCTTCAAAATCATTCGTCAAAATCTGAAACTCATCCTCTTCGCTATATGCCTGCACAATTTCGCGGGCGCGTTGACGAGCGCGCTCCAGCAAGGGCGCATTCTGGCTCATGGCGGTCATACTAAATGAATTGTCCATGAATATGCTGACCCCCTTGCGCCCCTGTTTCACTTCTGTATCCTGCGGAATGAAAGGCTGCGCGAAAGCCAATACTAGAAACAGCAGGGTAAGCAGGCGCATGAGCAACACCAATAAATTGCGAAGCCGCGAGCGGGCACTGGTCTCTTCTTTTACCTCCCGCAAGAAGCGTACATTCGTAAAATAAACGCGCTTGAAGCGGCGGAAATAAAACAAATGCAGAATAATCGGTATAGCCAGCGTAAATAGTGCAAACAAAAAAGTCGGATATAAAAATTGCATGATTTGTTTTACTTGAAATTAAATTACAGCAACACCACAGGAGCGTCACTCCCCTACTCTACCTTACGAAACAACGCCAAAAATACGGATTCCATTGTAACTGGCAAGTTTTTCGGTTGATTGCTTGCGTTATTAAAGGATTAAAAAAGCTGGGTGATAGGGGGATGACAGATAAATCGTTGCAGTAAAAGGGTATTATATCATCAACAAATTACAGAATTTATTTTGCAATTTAGTAAAAAACTGAAAACCAGCAGCTTAAGTGAGTATTGCCGCAAAAACCGTACAAGAGTTTTCTATTTTGCGAAAATTCGCTACATTTGGATGTTTATAAAATTTCATTGTCAAACTTGTAACCCAATGTACATTAGCATCCGAAATCTCCGCTTCCTACTGCATGAAATGTTTCAAGCTCCCTCACTCAATCAATACGACTACTACGCCGACTACGACGCCGAGGCTTTCGACATGGCACTTGACGCGGCTAAAGCCATTGGCGATACGTATCTCTTTCCTTTTTATCGCATTATGGATAAGGAAAAAGCCTACTATAAAG
>CALMSP010000191.1 GCA_937872405.1 uncultured Saprospiraceae bacterium | reverse complement strand
CACTTTTTGCCCGGTTTTTTGTGACAAACGTTCGGGTTCATTTTGGATTAAGTAATTTTTTTGCTTTTTTTCGGCGGGGGGTACGTAATTAAAAAGAGCCCCGCCGAGAGTCCTTAGCCCCCAAATCCTATGATGTAGAACGTTGGCGCAATATTGTGCTTCTATTATTTCTGATATTAGCGGGTTGGGCAGGCTACATTTTGGAGTGGAATTTATTCAAATGGTGGGGCAATCCAACCTTCCTGTTGCTGCTGGCTTTGGCGGGCGGAGGCATTTACTTTGCCTTCCAGGGGCTACGGCGTGCAAGTTCGCGGGTATTGTACATTGCGTTGCTGATAACGGCAGTAGCTGGCGGGCAAGTACTCAAGCGCACACTCCTCCCCGACATACGCCCACAAACAACCTTTCTGCCATTGAATGTAGAACCTGGGAGCACGCTCACCTTGTCCGTACCGCTCAAAAAAGAGCAGCGCCTCCAGTCTATAGCCTTTTGCAATGGCAGCCAGTCGGATACTAGTGCAACCTTCGGCAGTTCTTTTGTGGATACCCTTGGCAATTTGACCATTATTGCCAAAGATTCCTTCTCCATTGCTATTCGCGATAGTATTTGCATACTGACTACCTACCCAACAGTTCGCGATACCATCTATTTTATTGCCACTTACACCCCGCCTATAGTTGGGGAAACACAGGAGGAAACCGATCCGCCAGAACCCGAAGTATTAGATACCCTCCCCATTCCTTTTCCGCAGGATATTGCCGAATTAGAAATTGACCCCGACCAGCAGCGCAAAGCCGAATTTTATAAAAAAAATGCCTGGTGGCTCAAGTTGTTGATTATCAGTTTGTTCGGAGCTATTTTATGGTCAATTGCCAAATGGCGCGAGAAGAAACAAGGCCGTTTGGTGGCACAATTAGAACAGCGTGACAAGCCGCCCTACATCTGGAATATCCGTTCTGAACAACGCGAAGACCTACTTTTTAGCGACAGCGCCCGCGTGGTGCTGAATCAGTTGCGCCGTCGCCGGCTGGAAGATGCTTACAAACTTGACATCAATAAAACCATTGCCGCTACGGTGCGCGGCGCCGGACGCGTAGATTTTCAATTCAAACAACAAACCAGCCCACCAGAATACTTGATGCTAATTGATCGCCAGGCTTTGAATGATCATCGGGCCGCGCTTTTTGATCAATTGTATCAAGGATTCAAACTCAATGAAGTCAATGTCGTGCGCTTGTTTTACTATGGCGATCCCAGGCTGTGTTTCAATAGAAGATATCCCAATGGCCTCAGCATCAAAGAATTACAGCACCGTTTTGGCAATGCGCGCCTGTTAATCATTGGCAATGGCTACGAATTGCTCAGCCCTGGTACAGGCGGACTATCGCGTTGGGCGAGTATCTTCACCAACTGGCGCGAGCGGGCCTTATTCACGCCCAAACCTATTGGCCTATGGGATCAGCGCGAGCGCCAACTTGCTGAACACTTCTATCTGATGCCTGCTTCGGTGGAAAGTCTTGCCGCTACGCTGGAAGAATTTAGTAATCAAGACCCTCGAAGCCCGCAGGAATTGATACCCACGCTGGAGGATGTGCAATGGCGACCAATCGAATTCCAGCGAGATGTTGTCAGTGCTTTGCGCACCCACTACGACGAACAAATGCTGCAATGGATAGCTGCCTGCGCCGTATATCCGCATTTGCAATGGGATATCACCCTGTTTCTGGGGCGGGAGTTGTCGCCAGGTGGCGATTCCTTGCTCACCATTGAAAACTTACTAAAGTTAACCCGCATACCCTGGTTTGTGGAAGGACGCATACCCGATGCTGCCCGCGAGGAACTACTGAACTATCTGGCAGCACAGGGTTTAGAACAACGCATCCGAGAGCGCCTGCACTGGCTCTTAGAACACGCCCCCAAACCCAGCTCCGATACCGTCGCTTTTGATGAGTATCGCATCAATGCGTTGGGTAATGAATGGCGTTTTACTCAAAATCGCAGCCGCCGTCGAGAATTGGAAGAAGAATTGACATCTTATTATGCGGCTGGCCATGATCTTGACCAAGTGGTATTCAAATCCCTGCACCGCGAGCGCAGCCGCCTCGACTTTGAAGCCCCAGAAACCTGGAAACGCTATATTTTTAACAAAGGGGAAGCATTTTTTGGCTTGCGCAATTGGGTATGGGCGATGCCCCTGTGGGTGCTACTCACCATGATGGTATTGTTTTTCAATCCACAATATAAATTGTGTACCGGCGAACGGCAATCCTGGATGGGTAAAGAAATTTGCTTAGCCAAAGCTACTGATTATTTGATCTATTATGAATATCTAATTCGAGATGTCATCGCTCGGCAAGATCTAAGGGCAGCCGACAGCCTTTTGCAATATGCCCGAAGCCACTACTACACCACAGGGATGCTCGAAACGCGCCCCGATGCCACGCCACAAACGCCCATTACGCAAGCCACCCGACCCGTAACTACTGATACGACCGCTTTCGTGCGCAATCTGGCAATTTATTACTACAATGCTGGGGTAAAGTTGTACAACCAGTGGTGGTATTTCAATGATTCTATCCGCATCGAAATTGGAAGGGAAGAAACCCGACCCCAGCAACAAGAAGATGCCGAAATGCAAGCCGAACGCCTCTTGAAATACCAGCAGTGGCGCATATTTTCGGATTCGTTAGCCAGCGTCAGCTGCAATAACCTACAGCGTGGCAGCCGTTTGTTATTGCAGCTGACGCTGGCTAACGAATCCGAAAATA
>CALMSP010000190.1 GCA_937872405.1 uncultured Saprospiraceae bacterium | reverse complement strand
GAGCACCATTACCGCTTGCGCAATAGTGAAAATAATTTGTATGACTTTATCGGGCGGCAGCGGCAAGTGTACAATCGTGCAGGGCTGAATATTTTTTTTAACCCATACTTTGAAGCGGTTATTGGCCCTACTTTGGTGTTTAACTTTACGCCCAGCCTTGGCAATCCTAACTTTGAAAAAGTAACCATAGAACCGCGCATCTGGCATCAATGGTTGTTCATCATGCCACCAATGGGACGCTTCAAGATTTACCACCAGTTTCGTTTTGAACATCGCTGGAAACGCGACAACGACGTAGGTGCCGATTTTGAATATACGGATCGCTATCGCTACAAACTTTTTGCTTATATTCCGATTAACAATCAAAAAATTGAAGAAAAAACCTTATTTTTTTCACCCAGCGCTGAAATTTTTATGCACTCTGGCAAAAATATTACCTACAATCCATTTGAAGACTTCAGAACCTATAATGGATTTGGTTATGTGCTTAACCCTAAAGTAACTTTTTTTGCAGGGCACATGTGGACTTTTGGCCAGCGGCGAACAGGATTTGAATACGCCAAATCACACATTATAAGGGTAAATGCTTTTCTCGGATTTGATGGTAGAAGAATTGAAAATCGCTTACCAAATATTAATATTGGCTATTGAACCGTACTCGAAATCATAAATTACTACCGTACTAAAATCTTTTTTTATTATATTACCATAAGTACCCTTTGGGCGTAAAATTATGCAATTATTTATGCTGATCCACCCAATTTACAGATTCATTCTATTTATCGCTTCTATAATAATAGCGTTAATACTCGCTATTTTGTTATTTCGACAATACCAATCGCATAAAATAGCCACACAGCGTATCGAAATATATCAAGATTCACTTGCTTATCTAAGTCTCTTGGCGCAGGCCAGTGAGATGCTTCTGAGCCATGATCCTGATGCGGCAATAGAATGGTTCAATCGAGCCGATGCCAATCGCCCGGATAACCCCGAATGGCATAGCAAAGTCGTTAATTTTATTGATATACAGCAGAACCTGATGCTATACAATGACAGCCTTCGACAGAATCAGTTTCGATTGCAACAAATTATAAGCAGAAATCGGCAACAACTCAATCTCTTGCAACGACAGGTGAGCCAGAAGAATGGGCAGGTGGATTCACTGAATCAACAACTTGTGGAAACCTTTGCCAATATTGACCTGATTGCGCATACCAACCAGCAACTATTAGAAAAAATTACCGAATTGGGCGAACGGCTTGGCGATTATCAGGAACACATAACCGCGCTTGAAACCGCGCATCAAAGTCTGGTTTTTGAAAAACTTGGACGTACCGTGCGCTTTTTTGGTAAAACGGAGAATGGAAAAGCAAATGGCTTTGGTATTGGCATCTTTGATTCAAAAGGGATTTATGAGGGAGAATGGCGGGATAACACACGGCATGGCAAAGGTAGATACGTGTGGGCAAATAATGATACGTATGAAGGTGATTTTCAGAATGGTAACCGACATGGCTATGGTGTTTACACGTTTGCATCTGGTGAGCAGTATCGTGGAGAATGGCGCGATGACCTCCGGCACGGTGAGGGCGCGATGCACGCTAAAGATGGTAAAAAACTACTGGAAGGCATCTGGGTAAATGACAAATTTGACCGACAGAAAACGAAGCAAGAACAAGCGAAAAATTAAAAAATGGACTTCGCTTTTTTTTATTGAAAATAATGTATTTTTATATCAATTCGTTGATTTTCAGTGTTTTATAAGTTTAAAAAACACACTTAGTAAATAGCATCACCGACGCGCATAAACGCGCACATAATCCACGAGCATGGTCTGCGGAAAGTTGGTAGTGCTATCTGGATTGCCCGGCCAGTTGCCGCCCACCGCCAGGTTGATCAGTAAATGAAAACGTTCATTAAAAGGATAGGGTTCTGGTGCCAACATCGCTGGTGTAATCCGTTGATACACAATGGTATCGTTCAGCAACCAAGTAATTTGGTGCTCTTCCCAGATGAGCGAGAACACATGAAAACGCTCGGAAAAGTCGCCTTTGGGCAAATAATAACGATTGTTATCCAACTTGTTATTGGGCCAATCGGGACCATAGTGCACTGTACCCCACAGCACTTCCGGCTCATGCCCAACCAGTTCCATTAGGTCTATTTCGCCACTTTTGGGCCAGCCACCATACACATCATCGGTTGGCATTAACCAAATAGCGGGCCAGATGCCTTGTCCTTTCGGCAGGCGCGCGCGCACATCTATGCGTCCATAGCGGAAATCACGCTTGCCCTTTGTACGAATACGCGCCGAGGTGTAAGCCTTCCCTTGCATCGCTTCTGCACGCGCTACGATATGTAGCAGCCCGTCTTTCAGAAAAATATTACGTGCATTATCCGTATAATGTTGCAATTCATTATTACCCCAGCCACAAAGCTGCGGGCAACCATCGCCTATTTGATACGACCAACTTGTGGTGTCTAAGGTAAATGTTGTAAAATCTTCATGCCAAATCAGTTGATAATCAGCGCGTTGTAAAGGAGAGCGATAGCCTTTGCCCTGGGCTGCAGCCTGCGAAAAACATATGATAAATAGATAAAAAAAAGTGAATAAAAGACGTGGCATAGGCGTATTGTTTTTTAAAAAATCCGGCGCTAAAGGTAAAAATAAAAATTTTTATAATAATAATATACTACGCCGTTTTTCGATAATTTAATACCGCCCAGCTATTATAAAATATAGCAAACCCCAATACGGTAAATAACTCCGGCAGCACATCCGATATGCCGCTACCCTTGATAACTACCGCCCGGACTACCGTGACGAAATGGGTAACCGGATTGAGCCATGAAATAACCTGCGCCCAGCCGGGCATGCTCTCTACCGGTGTGTAAAGACCGCTTAATAATATAAATATCATCATAAAGAAAAACGCTATCAGTGTTGCCTGTTGCTGCGTATCAGCATAAGTGGAAACTAATAAACCGATGCCCAGCACGGCGAGTAAATAAACGGCAGCGAAACTAAATATTGTGATGTAATATCCAACCGGTATGATGCCAAATATGATCCAGGCTACTAAAAAACCCATCGCCAGCGTCACCAAGCCCAATACCCAGAATGGTATTAATTTGCCCAGCAAAAACTGATATTTATGCACCGGTGTTACATTGATTTGCTCGATAGTGCCCACTTCTTTTTCGCGCACAATATTCATTGCCGCCAGAAAGCTGCCCACCATCGTTACTAAAATAGCCAGAATGCCCGGTACCATAAATAAATGATAATCAATCTGCGGATTATACCAATTCGCCGTTACGATTTCAATCGTTGGCATTTCATTATATTTTGGTAATAAAATCCAATCTTCCCGCACTTCCCGATTAAAATCATTAATAATTTGCATAGCATAACTTGTGCCTAAGCCAGCTTTTACGCCGTTGATAGCATTAGCAGCCAGCATAATTTTTGCTTCGCTGTGGCGCACTAAATCTTTCTCAAAATGAGGCGGAATGGTCAGTATAATATCGGCGGTATTGCTTTCCACTGCTTGTAAAGCCTGTGGGTAAGAAGGTGCATAATTCGTTAGCCGAAAATAACCGGAAGCGGTCATTTTTTGTATCAATTGCTGCGAATACGTAGAATGATCTTGATCTACCACACTCAGATTGATGTTTTTTATTTCATAATCCGCCGCAAATGGTAAAAGAATTAATTGCACAATAGGCATCATAAATATGATACGCAGAATCGCCGGGTCGCGGAAAATCTGCCGAAATTCTTTTTGTAATAAAAAACGCAATGTTCGCATCCTATAATTTTTAATAACCAATAATAAATTTTCCTATAGTGGGTCAAAACGGTTGTTTTGTTATTCAGATTTCGCAAATCTCAAAGATTTACGAAAT
>CALMSP010000189.1 GCA_937872405.1 uncultured Saprospiraceae bacterium | reverse complement strand
GTACTTGGGGCTACAGGCTTGGGTCACAGGGCAATGGATCGGGCATCACGGAGCTGCTGTACACCTACGATTTGCGCCTTTGGAAATGCTGGGACAGAGTCTGCAGTACCTTGCCAAATATGCTTTATTTGCGCGCTATTTTGAGCATGCCACCAAAACCACTATTTTTCAAAGCTGCCATGCCGCGCCAATATTGTGGGGAAGCTGGTGCGTACTGCTGGCATTAGCGGGAAGCTATCTTATTTTTTTCAAAAAGCTATCCGGTACGCTGCGATTGGCAGGCTTATTGCTACCCGCATTTTTCATTGCCCTGCTGCCTGTATTAAATCTGTGTTTCAATTACTTACTGCTGGTAGAACACGATCGCTACGGCTATCTGGCAGCTATGTTTTTCTGGCCATTTGTGGCCGCCCTGCTGACGCTACTGCCTCGGTGGCTGCGGTATGCTATTGTCGCGGTGCTATTAATGTTGAGCGGATTTTTATTACACAAAACCAATCGTTATTGGCAGGAATCTACGCAAGTATATCAAGCCTTGTGGAAAGATTTTCAATGGTACGACGCAAAGGTAGTTTATATACTCAATTTGCCTGATAATTACAATGGGGTGCCTCTATTTCGGGACAATGCCGGTACGCATCGTGCGTTGCCTGATGCCTTGCAATACCTGCGTCGGCAGCCTTATGAAGGGCAACTGTATGAAGTGCTTCAATATAATATGACGACGCCGTCGGATGGTGTAAGTGTAAGCAGTGATGCTGCGCAAATAATTACAACAACATTTCGGCAATGGGGCAACTGGTGGTGGCGGCGCGGCATAGGTGCTACCAATTATGAAACATCCGCTTATACTATCCGCTTGGATGGACAGTCTTTTCATTTGCAATTGTTAGAACCCCCGCCTACCGATGCTGTATTTATTTACCAAAATGGCGCACGCTGGGAACGTTTTACTTTTTCATCAGATGATAGATAATACGACTAAATAATAAGCGCCGATGCTAAGGCAGCACCGACGCTTAGGGTGTAGTTTTTCCAATAGTACAGTTGAAATATTATTTTTTCAAGGGCAATTCATTCACTCTACGACCAATCGCATAACCATGCCGAACGCCTTCCTCTGCATCCATGCGGAAGTGTACGCCCAGTGGAATACGCGAGTATGCGTTTTCCTCAGCCATTTCTCTGAACGATTTGAAGCTGCGCGGCATACCCAAAAACTCTAAGCGCCCTTCGTGTGAGCGGTCGAGCATAGCATAACTGTCACCAAAAATATCTGTCAGCACCTCAGCGGCTGCCGCGCCAAAGGTAGCATGCCCCGAAGGATACGCAGGGAAACTTGGAGAGAACCATAAGTGCGGCTCCCAGCCCAAATCAATTTCACGACGCAGATACGTTACTGGGCGTTCAATGTTGTAATAATATTTAGAATACCAGCAAGCTACACCAGCATCGTTGAGCGACAAACCTATTTTGAGGGCTGTGTAAACAGAGAGTTCTAGATTAGCCCGCTTTGCCTCCAATACCTGATTGGCAATGACCATAAAACGGGTAGGCGGAGAAAAGGTCAGACCTACTGCATCGTCGCTCCAATACTCCGCAATCCATTGATCTTCAAAGGAAAGCGCAGGCGTATTCTTATTATACACTTCCATAGCCTCCCGACGCATAGGCGAGCCAAGTTCGCTGCTATAGGGCAGTGGTGGCAGCGCTAATTTATCTTCTTCGCGTATAGCGAAAGTGCGAGCCTGCCCCCAGTAAGGAAACAAAGCACCCGAGCGATCGGGGTACGTAGGCTCCCATTTACCAATCCCTGAAGGTGGTACATAAGATGCTGGGCGCGCATTGCGGAAGGATTCGTGGCCAATTGGATCCGTAGCCGACCAGTTATAAACTGCTTCGCCTACGCTTTGACCGTAGCGCTTCGAGCGCTCAAATACTTCTCTCGGTATTTGATTCAACGCGCTTTGGTCAATCTGTGTCTCCGTAGATTGAATTCTAAAACGCAACTCACCCGATACGTGCGGGAAGAAGCGACGCATCAAGTAGCCATAAGAAGCATTCACCACCGTTGGCCAGTGGTAGATGGCGCCTTGCTCCACGTTTGGAATGTCCAAACCCAGCGGGCGATAACGCGGCTCCAGCGAATTGTATTCCGGCATAGCCGTGATTACGCCTTCGTAAGCAGCCAGCCCCAGATAGGCAAGTGCGCGTGGCGCTGGACCAGGGCGATAGCCTTCCGCAAAACGTTCGACTTCCGAAAATACCTTGTTCCATCTAACAACTACTTCGCCTGAATAATCTTTGGCTCTTGCCGTTTCTAAAGAAAAACTGTCGTCATCCCGATTACAGGCGCTCAGTAAAACAATTGCCGCCAAAAGCAGCAAACTAACATGTTTGAGTACATACTTCATCATGTCCATGTAGATTTTATGGTTTTAAATTTAAAATGCCTAAATTGGTTGTATATTGTTATATGCTTCCTACAGATGTAGAAAGAGAATCCAATGTAAATACTATGTGTTTACATTGCCAATCTATGGAAAAGTAGGAATAATTAGATATTGCCTCAAAAATGGAATGATAAATAGCTCGCTTTGAAACTCTGAAGCTCTTTGTAATAGTCTAAGACGTAAGGAGGTAGATTTTATTCTTTGTTGATTATCAACTACTTATAACAATAATAGTCAATAGAGCGACTATTTGTACTGCAAAGATAATACACTATTTGATATTTGTACGATTTTTTTTAGAATATTTTTTTGGGTTAGAAATTAGCTCTTGTAGCTTGTCCCAATTGCTACATTGATTACCATTATGTCCCCCAAAAGGTTTAGGGATGAGCCTAACTTTTTTCATACCGTCCTAAAGCGGACACTCTTGCTAAAAATCTAATTTTCATCCATGCAGATTAAAAAATTGTTAAATACTTGCATTATTTGTTGCA
>CALMSP010000188.1 GCA_937872405.1 uncultured Saprospiraceae bacterium | reverse complement strand
ATGGTGGCAATACCGCCAATATCAATGGGCTGGGTGCAGGCACTTACACCGTAACCGTAACCGACGCCAATCAATGTACCGCTACGACCAGCGTAACCGTAGGGCAACCGCCATTACTCGAAGTGCGCATTGCTACACTCAGCGGCACCTGCTCCGATAGCAACAACGGGTCCTTGAGCGCCACAGCCACTGGGGGTACAGCCCCCTTCTCCTACACTTGGAGTAACGGACAATCGGGCGCTACCCTAAGCAATCTTGGCGCTGGTACCTACACCGTAACCGTAACCGACGCCAAAAACTGCACCGCCGTAGCATCTGTTACCCTTAGCGCTTTCGCTGGCCCAAGCTGCTCCATTCGTATTCTAACAGAAGAAAACCGTCCCAATGCCAACGAAGGCTCGGCTCAAGTGAGCATAACCGGCGGCACGGGCCCTTACACCATCCTATGGAGCAACGGTCAGAATACAGCTACCGCTACCGGACTAACCTGGGGCACCTACAGCGCCACGGTAACAGATGCGAATGGCTGTAAAACAACTTGTACAGTAACCCTAAAAGCTCCAGCGCTTATCGGCGATTTCGTCTGGTTGGATAATAACCGCAATGGCATCCAAGACCCCGGCGAACCCGGTATTCCTGGTGTGAAGGTAATTGTAACTGGTACGACTGAAGATGCGCCTTATTCTGATACGACCTTTACTAATAGCAATGGTATCTATTTATTTAATGTGCCTCCTCCTGGCAATTATAAAGTCACTTTTGTGCTGCCAGCAGGTTCTACTTTGATTCCAACAATTCAAAATGCGGGTACCGATGATACCAAAGATAGCGATGCCGATCCGGTCATGCTTATGACGCAAGTCATCTTTGTAGAACGTGGCGATACTAATCTTACCTTAGATGCCGGTTTCTATGATTTTTGCGTCAATCTGACTTTTGCCGGAACGATTGGTTTCGACCAGTACCTCTGCGGCCCAGGCGGCGACCCAGCACCTATTATCGAACTGACCCCACCGACGGGCGGCTTTGGTGCTATTGAATACCTCTGGATGCAAAGTACGATTGGCGGACCTTTTAATGACATCAACTGGCAGCCAATACCAAATTCAAATACCCGCAACTACGATCCGGGCCCCATTTACGAAACAACCTACTTCATACGTTGTACGCGCCGCGAAAACTGTCCATACATCGAAACCAACATCGTGACCGTCACCGTAGGCAATGAAGTAGTAGCCGAAATCAACGGACCTGGCATCGTTTGCAAAAGTACACCCGTCACCTTTACCGCTACCAACGTAGGCGTAGGCGCTACATACACCTGGGACCTTGGGCCTGCCGCTACTCAGCGCTTTTTCAATACGCAATCCGCTACCACCACATTTGCTTCTTTTGGTACGTTCGAAATCAAGCTCAGCGTAACCAAAGGCAACTGTACCTCTACAGCCGTGAAGCGTGTGATCGTGCTCAGCACTTGCGCTGGTATGGATATTGATGCCCGTGCCATTAACAACAACCAGGAAGTGATGGTGGATTGGGCACTGCCTAACGACGGTGTGGATTATCAATTCGTAGTAGAACATGCTGCCGACGGGGCTACCTTTGAAGCCATTGGTGAAATTAATCGCCCGTCCTATAATCAAAATAATGTTCGATACTATGAATTCAAAGATCCCACACCTAAAAAAGGCTGGAACTACTACCGCGTGCGGGTAGCCGATAGCTTTGGCAATGTTACAATTTCTAATATTGCAAAAACCGTCATCTATGCAGAGTCACAACTCATGCACGTCTATCCGAACCCTGTGAATAACCAACTCACGGTAGAAATTTTTGACGACATGAACGATGAAGTGCAACTGCAGCTCGTCAGTCCGGCTGGTGTCTTACTACAAACCGTTAATGTTCCTAAAAATACGCCTCGCCAAGACCTCGACTTCTCGAACCTTCCGGCAGGCAACTATTTTGTGAAGGTACGCTACGGCCGCATTGATGTGAAAGTGATTAAAGTGATCAAACATTAATCACGAATCTAAAAATATTACATGGCTGTTCCTGTTCGCCAGGGGCAGCCATTTTTTTTAGATATGCTATAAAGAAATGATATTGGGATATTGGTTTTTTTTAATATTTTTTTCAATAAGAAAAGACGCATTTTAATCCCGTTGAATACTTGTTTTTCAGTCTATTCTGGCATCTGGTATGTGGCACCTAAAATAGCGTAAGAATTTTGCAAAAAGGATAGCTATATTATGTTTATATCATGATTTTGCAGATAGATTATGTGCTGGGGCTACCCCACTTGCGCAGTTGCTGCAGTACCGCTTGAAAATCCTTTGGTAATGGCGCTTCAAAGCTCAGCCGCACCCCCGTGGTTGGATGCGTTAGCGTTAGCTGCTGTGCATGTAGCGTGTTGCGAGACATAAGCGGCCGCTCTTCCTCTTGATATTTACCTGTATGATATTGCCGTAGCTTCACCTCCGATAAAAAGAATGCGTTGCGCCGGCCGTACAGCGCATCTACTGCCAGCGGATGCCCAATGGATTTCAAATGTACCCGTATCTGGTGGGTGCGCCCCGTCTGGATGCGCGCTTCTATGAGGGTAAAAGATTTGAATACTTCTAAGGCGCGATAGGTGGTGACTGCCGATTTTCCATTGCGCAGAATGGTCATTTTTCCGGCCAATGTAGGGTGCGCCCCGATAGGTTTATCAATAAGCCCTTCCGGTGGATTGGGTTTGCCGTCCACGAGGGCCCAATAGACTTTTTCTACACTGCGTTCTTCAAATTGTTGCGACAAATGGCGATGCGCTTCTTCCGTGCGTGCGAAGCAAAGAATACCACTGGTTTCTCGGTCAATCCGATGCACAACATATATTTTTTCATTGTATAAATTGGATAAAATATGATACAAATTAGGTTTTGACGAATCAAATCGGTCTGGAATTGTTAATAAATCCGATGGTTTATTTACAATTATCATCACATCGTCTTCATATATAATTTGAACAGCATTTTTCATAATATACAGCTATAATAATGTTGCATTTAAAACCAACTTTTCGGGCAGCAAAGATAATAGAACCTTTACAGGAAAGGAAAAGTTTGGCCCTTGCACTTGTCTATATGTGAACACTGTAATTGCACTATCCTCTCATTTTCAAAGCGCGTATTTATTATGAAAAAACTCAACGCTTTATTGCCCATGCTCTTGCTGGCGATTTTTGCCATTG
>CALMSP010000187.1 GCA_937872405.1 uncultured Saprospiraceae bacterium | reverse complement strand
CAGATGGTTTGATAGTGTATGTTGTTGATTTTCATAGGCATGCATGAGTTAACGGAGGCTTCTGCTGCCAGCAAAGATAAAGAATCGCCCCAAAATATGTGCCATTTAAACTCTTGTAAGTATCCCTTTGTTGCTTTTCCAAAGAGAAATGGCGCATTGTATGAAAATACTCATGGTTTGTCTGGGCAATATCTGTCGCTCCCCCTTGGCGCAAGGTATCCTGCAAGCAAAAATAGCAGCCCACCAACTCGATTGGGAAGTGGATTCGGCAGGTACCGGCGGCTGGCACGAAGGAGAACCGCCCGACCACCGTTCTATTCTTATCGCGGCACAATACGGTATTGACATCACAGACCAGCGGGCCCGAAAATTGCAACAGGCAGACTTGTCGCGGTTCGATCTGATTCTGGCTATGGATCGGCAAAATTATCAGGACATTCTGCGCATAGCCAACACGCCACAACAACGAGCAAAAGTGCATCTTATTATGAATTTTGTAGCGCCCCATAGCAATCAGGAAGTGCCCGACCCCTACTGGGATGGTCGTTTTGACCAGGTATTTCAAATGCTGAACAATGCTTGCGATGCCCTGTGGGAACACATCACCGGCGAAACTTAAAAACGAAGCTCCGGGCTGACAAAACTTTTGCTGGGATTCGCTTGTTAAAGCACATCTCTTGTTAGAAAAAGCTGAAAAAAAGGCTGCAAAACAATAAGATACCCGCCGCACCGTTTGGTGGTAACTATTTTGTTTGAACAGCCAACATACAATGGAAGCAACAGCTGCGTTATACAGGTTGCTTATTTAATTTAAAATCTTAAAAACCAATATGTTAACACTTATGCTTTTGCTGATACTTCGGGCGGTTGTGCTCAAAAAAAAATTACCGAATCTGAAGTTGATACGCGCCAGGATGCGCCTTGTGTACAAGCGACGAATTAGAGCCAATATGCCAATTTGACATGCCGAACAACAGCACCCTGCTTCTTGCAAATAACTGATAGTTAAACCCTTATGCATCAGAAGTGCGTGCCAATTCACCTTCATCCCGTATGGAGTACATGTTGATATTGGATTGATCGGGAAGTGCTATCATGCCGGGTCGGAAGGCAAGTCTATGTTGGCGAAAAGTGATATAAATGAAATGAAATTGCTTAATCGTGGCAATTTTCCAAATTATTTACTTTATTTTTGCACATATTTTAATCTAACAGGATAAAAAGCAGATGTATGTCAAATACAGTGGTAAGATATTCGGATGCAGAACTTGCTGATTTCAAAGAGCTTATAGAACAGAAGCTCGAACGAGCAAAGGAACAACTGCAAAGTTTGCAAGAGCAAATTTTAGAAATTACAGAAAATACAGCCGACGAACACGGCGGCGACTGGGTGGATGATAGCAGCATTAATAATGAAGTAGAAATGCTCAACAACATGGCCATTCGCCAACGCATGTACACCAAAGACTTGGAAAACGCTTTAGTACGCATTAAAAATAAATCGTATGGCATTTGCACCGTAACCGGGCAGCTGATTGATAAAAAGCGCCTGCTGGCTGTGCCTACCACCACCAAAAGCTTGGAAGCAAAAGCCGTAGAGCAACAACAAGCCAAACCTGTGCCAACCGAGGCGCCAAGGGTAGCCCCCAAGCCAGTAGCACCACCAAGCAACGAGCGCAAAGTGATCACCAAAGTAATTCGGAAACCCACCAACCCGTCCAACAAGCCGCTTATAAAAGAAGAGGACGAGGATGATATGGAATTTGAAAGAGATTTCTTTTATGATGAGGAAGATGAATCCGTGACACGCTCCATTACGGATATGGACGATTTCGCAGATGATTCCTCCAGCAATGACGAAATAGATTTCTGAGCCTCCAATAAATCATCATGGATTGGACCAAGCGCCAGCGTTGTTTTTCTGTTTGATAACAACGCTGGCGCT
>CALMSP010000186.1 GCA_937872405.1 uncultured Saprospiraceae bacterium | reverse complement strand
AGCTACGCCTCATTGTCCATTTTTCAAAATCATCATACATTCTGCCTCACTACCTCAACCGCGCGAATTGCAAAGTGCGAATAAAGAATCACAAAACTTAGCTTTTTTGCAAAAAATTTGACAGCCAAGTATTTACAAATTAAAAAATACTGAATTATTTACCATTTATCAGCTATTGCGCGGGATGGAGCGATTAATTTTCATCAATTGGCATTCGCACGCCAATAACGAAGCCTGTATTCCACTTGCCAGCCTCACGGTACGACCACACGACATCAAAGCGGAACAGGCGGAAAGCGCTCCAGCCAATGTTGTCTAAGCCCAGCCCTACTTCTACATAACTCTTCTGTTCAGTGGTGTAGAGGTAGCTTGCTTTAAAAATTTCGGTCCAGCCGAGCTTGCGCAGTAGTGGCACCTTCCCCAACATCCACCCATCGAATGTATGTTGAATATGCGCCTGCACATAGTCGTTGGTAGTGCTGTACTCGTAATAAGGCAATCGCAAGAAGCTATTGCGGTAGAGGTCGGGATTACCCAGAATGGTCTGATTGCCAGGAAAATGGCGGTAATCCATGAATTGCAAGGCTGCTTGATTGAGGAATGTGCCAGCTTCTACGTTGAAATCAAATCGGCCAAGCACACCCATCGGTATTTCATATTTGACTAAGCGGAGCGCCAGCAAGTCGTAGTTTACATCGCTACCCAAAGCGTTGATTCCTTTCCGATATAGTATCCAGAGATCGGGCAAGTGCGAACCATATATGAATTTTCGGTTGGGGTACGTGATATATTGCTGTTTGTAGCGCAGGCGCAGGTTTAGCCCCCAAGTCAGGGCATTGTTCGGTTCAAAGGCTGGAGTATTATTTGTAGGATCGAGCGGATCGTTGGAAGTAAACGTTTTTTCATCTTGCTTGCGGCGCCAGTTGAAGTCCGAGCGATTGACGAGCGCACTTCGACGGGCATATTCCAGGTTGGTGCTCAACCATACGCCATTGAACAGTTCCTGTTGGAATGCTACACGCCCAAACGCCTTGTTGTACAGTTTCATATAATTTTCCTTCGCCCAAAGCGAGTAGATGGTATTCACTGTCTTTCCGATTGGATTGGCAGGGTTGAATTGTACGACATCTGTACCGCCAGAAAGGTTCAGCAGGGTTTGTTGCTTCTGATTGAAGCGATAGCGAAACGCGAATGTCGCACGCAGGCGCTTCTCGGCAAAGCCATAATTGACGGATGGGCTTACATCCCACCACCGGATACCCAACTCATCTTTTACTTGACGGTAGCGTACATTCAAATCTGCATTCCAGCCCTGCACGGTATTGTATTGCACGGTAGTAGCTGGCGATGTCACGCTCAGATAGCGGCGTTCGTAGCTTCGGTTATAATCATAACCAAAGAAAATATCGGCGAACTTGAATTTGTTGTTTTTAGCATCCAGCGAATCGAGATAAGGTTTGGAGCGCCGAAGCTCCTGAAGGCTATCTTTACGTACATAATCGGTTGCTTCTTCTTCAGTGAGCGGTATCGGTCGGATGGTGTCCCAAGCATTGAGTGCGCGCTCATTGGCGCCAACTTCTACCCGAAATACTTCATTGCCAAAAAAATTATTTGGGAAATTGGGTTGCAAATCATAGTCAGAATAAATGCCCGTGAACGTGCCGCCGAGCCGAAAACCAAACAGCCCTGCCCGAAACTCAATATGCTGGGAAAATAGCCGCCACACATCAGGCTGCTGTACTGGCACATACACCTGTCGGATGGATAAAGAATCCAAGCCTGGTTGATTGATGCTACCTTGCAAAAGCAATAAATCTGCACTTTGAATATTCCAAAAGCCCTCGGCAATGTACACAAACCCGCGATAAACGGGGTCTTCGCTACGTCTGGGCAGCAGTTCTATTTTGTAAATGAGGCGGCCATCTTCGTCCGGAAACGTACTAATAAGTTTGTACCGATAATAATTCATAGCGTTCGTGGCAATCGGCGATACAATCTGACGGCTAAAATCGGCAGTATTTTCGTACAAGTTGAAATCTACATCCGAAGCACGATTGAAACCAAACCCTCGGTCGTTACCGCTCACTTTTGACGACAGCATGATCTCCTTGAAACGGTTAGGCTGCTGATAGTAGAGTTTTGATTGTGATTCGGAGAGGTAAATAATACCCTGTCGCGTGGAGTCAAGCGTGCCACCAAGGTCACCCAGTTCGCGCCCCATAAATTTTTCTGGGGCATTGAGGAATTTAATATTACCTTTCATATACACATTGCAAGCATACTGCGCGACCTGGTCGCGGTAGTATTTTCGCTTTTCGATTGCTTTGCGTATAATAGGATACGCGGGGTCTTCGGCATTGGCACGCACCACCACTTCGCCCAATTCTACAGGCTGCTCTTGCAACGCTACATTCAAGCGCAGAAAAGCACTACGAAATTGTACTTTTTCTGTACGGCGTTGATAACCAACGTATTGAAAAACCAACTCATAATCGCCGGGCGTAAGTTCGAGGCGGTATTCGCCTAAGCTATTAGCGGTAGTGCCCGTGGACGTATTTTTCACATATACGGTAGCGAAAGGCAAAGGCTCGCCGGTGCGGGCATCGGCAACAGTGCCGCTAATCTGTGCAAACAAGTTCGCGCAGCTCCCAAGCAGCAGCCACAGCCAGAAAATTCGTTTTGTCATCGCCATGCAGATCGTCAGATTTGGTAGCTATGGGAAATTTTTTAGGCATAAGACGCTACCAGGCGCAGAAATGTTGTGTAAAATTGAATAAAAAGGATTGCCTACTATTTTTGCAAAGCCACGCCGAAAATAAACATCGAGCCGCTGTACATATTGCGCCGCCGCT
>CALMSP010000185.1 GCA_937872405.1 uncultured Saprospiraceae bacterium | reverse complement strand
GAAAAAAGTGGGCGTTAGTCCTTCTGAGTTTAGGAGCATGAATTAGAATAACTGTAGCTAATAAGGTATTGCAAAAAACAGGGCCGAAGAAATTTTATTGAACATTTCTGCTATATTTGAACAGTGGTATTTCTGTGGATGTTCAATATTAAAAACTCCCGCCTTCGGCAATACCCGTCCGTTAATATAAAAGAAAAATGAATTGCAAAAATTGTGGACATAGCGTTGACGGAAACTACTGTAGCCGGTGTGGTCAAAAATCTGACGTTGGCAGAATAAATCTCTCCTATTTATTAAGTGAAATTTCGGGTAATATTTTTCAAATCAACCATGGTTTTTTATATACGCTAAAGGAATTATTGGTAGCGCCGGGGAAAAGTGTCACTGAATTTTTAAACGGCAAGCGGAAAAAATATTTTAAACCGATCTCTTATTTGCTCGCCTGTTCTACATTATATTTTTTGATGACGCTGATCACGAATCAAAATACCTGGATGGATGACTTGATTTCTGGATTCATGAATGGGGCGCTGGAAAAGAATACAGAGCCAGATGTAACGACAATTTTAACCTGGTTTTCAAAAAATTATGCTTACGCCACCTTACTTCTTTTGCCTGTTTTCTCATTAGCCTCCTACTTAGTGTTTCTAAAATTCGGCAATAACTATCTGGAGCACTTGGTCATAAATTCATATATAACGGGGCAACAGGCTGTTTTCTATTCCTTTATTGCTATTACCAGGGAGATTGTTAATAGTTATATTTTAGAGCTAATTCTAATCATAATAGCTATATCCTATACCTTTTGGTTTTTTTGGCAATTTTTTAAGGAAGGAAGCCGAATGATAAATATTCTACGTTCGATCATGACTTATGTCCTATACCTAATATTTAGTTTAGTGTTTTTAACGGCGCTAATGAGGATGATTGAGTTGTAAAATAAAAATACTAAACACAACATGATATAAACATCGTGCTGGCTAAACGGCTAAAATTGAGCATTTTTATTCGTAATAAACCTTGCGGTGGGTGGACGGCAGATCGCTTCAATGCCCCGCAATACACTTATAATCAATTGTTTACAAAATCTAATCCAACTTGTTTCGACCCATTCCCCAACATTACATCCATGCTTCAATAAAGGTTATGTGGAGCTACCATGCTGTTCTGGGTACAGCAGGATGATATTCGTTTCAGGAAAGTAGCGCGAGACATAAGCGGGAATACGATCCAACATTTTCAGATAAGAAATGCTACCGGGTCGGGCCGTAATAGTAAGCAGGAGGTCATTTTTTTTCAAATAACGGCTCAGGATGAGGTAGTCTTCCCAATCTTCAAAAGGCGTATGCTCCATAGAAATGGACTTACCCTGTTTTTGCATAATCTGCTCCACTTTTTCAAACACACGCAATTCGGAGAAGAAAAGTAATCGGCTACTGGTCTGTTCTGCAAGTTTAATCACTACCTCTGCCCAGCGCTGAAAACCAACCTCATACTCGGCGTGGGGCGGCACCGTCACCAAGATGCGCTTGATGGTGTTGATCGGCTGCACCAAGCGATTGACAATAATCATCTGAGAAGTTTTGCCAATCAGATTATCGAGCGTGCTACCGAATATCAGTTCGTCCGCTTTTTTCTTACCATGCCATCCTATTATAATATCCGTTATATGTAAATCCTTAATTGCCCGTATAATACCATTAGAAACGTTCGGATCAACGATGGTTTTTACCTGTGTTTTCTGATCCGTTGCGGAGGCAATCTGCGAGGCTTGTTCCAGCATTCGATAGCTATCTTGCAGGCGCTCGGCGGCGTCTTCGCTATCCTTCACCACAGCAATCGGGAAAATGGGCACATTCGAACTGCTGTCTTTAATAAAAAGCGCTAAGGAAATTAATTGCTCGATGGTATTCGGATTCGCGATGGGCACCAGAATACGCTGGTTCGACACGGGGCTTTCTTCCTCATTTTCAGTCTTTTTTACATCGCTGGAAAGCACAATACGTCGGGCGGCATTTTCTGTAACGAACGACGATATCAGGCAGGTGACGAGAATCATGAGGATGGTGCCGTTGAGTACATTTTCATTTAGCAACCTCAGATTATAGCCTACCAATACCGCCGCCAGGGTAGCCGCCGCCTGCGCACTTGACAAACCGAATATCATGTTGCGTTCTATTTTATTATATCTGTATATTTTTTGTGTAACTAAGGCTGCAAGCCATTTAGCGCTCAGCGCCACGGCAATCATAGCGCCGGCCACAATGAGGGCCTCGTATCCTTGAAACAACACACGCAGATCCACCAGCATACCCACGCCTATAAGGAAAAAAGGAATGAACAGTGCGTTGCCTACAAATTCTATCCGATTCATCAGCGGAGAGGTGTGCGGAATTAACTTATTGAGTGCCAGCCCCGCTAAAAATGCACCGATAATTGCCTCCACGCCTGCCAGTTCTGCCATAAATGCTGACAAAAATACCATGCTGAGCACGAAAATGTATTGCGAAATATTATCATTTACATTTTTAAAAAACCAGCGCCCCAGAATTGGAAATCCCCACAAAACCAAGAAGCCAAAAACAAGGATGGAAATACTTAAACGCAGCCAGAATGCGGAATTTAATTCTCCCATCGTAGAGCCAGCAATAACCGCCAACACCAGCAGAGCGGCAGTGTCGGTGATAATGGTACCACCCACCGTTACATTTACCGATTGTAATTTTGCTAAGCCTAATTTACTCACCACCGGGTAGGACAATAGCGTGTGCGAGGCAAACATGCTGGCTAATAAAATGGCAGAGGGAATAGGAAAAGAAAGTAAATAATAAGCAACTAAAGTGCCGATAATCATTGGAATAGAAAAAGTAAAAAAACCAAATATGATACTTTTGTTGCGATTTTTTTTAAAATCATTCATATCTACTTCCAAGCCGGCCAGAAACATGATATATAATAAACCTACAGTGCCAAATAATTCGATGGAGGCATTGCGTTCTAATACATTAAAACCATAAGGCCCCAGCGTCAGCCCAGCTAAGATAAGGCCAATAATAGATGGAATGCGTAATTTACCTAATATTAAAGGAGCAAAAAGAATTACAAACAAAAGGATAGTGAATACTACCACTGGTTTTTTAAATGGTAATGATAAATCTAATAATAACAAAATAGACATTATATATGCGTTTTTGGCGCTCAAAAATACCGTTGGCGCTTTTTTTTGCAATACTAACCAAAAAGCGGCACTCCAGCAAATACCATGCAGATTGATTCTGCCGGATAGTATTTTCATGCGCATGAATCCTTACTTTTGCAGCCGAATAAAAAACTGCCGCCGCAAAACGCTTGTACGGGCGGGTGTTTGAATGCGTTACAAAAGCGTACCTGATACAAAACTTAAATGCATTTTTGTTCATTTTGTTATAGTCGAATGAGCAGAATGAACTACATGAAAAATAGACATTAATTTTATTTTTAAAGTGTAAAAAAATGATTTTCATATTTTTAAACCTAAAAAACACAACCGATAGATAAATGAGTTTATTACAAGAAATTAATCGGCGCAAGACTTTTGGCATTATTAGTCACCCAGATGCAGGCAAGACTACCCTGACGGAAAAGCTGCTGTTGTTTGGTGGTGCCATTCAAATTGCCGGAGCTGTAAAATCCAACAAAATCAAGAAAAGCGCTACCTCCGACTTTATGGAAATTGAGCGCCAGCGGGGTATCTCGGTAGCCACGTCTGTGATGGCCTTTGAATATAGAGACTTGAAAATCAATATTTTAGATACGCCTGGCCACCAAGATTTTGCAGAAGACACCTACCGAACCCTCACGGCCGTGGACAGCGTCATAGTGGTGATTGATGTAGCCAAAGGTGTGGAAACCCAAACAGAAAAACTGGTGGAAGTATGCCGAATGCGCAACACGCCCATCATTGTATTCATCAACAAGTTGGACCGCGAAGGTTTGGATGGTTTTGATCTTTTGGATGAAATCGAGCAAAAGCTGGGGCTCACCGTTTGCCCGCTCAGCTGGCCGGTGGGCATGGGGCAACGCTTTCAGGGTGTGTACAGTATATATGAAAAAAAATTAGTACTTTTCCGGCCGCACAGCAAGCAAGATACGGATGAAAAAATTGAAATCACGGACCTCAAGAGCACCGAACTCGACCGCCACGTAGGGGAGCGCCCCGCTCAAGAGTTGCGCGATGAACTGACCATCATCGAAGAGGTGTACCCGCCATTTGATCATGAAGCCTATTTGCAAGGCAAGCTGTCGCCTGTATTTTTTGGCTCGGCGGTCAATAATTTTGGGGTTCGCGAATTGCTCGACTGCTTTGTGGACATTGCGCCTACGCCTTTGCCGCGCATTACGGAGGAGCGCCCAGTGCGCCCAGATGAGGACAAATTTTCGGGCTTTGTGTTTAAGATTCATGCCAATATGGACCCTAACCACCGCGACCGCATTGCGTTTTTGCGGGTTTGCTCAGGTACCTTCCAGCGCAACACCAATTACCTGCATGTGCGTCAGGGAAAAAATATGAAATTCGCCAATCCGACTTCCTTCATGGCTGATAAGAAAACCGTACTGGATGAGGCCTATCCTGGTGATGTGGTTGGTTTGTATGACTCTGGCAATTTTAAAATTGGCGATACGGTCACCGAAGGCGAGGTGCTGCATTTCAAAGGCATTCCGAGCTTTTCGCCGGAGCAATTTCGCTATGTAAATAACGCTAACCCCCTGAAAGCCAAGCAGTTTAATAAAGGTTTAGAACAGCTTATGGATGAGGGCGTTGCGCAGCTATTCACTCGCGAAAGCAATGGCCGCAAAATCATTGGCACAGTCGGTGCCCTACAATTTGATGTAATTCAGTACCGCATGGAGCACGAATACGGCGCTGCCTGCACCTACGAACCGGTGAACCTCCACAAAGCCTGCTGGGTAAGTTGCGATGACAAAAAGGCGCTGGAAGAATTCAAAGAACGCCGGAAGCGCGACTTGGCGCATGATAAGCACGGTAACTTGGTTTTTTTGGCGGAAAGCGCTTGGACCCTCCAAATAGCACAAGAGAACCACCCCAAAGTGCAGTTTCATTTCAAAAGCGAATTTTAAAGAGCGCATTCGCTTCCGCGAATAGACAAAAATAGAGAGCGATTTCAGCTAAATGATTAAAGCTGTGTTGAAATAACTACAAGTTATAATTTGTATAAAAATTTGATTTTTAGTAACTTACATGCTATCAAATGATAAACAATTAAATTATCAGGATATCATGTTTTTTATTTACCCAGTTTCACCCGATTGAAGCCAAGGGCCTTAATCAGCCAGTTGGGTAATGGTTTGAGTGGGTCGCGCTTGCGAAGGTCAATGTACCAGTTCCACTTTTTTACAAGCGGTATTTTGTGTGTTTCAATGAATTCGATAAGTGTGCCATCGGGGTCTTCAATGTAGCTCCAATGGCCAGCAGCTTCGCCCATTTTAAAGGAGTTTTCGCTATCCACGCGGAAAGGAAATCCTTTTTCGGCGCACTCTTGGCGCAGGGCATTCATGCCGCACACATCAAAACAAAGGTGAATAAAGCCCAAATCACCCCAGTAGCGGTCGGCATATATTTTAACAGGCTGACGATCAAGTGCTTGTATTAATTCCAACTGGCTTTTGCCAAACAGCGCACTGAGTCCGCCTTGGCGCGGAGCGTGGTGGGTCAGCAGTACGCGCCGGAATCGGCCTGCGCCGCCAGGTAGGCTTTGAAGATCATCAAAAACACCTGTTTCATCGTATAATATTTTATCATAGCCTAATATATCGGAGTAAAGAGCGCGCGCTTTTTCGATGTCAGAAACCCCCAGCATACAGCCGAATACGCCCCCTATGTGTGTGCCATTGTTGCTGTACCAAGAATCAAACGCGCTGATTTTCAGCAGATTACCTTGATGATCCTCGATAAAAAAGTAGTCCGTACCGTTCGGATCTTGTACGATGTCACTCCGTAACTTGACGCCATTTTGTTGTAATATCTCATAACTGCGCGCCACATCCGTTGATTTGGTCATGACTGCATAGATACCCAAATCACCTAATTGAATAGGCGTATGCGGGGCTTCGGGTGTGCGGTCGAGGTACTGCCAAAGCTCATAACCACTGCCACCTTGCATATTGATTGCCAGCATTGCGCGTTTTGCGTGCGGCTGCCCGCCCATATATGGCGCCATGTAGGTGGCGGTATTGTCATCATCAAATACAAGCACATCCGCGCAAAGATTGCGTCCGTACCATTGAAAAGCTGCCGCTACATCCGAAACGCCCACGCCTATCTGCTGGATACCATAGATTAATTTGCCTGTTGCCATTGTATTATTTTAAAATGTTCAATCAAACAGCGCGAAAAATAAGTATTCTAAGCCATTACGTCACCCTTGCGATGTAAGATTTTTCATTCCAAAGCAAATTATCGTGCTACTTGGGCATCCATTTTAGCGCTTTCGCAATGTTAAAATCTGGCGCGCAATGCTACTACCAAATTTCGACCTGGCGCCGTGATGCCCGACGAATAAGGCCGGTAGCGCAGGTCGGTGAGGTTTTCTACTCCCACATTGAGTTGCAAAGCGGGGTTGAACTGAT
>CALMSP010000184.1 GCA_937872405.1 uncultured Saprospiraceae bacterium | reverse complement strand
GACGGAGAATCCTTTCCGAGAAAACTATTACGCCAGCCGCGACATCGTAGGCGAGCTGGCCCAAGCGGTTCGCGCCAACGGCATGAAAATGGGCTTGTATTATTCCAGCGGATTGGACTGGACCTTCAACGACCATACCATTAAAACCTTTCCAGACCTTTTCCAGGCCGTTCCGCAGGATGAAAAGTACGTGCAATACATTGATACACATTGGCGCGAGCTGATGGATCGCTATCAACCCAGTGTGCTCTGGGCCGACATTGGCTCACCACAAGCTTACGATCCGGTAAAAATGATCGCTGATTTTTACAATACGAACCCGGAAGGCGTGGTCAATAATCGCCATAAAATGCAACTGACCGCCGAGGGCTTTGGCTCGCCGATCCACCATGATTTTTTGACGCCGGAATATCAGATTTTGGATTCCATTTCCACAAAAAAATGGGAAACCTGCCGGGGCATCGGACTTTCGTTTGGCTACAATCGAATGGAGGATGTGGCAGAATTTCTCTCGGTCGAAGAACTGATCGAATCCTTCATTGACATCGTCAGCAAAAATGGAAACCTATTATTAAATGTAGGCCCGCAAGCCGACGGCACGATACCTGAAGGGCAACGCGTGCGGCTGGAGGGCTTGGGCAAGTGGCTGAAAACCAATGGAGAAGCGATTTTCGGTACGCGCCCCTGGGCACAGGCAGCGGCTATGACCAACAGCGGCGAGCGGGTGCGCTTTACGCAAAAAGGGAATGATTTGTATATAATCCTGCTGGATACACCAAAAGACAAAGACCTGAAAATCAGCAAATTGCCAATTAAAAAAACGAACAAGCTCACGTCTTTAGCTACAGGCAAAAAGGTGAAGCACACCCTAAAAGATGGAATCCTGACCTTTTCATTTTCAGAACCTGCGAGTGAGGCACACGCCTTCCGCCTAAAACTTAAATAACATGAGACACATCAGCACTTTTTATCTGCTTTTGTTATTGACAAATTGGTCATGCAATAATGCACCGACTTCCGAAGCAGAGCAGGCGCAGACCACGCAATACGAACCAACGGATGCGTCCTTATCCGCGCACCCCATTCCCGACTGGTACAATGACGCCAAATTAGGCATTTTTGTGTGCTGGGGCTTGTATTCCGTGCCCGGCTGGACGAAAGGAACCGAAACACCCCTGGAAGAAATATTTGCGAACGGCGATGGCACGGAATGGTTTGCTAAAAATCCCTATGCAGAATGGTATCTGAATTCCTTAAAAATAGAAGGCTCGGCTACGCAAGCTTATCATAAAGAAAACTTCGGCGAGAATTTTACTTATTACGATTTTGTTCCGATGTTCAATGAAGAAAGCCAAAAGTGGAATCCCAATGAAATGGCGGAACTTTTTAAGCAGGTCGGTGCAGGGTACGTCGTGTTGGTCACGAAATTTCACGATGGCTTTTTACTTTGGCCCAGCGAAACACCAAATCCCAAGCGCACGGATTATGTAGCCAAGCGCAACATTGTCGGCGAATTGACCCAGGCCGTGAAGGCCCGCAACATGAAAATGGGCTTTTATTATTCCAGCGGTTTGGATTGGACATTCAACGACAAAACCATCACCAATTTTCCGACGCTTTTTGAAGCTATTCCACAGGACACGGCTTACGCCAAATACATTGACACCCACTGGCGCGAGCTGATGAGCAAATATGAGCCGTCTATTCTATGGGCAGATATTGGCAGCCCGCAGGCCTTTGATCCTAAGCCGCTGTTGGCAGATTTTTATAATAAAAACCCGGAAGGCGTGGTCAATGATCGGCATAAAATGGGCATGGATGCCAATGGGTTTGCCTCAAGGGTTCATTATGATTTCACTACGCCGGAATATCAGGTGCTGGATACCATTTCTGATAAAAAATGGGAAACGGTGCGGGGCATCGGTCTTTCGTTTGGGTATAATCGTGCCGAAGACGTGGCTGAGTTTCTTTCGGTGGACGAACTGGTGGATATGTTCATTGATATTGTCAGCAAAAATGGCAACCTGCTTTTGAATGTCGGGCCCCAGGCCGATGGCAGCATTTCCGAAGGACAAAAAGAGCGCTTAGTAGGTTTGGGCAATTGGTATCAAGCCAACCGCGAAGCTATTTACGGTACGCGCCCCTGGAAAACGGCGCAAGCTACCGGCAAAGGCGGCGAGCGCGTGCGTTTTACGTCGAAAGGAGATGCCGTAT
>CALMSP010000183.1 GCA_937872405.1 uncultured Saprospiraceae bacterium | reverse complement strand
AGATTGAGCAAAAGCACGGTACGAGCAGTACCGCCGAACGATAGTTTATGCTCTTCTGAACGAAGCAAGCAGTTGGTTTGTTTTTTGAGGTGGTTTGTTTTTGATTAGCTATTTAGGGGTTGAGTGTAAATGAAAAAGCCTTTATTCTATAAGAAATATTGTGGATATTTACTTTACATAAAGTTTCAGAATCAAAATGGTCACGGATATTTTTTAGGAGGCATAAGTATCTTTATACGTCCACCCCTCATTTACAGCTTCAAGTGCCACATGCGCGTATTGATATTGTCAGGGCCCTGGCGTTGGATTGCGTCCATATAATGGCGTGTATTGAGCACTTGCTCCCGCCGCGGATAAGCAAAGCGCACGGGAATGCGATTTTCATTTTGGTTACTTTCGGCAGGAAGCAAGTTGGGGTTGCCTGTGCGGCGCCATTCGAACCATGCTTCCAGCCCTTGCATGTATAGGGCAATCCACTTTTGAAAGCCGATTTGTTTGAGTTTTTCCTCGCGCGGCCCTGTGTAGTTGGTCAATCCACTATTGAGGTACGCCGTAGCGTCCAAGCCATAATATTCAAACGAAGCCCGAATGCCCTGACGATAGAAATCGCTTGCATTGCCTGTAATGTAGCCTTTTTCGGCAGCTTCAGCCAGCAAAAACTGTAGCTCGGCAAAGGTCATTATGCCCCCTTTCGCTACTTGCAGCCCACGGGAGGTAATAGCATCTTCATAAAAATAAGCACTAATGCGCGACTGGTGCTCTAAGCCGCCATTGTACGCCAATGCTTCATTGTCGGGAAGCCCATTAGGAATGCCCGCATACTGTGGATTGGCGGTATTTTCGGTAGCTGGTGTGGGCCGATAGAAAACGTTGAGCCGAGTGTCATTGTATTCTACCATAAGTTCTAGCAATCCTTTACTGGCGCGGAATTCATTGAAAAAACCAGGTGTAAAACGGAAAAAGGGAAATTGATCAGGTGGGTTGCTTCGATAGTTCATTACAGCATTATCGGCGTTACTAATGAACAAAGGTATAGAGTCGGGGTTTGCCATCATCATTTGCAAAGCAGTGGCCACGTCTTGTTTTGCCGATATGCGCATCAGATAACGCACTCGTAAGGCATTCGCCAAGCGTTTCCACTTCTGCGTATCCCCCTGAAAGAGCACGTCGCCGCGCAGCACTTCATCCGTACTGCCGATTAAGGCATTGGCGCGTTCTAACTCGCTTATAATACCTTGATACACTTGCTCTTGTGGGTCGTACCGCGGGTAGTTGATGCCCTCGCGGGCGCGCAGGGCCTCCGAGTATGGAACATCGCCGTAGCAATCCGTGAGTAAACCAAAAAGCCAGGCACGCAGTACCAGCGCCACACCAAGATAATTGTGCGCCTGCGTTGCTTCGCTTTGGGCTATGATGTTTGCCACATCGCGGAGGTTGTCGTAAGCGGCATCCCAGATAGCATGGCGTTCATCCCACACGTAGCGGTCGGCTTCCACTTGCTGGCTTTTGGCAGTGTGCTGAATAACGAGACTACCAATGTTCCACGATTCGAGCAGCAGGGCTTCGGTGGCATCGCGCAGGATACGCGGCAGTAAGAAGGCAGCATCCACTTTTTCCGGCGCGTTTGGGTCGGTGTTGATATCATCAAATTGACGGGTGCAGCCAATAGCTGATAGTAGCGCAAGTGATAGATAGAAGGATCTTCGGTTTTTGAGCATGATATTGGGATATTATGATATTGGGATATTATGATATTATGATATTGGGATATTTAAAGTGTTTTAAATCAACGTTTTGTGAAAAAAATTAAATTTACAAGGACGAGTGCTAATGCTAAAATGATAACCTGTTTTTATCAAAACGTTGATTGCAAAAAAGGATTGTGTATGCGTTCGTAACCAATGGAAGTGGCGGGTCCGTGCCCAGGAAATACTTGCACGCTATCGCCCAAGGGTAGCAGCTTATGAATGATGGTATCTATGAGGGTATCATGGTCGCCCCCGGGCAGGTCGGTACGCCCGATGCTTTCAAAGAAGAGGACGTCACCAGCGATCAACTGCTGGGTATGCCGGCAAAAAAAACATATGCTACCCGGCGAATGCCCTGGTGTATGTAGCACTTCCAGTTGCACCTTGCCAAATGCCACCACATCCCCTTCCTCCAAAAAGGCACTCGGTGACGGTGACAACCGTGGAAAAGGTACACCGTAAAACTGGGCAGCCTGCGGCGCGCGTTCCAGCATGGTTATTTCTTTTGGGTGAATTTCGAGCAACAATTGAAACGTTTCGGCGGCAAAGGCATTGCCAAAAATGTGATCCAGATGACAATGCGTATTGAGCAATCGCACAGGCTTCAGCGCTAACGACGCAATCGTGCGAGCCAGTTCTGCTTCTTCCGGCGGCGTGTAACAGCCAGGATCAATAATAACGCACGCTCGGCTCTCTTCGTCCAGTACAATATAGGTGTTTTCCTGAAAAGGATTGAATGTCAGGCATACAACCTTTGTCATGTTTTTTCCGTTTTGAATGTAGAAATTTTGAAAAAAAGCTATTACATTGAATGGCCTTAGTGCCGGCTGCTGCCAGCGCTCGCGGCGTCCTCGGCGTTCTGCGCCACAAAATAAAAATTTCCTTGCGAAAAAAAGCAGTATGAAAACATATCGCCACGCCTTATTATGTATCGTTGCCATCCTTTTGACCCTAAGCGTACAAGCGCAAGGCACCCAAACGGTGTACGGGAAAAACAGGGTACAATATCATCGAGATTTTGATGAATGGTCGCAATACGAAAGCACGAATTTTATTACTTACTGGTATGGCGAGGCCCGCAATATTGGTCAAGCGGTGGTAATGATTGCCGAACAGGAATTTAGTAGCGTGCAAAGCATTTTGGAGCATCGCATCAACGACAAGATACAGATTATTGTCTATACCGATCTTTCTGACTTGAAACAGAGCAATATAGGCAGTGAAGAAAGTTTTAATAACATTGGTGGGCAAACCAAAATTGTTGGCAATAAAGTATTCGTTTATTTTACTGGCGACCACAACGAACTGCGTCGGCAAGTGCGAGAGGGTATCGCCTCAGTGTATTTGGATGCGATGCTGTTCGGCTCCAATTTACAGGAAATTGTGCAAAATGCGGTTATGCTTAATTTGCCGCCTTGGTTCAAGGACGGGCTGGCGGCCTACGCTGGTGAGTACTGGAATACCGAACTTGACAACCAACTACGCGACGCCTTGATGAATCCGAAATTTCAAGGGTTCGATAGGTTAGCTGCCGACCATCCGCACTTAGTCGGGCAATCGCTTTGGTATTTCATATCTGAAAATTTTGGCAAATCGGCCGTTTCCAACCTACTCTACCTTACACGTATCAACCGAAGCATCGAAAGTGCCTTCTTGTATGTACTGGGCAGTTCTTATGAAGCCGTGACCGACAGTTGGGCACTTTACTTTCGGCAGCGCTATAAAATAGAAGACCTCGAACGCGACAAACCCGACGGAAAAAAGCTCAAGTTCAAAAACCGCCGCAACCTGCCCGTCAGTCAGTTGAAGCTAAGCCCCGATGGCACCAAAGTGGCCTATACCACCAATGAAATCGGGCGTTTCATCGTATATGTGCAGGACGTGCGCACCGGCGAGCGTCAAAAGCTATTCAAAGAAGGATTTCGCAATCCATTCCAAGCAACGGATTACAACTACCCCCTCTTAGCCTGGAGCCCCAACAACCAGGAAATAGCTATCTTGTATGAGCGGCGCGACCAGCCTAAAATGTTGATTTACAATACAATAACCAAAAAATTCAAATCAGAAGACCTCTCCTCGCAGTATCAGCGCGTGTATAGCATAGATTTTGTTAATCCCAATATACTGGCGTTCTCTGCTACGGTGCGCGGCTTTTCCGATATTTTTTTGTATTATTTGAATACCCGCCAAACCGAGCGGATTACCAATGATTTTTATGACGATCTGGATGTTGTAGCAGTCAACATTCGCAATCGCAAAGGCATCTTGTTTGCTTCCAATCGCCCGGATACGCTGCTGACAACGCTGGGTAGCATGGACACGATTATACCTTTGGGCAATTTTGATATTTTTTATTATGATATTGAAACCAAATCAAAAGAATTGGTTCGAGTGACGCATACTCAAATGGCCAACGAGCGTAGCCCAGTAGCAGTGGATACGCTTTATTTTTCTTACTTGAGCGACCGTTCGGGGATTTTCAATCGCGAGCAGGCCTATCTGGAAGATTATATTCACCATTATAATCAAATTATTTCTTTCCAAGATGGCTCACAAATTATTATTAACGCGGATTCTACTCTTATAGATATTGATTCTACGACCATTGATACCATCATCATCGAGCCAGTTATCAAACAGCGCGCAGTGATACATACGGCATCTAATTATAGCCGCAATATTATAGAACAGCATACGGCGCCGCGCGTGGGTAAGTTGGCCGAATTGTTAGCCATGGACGGGAAACATCATATTTATCTAACAGATTTACAAGTAGATACAGTAATTGTGCCCCTATTGACACGATTCAAACAACGCCAAATAGCTACCTCACAAAAAACTACCAACGCCGACCGGCTGCCGCAGCGCACGCCACCACCGATGTTGCAACCCGTAGAAACGCCACAGATAAAATTAGAGGAGTTGCCTGTAGAAAAAGCAGATACCGGCAAAATTGATATTGATAATTATTTTTTCCAGAGCGAATTTGAATTAAAGGAAAAGCCGGCTGTTGTAGTCGAAAAACCCAAAGTAGAAAAACCCGAACAGGCAGACAATATTAGCATTGTGCTGCCAAGCGAGTTGCCGCGCTTGGTGCAGGAACCCGCGCCAAAGCCCACGTACCGCTTTCGGCCAGGGCGCATCACACCTTATCGCCTACAATTCCGAACCGATTATGTGACCACTCAATTAGATAATAGCCTCTTATTTGAAGGGTTAGACAATTTCACTTTCAACCCCGAAGGTTTTAACTATCCGCCACCAGGCATCCTGATGAAAGGCAATTTTAAAGACCTTTTTGAGGACTATGAATTTGAAGGGGGCGTGCGCATTCCAACTACTTTCAATGGCTCGGAGTATTTTATGATATTCCGTGATAAGAAGAAGCGCTTGGACAAGCAATACGCTATCTATCGCCGCAATACGCGCTATACACAGGAAAGCCGGAGGAGTTTCATACCTGACAGGAGCGAGGTGAACATCCTGCTGGGGCAGATGGCGGTGCGCTATCCGCTTGACATTTTCAGGAGTTTACGCGCGACCGCCACGATTCGTCGCGACCGCCTGACGCAATTGGCTACCAGCGCCGATACCTCGCAGGGGAATTTTTTTCTGGGCGACCCTACGCGCAATGAGCAACGGGCCGGCCTAAAGCTCGAATATGTATTTGACAATACGTTTGATGTGGCGCTCAACATCAAGAATGGTGCGCGCTATAAGGTCTTTGTGGAAGCGGTGAAGGTCTTTAGTTTAGATATTAATCGAGGTGTCAATTTAGACTTTGGCCGCGGCGCAATGGGCGTGGTTGGTATGGATGCGCGTTTCTATCAGCGCATTGGTAAGTACGGCGTAGCAGCTACCCGGCTTGCGGGAGCCACTTCGTTTGGCTCTGAGCGGATGCTGTACTACTTAGGTGGCGTGGACAACTGGCTTTTCCCGGCACAAGAAAATGATATTCCGACACCTGCCGTTGGCAGTGCAATTGCCTTTCAAACCCTTGCTACCAATATGAGGGGCTTTGGCACCAACATCCGAAACGGTAACAATTACTTGGTGTTGAATAATGAACTGCGGTTTCCGGTTTTTAGAATGATTTCTGAGCGCATTAAGTCCCCGTTCCTGAGCAATTTCCAATTTGTTGGTTTCTTTGACGTTGGCACGGCTTGGAGTGGTCGCGATCCTTTTAGTCGTGATAATCCACTGAATACCAAGATTATATCGAATGGTGAACTGATTACAATTAAAATCAACTACTTCCGCGACCCCATAGTAGCCGGCTACGGCGGTGGCATTCGCACGGTGCTGTTTGGTTATTTTGTACGCGCTGACTATGCTTGGGGCATCGAAACCCGCAATGTGCAGGAGCCGCGCCTTTACATTTCGCTGGGTATGGATTTTTAAGCGCTTAAATGGCCCGTATTCATTGAGGTAGTGTGATTTATGCTTCGTAAAAAGTTGTATTACATGTCAGCTTCTTAACGGGCGTCGGAACGAACATCTAAAAACCATGAGAAACATTCTATTTTTTGTATTGCTGCTGGGTACAAACCCTCTTATTGCACAAATCATCATTACCAATGAATCCTTTCTGCGAGTTGGTGATACCTTGCTAACAGCCATTGACAACCTGCCCGCTAATCTGAATATTACCCCCCCAGGGCCCGACCAACGCTGGGATTATACGGCCCTTCAGGCGCCCTTCACGCGCCAGACGATCGTTCGACCGATTGGGGAGGGACCCCGCCGCGCCGATTTTGCTGCTGCCACCTTTACGCTGCCGCTAAGCAATGATACCGAAACTTATTATCGGGTCACCAATACCTTATTGCAGTTGGTAGGGGTGTATGGCGAAGCACCGGCCAACCTGGGTATGAAGGCTTTGATGCGATTCCAGCCGCCGATCATTGAGCGCCGAGCGCCTATGCGTTACCGCGATGAAAATCAGATGGATGCTGCCATGTCGCTGCTACTCGATGCGAATGATTTGCCTCCTGCCGTCTTGCAGCAACTGCCGCTTACACCGGATTCCTTGCGCATTCGCATTAAGATAGCGCGCAAGGATGTGGTGGATGCTTGGGGGAAATTGACGGTTCCGGGAGGTATTTATAATGTACTGCGAGAAAAGCGCATCGAAATTCGGGAAACCCGCCTCGATGTAAAAGTTAGTGCTTTTCCTTGGCAAGATATTAGTGACCTAATCCCCCATTCTGAGCTTACCGGTAGAGATACAACCGTGTATTATGCTTTTTTTAGCAATGAAGTTAAAGAGCCAGTGGCCATTGTCACAATGGATAAATCTGAACAGCGCCCAATTCAGGTGGTGTACAAAGCCAATGACCAGAACGCCAACATTCAAAATGTAAAAACACTCAAGCCCAGTGTATATGCCTTTCCCAATCCTGCTATTGTGAATGTACGATTCGAATTCTCCAACCTGCCCGTCGGATATTACAAACTTGTGTTATACAATATTATAGGCACAGAAGTGTGGTCACAACAATATTATATCAATGGGCAACGCACCGAGCGCGTGGATGTATCCAATTTTCGAAAAGGCACTTATTTATATAGCCTGCGCAACGAGCAAGGACATACCATTGCTACAAAACGTATCGTGGTGGTGCGCCCATAACGCAAAAAAAATGAAGCCACACATAGGGGAGCGTGCAGGCCAGCAGCATCCTTTAAAGGAAATTCAATTACCTGACTAAAAAACAATGATGATGAGAGCGTACATGGCAATCGTAATTTTGAGCTTTTCCTTAATTAGCAGTATTAATGCACAGCGCGACGAAACCCTATTTGGCAATAACCGGTTGGGGCTTTCTGGCGCCTGGGGAACGATAACTTACAATTATTCTTTTTTCAACAATGATGATTTCACCTATGCGCGTGGCGGTAGCGGCGGGCTGGAATTTGGCAACACTGTATTTATTGGCTACGGGGGCTATCGCTTCCGCGAAGATGCCAAACCATCGGGTGTGCAGAATTTTAATCTACGCTACAATGGGCTAATATTAGGCGTGACTCCTTTCGCCAATAAAGTAGTACATCCGCGCCTGGCAGTGCTTGGAGGTGGAGGGCGAGTACGTCTGGAAGACCGTCGCTCTGATCGCGTGTTTGTCTTACAGCCCTCTGTGGGCTTAGAAATCAATGTATTTCAATGGTTTCGAATTGGCGCAGAGGGGGGTTATCGCTTTATCAGCAATACCAACCTGCCGGGTATATCCAACAACGATATTGCCTCGCCTTTTGCGCAGCTTGATTTGCGCTTTGGTGGCTCCTGGGGCAGATGATGATATTGGGATATTATGATATTGGGATATTATGAAATTGGGGATATTTACATGATGCCTTTTTTAGTTGAGGATGCTGTGAGTATCCCTGTTTTTAAAAATTTGATTTTCAACACTTTACAAAATACAAAATCGGACTTCAAAAATCGTAAATGTTGTCAGCCTTCGTTATTCTTGGTTTATCAGTTCTCGAATGAGTTCCCGATCGTTATCCAGATCATAAGCAAAACCATTAACAATAGCGTAGCGGATTTGCCCACTTTTTTGCAATACAAAAGACGGATTGCCATACAATCGGATGGTATTGCTTTCACTTTTACCAGCTTCCAACAGATTGACCGGCAGCCTTTTTTTATTCTTGGGCAATTCGCGCAGGCGTACATCGGTGTAGCCCTGCCGTAGCAGTTGCGTTGGGTCGAGGCTGCGCAGCGCGGCTACATTTTGCAATACCGTCGGATACACTTTGCCGGGCACCGCCTGATAGCCACGAGCATCCAGCTCGTTGTAACCATAAAAAATGGACATATCACCCAACTCGGCGATAGACGCCTTTTGATAAAAACTTCGGTTTGCATTTAGCCCTACTTCGTTGTGCCGCAGCCCAATATCAACGGTGTACCACTTGCTATTTTTCTGCACTTGAGCATCCCGTACAATGAGATCGAAGAAAGTATTACCAGCATTGAAAGGAATTTGGTCGTAAGCTGCCAGGTTAGCCAATTCGTAGGCGCGCGCGGCAATAGCTTCAAAAGCCGACAGGAGAATCACAAAATTGAGTTTGCGGATGTACTGCTTTTCAGGATCCTTGGCTTGCCCGCCACATTCAATGAGGATTGTACTGGTACCCCATTTTTGCATATTATCTCCGAACGCGCGTGGCTCAAACGCATCGTCGTAGCGCCCTACCTGCCCAGGAATATACACTTGCAGCAGTTCATTGAGCAATCCGATTAGTTTCATCGCATTAGCACGAACATCATTTACCTCTTTTTCATAATTGTAAGCAGGCGCCAAGAAAGAAATAGTTGCCGTCTTAGGCTGAATGCCGGCTCCATAATAAACGCTCTGGTCGTGCAAGTTGAACCCCCAATCGGCACGCAGTTCATCGCGCAACTGTTTTAGGAGCTGCGATTCTGGACATTGTAGCCGCAAGGCATCCCGATTGAGGTCAATATCTAAAGCATTTCGGCGCTGATAACGCTCGGCGCCGTCGGGGTTGAGCATAGGAACAAACGTTAGCGTCATTTCGCTCAAAATCCGTCGGCGCAGATTGTCAAATTCATCGCCACTGCGACTGAAGAAGTTGAATATATCGAGCATTGCCATGGTGGCCGTAGGCTCGTCGCCATGCATCTGACTCCATAGCAACACCTGTATGGGCCCATCGCCGAGGCGTATCCGGTAGATGTCGCGTCCTTCTATGGATTTTCCCGCTTTAATTACTTGAAAAGGTGCTTTCAAACGCTGGATCAGGGGTACAATGTCAGCATGTTTGAACCGGCGAGTTTTGATGGCAGGTTCCTGGTAGCGTTCATATTGCGCATACAGTTGGTGCCAGATGTCTGGTATCGGCATAGGTGCCGCGGCAGGCGTCACTTCTTGATGCGAGGGTGTACCCACGGAATCTGATACGACTGGCGAATGCAAAGCAGGTGCGGCCTTATCACAATGTGCGAATAACAACAGACAGCATACGAGAAGCGGAGCACGCATAACCTTGAAAATTTAGTGATGGATTCTGAATGACATTTCAAAATTAGTCATTTATCCGCTTGCGTCCTAATAGCTTCTACATGTGAAAATTTTTTCATAAGCATTTACACGCTGCAAATGGCGATGCCTTCGCGCAGGGCACTGATTTTGTCGGGGTAGGTAGGCATAAACTCCTGCCCGACGAACCCCTGGAACCCATTATCGGCAATGGCATTCATAA
>CALMSP010000182.1 GCA_937872405.1 uncultured Saprospiraceae bacterium | reverse complement strand
TTATTGCCAATTTGAGGAGCTTTATTCTCAAATCCTGCTGCCGTTCCAATATTGATATCTACATGCAGTCTACAATTTGCACCAACTCTTGCGCCTGTATTAACAACAATTGTTCCCTGGTGCGCTATTGACAAGCCAGGTCCAAATACGTTTGGAGGAATGGTAAATCCAAGACGAACACCCAATCTTCTATACCGCCAATATGCAATTTTACACCTTGCTTTAGAGTAAATTGTTGATTGAGTATTCAACAAAAATTCAAATTTTCTTAGCCGTTTTTGGAAAAGCCATATATAATCAGGAAAAAAGAAATGGTTCATTGTACCAATTACCCCTCCCTTTTTCTTGCGATCAAGCGCAATTCTATCAGCTTCCAAATAATATTCGTATTCTCTTTTAGAGGTGATCATCAGAAAAATTAATTCTTAAGTAACTGATGCAATTTTTCTGTTTTGCTTAGTCCAAGTAATCTATATAAAAAAGCATAAGCTCTTGAATATCGTCTTGGATAATAGTTATTTGGGATTAATTTTTTATGTAGTTGAATTGCTTTTGCAGGGTTGTATAGATACAAGTTCCTAATTGCCAGAAACAAAATCTCATGGGCCGCAGCTTTTCTTTCTTGCGTGTATTCATTATTTGAGATCAAGTATTCTACAATTTGCTCTCGTAAATCAATATATGTCGACCAGTTATTTTCAATATTTGTTGAACTAATAGAGCCTTCTCTGCTTCTTATAACTGTATTCACCGCTGAATCAAATATAATGCTAGCCTCTGACTTTAATAGCCTAAACATTAAATCTGTCTCTTGACTACTTTTTAAGGATTCATTCCATCCTCCTATTCTTAGAAGAAGTTCTTTTTCCCATAAATTAGCCGAAGTAATACCTAAACGGGTTTTCAGTAGTCCTTGCCACATATCTTCTCCCTCAGCATAAATACAGATTTCTTCTCCTTCCATATTTACTCTTTTGTAATTTCCTACAACTAACCCTGGATGAATTTTACTCTTCAGTAGCTTTTCTATTTGATTCTCTATCTTTTCTGGCAGCAAAATATCATCCGCATCCAAAAACTGAATCCATTCGCCGGTTGAATGGTACAAACCTTTATTCCTTGCTGCGGGTGCACCTTGCTTTAACTCCTGGATTACAATTAAATCGGGTTGTTTCTGTTGATAAGCCTTCAGCTTTTCCAGGGTCTGATCCTGAGAGTTGTTATCTACTGCTATAACCTCCAGTGGCTTGTAGGACTGTCTATAGACCGAATCTAAGCACTCCTCAATATAGTTTTCTACATTGTAGCAGGGTATGATGATGGATACGAGCATTAATCCTGATTCCACTTCGAGACATCTAATCCGGTAAGTAGTGCAAGCTTTTCATTATAAGGTTCAAAGAACTTTTTGAGTTCTTCTTTTGTAAATTGCTTCATCTCTGGTTTTTTATCGGTAGTGGCGAACAAATAACCTGTTAATTTTTCAGTGTAATTAAATAATCTCCCCCTACCTGATAATCGTCGGGCAATATACAATGGAAGGGGGAATTTTGGAAGAACAGTTTTATTCCTTATTTCATTTTGAAATTGAAACCCTTCACTTGAAACACCTAAGAAATCTAAAACTTCATTAACGACCCTTTCCGGTCGTTCTTTTAAATCTTCAAAAAGTAAAAATTTCATTTGCTCTTTAGAGAAGTATTTACTGTACATTTCAACCTGCTCTGAGTATAGGCTTGCTCGTATATATCCAAGATTTAAGTCTGCATCGCTTTTTTTGGCTATGCGCCTTCTCTCAAGTCGTAATCCTTTTTCAAAGGAGAAAATTTCTGCTCCTGTTTTTAATTTATGAAGATAATGAGAATAAGTACGACTAACGGGTTCTCTGAATACCCAAATCAATTTAATATCAGGATTATATTCCTTTATCCGCTCTGCATACAGTTTTCTTAGGCAATAAGGAGGGGTTTTTTCACCAATGGCCTCTGTGAAAGAGTTCATATTTTTTTCTAACACATTTTGATACCAACTTAGTCCCTTACCATAATTCCTGTTGAAAAAATGAACTTCTTTTTTAGGCATAGCAATTTTTTCATGCTGCCCTAAAATATATGACAAGGTTGATGTGCCAGATTTCATTGTGCCTACAATTAAAAAATCTGCTTTCATTACTTTTAATTGAAAAAATAATTATAATCTACTCCCACGGCAATTTTCTCTTTATATAAGAAAAAAGTAATTCATTGTGTTTTTTATAAAGGCTTTTTAATAAGTCCATTGTTTCTATGCTGGGTTTGATTCCTATTCCTTTACTGTTTGTGTTATATTTGTTCATTTGAGGCATCTGATAATTATCTACCCCCAAATAGTCAAATAATTTTTGCATTTCCTCTTCAAAATTATTTTCCAGCTCTTCTAAACACAAAACATAAACATTGATGTTGACCTCTAAAAAGGATTTGATAAAGACATAATAAAAACCTCTAGACAAAACTAATCCGTAGGGATTACAGTAAGATGTCTTTTCATATACTTCCTTGTAATCAAACTGATTTTCCAGTTTGTTTAAAATATTTAACTCTATATCACATAAATCGTAAAAACTGTACGGAAATTTCTTGTCAATTATAGGATTGATTTTTCGCTGATTGTGCTCATATCTTGACAGTGCTCTCGCTACAGGGTTTCGAACAATAAAAACTACTTTAGCCTCAGGAAAATATTTTTTGATTCTGCTAGCCCCGTACGGAACGAAGCCTATTTGATGACTTGCACATAATGTTCGTTTTCCTGCCGCCTGAAATTTATATGGGAACAATTTTAAATACTTATTAATTGAATGCCTTTCCTTTGCAAGTTCATTGTTTTCCTTCACCTTTCCTGGAACAAATTGACCTGATTCAATGATGTAATTATAGAGCGACGTTGTACCACATTTCTGGAAACCAGCAATGAATACATCCGGGCGTAAACGTAAACTATTGCTTACGGATAAAAGATATTCCCCATATAACTTTTTATACATTCTCTTGTCCTTGTATATGATTGAGGATCAAGTCAGGATATGGATAATAATTTTCGGGATTATACTTTACAATATACCTCTTTACATTATCTTCCCAATGCCGCTCGGCTGCCTTCTCAAAATTTGTCGTACCATATCGTTGAAGAATTACTTCTCGAATATAGTCTTCACGAGTAGGATAAGTTTCAAAATCTCCTAGCTCTCTCCAATTATTGCGTTCATAACGAATCAGCCAATCCACCTTAGTTTTAATTGTACAATGAAACCAATAAGGTGTTTTTATCATGCTATGCTTAAAGAAACTTGCCCCTTGCCATCTAATGCCTTCCCAGCGTCCATTGCGTTGAAATCGCATCCCTGGATACCACTGGATGATTCGATAAGGTAAACTTGACATAGGAGGTTTAACATGAATTATTTTAGTGGATTCTTTACTAGTGTTAGATACTCCTGTATGAAAAAAGTCACCAAATAGATTGACATGCGTAATGCCAAATGCTTTGGGTCTGATTCCTTTTCTAGTTTGGAGGATTTTTGCTCTCAAGTTTTTTATATCGTATTGCCCACTGGTGTAAGCAATATAATCACTATCAATGCGCACGATCCATTCGTATTTCGAGCGCTCAAAGGCATATTGTCGATTTTCGTACAAATCCTTTAGGTGGGGCGCTTCGTAGAACCGCATATTGGGAATTTCACCCTCCAGCGAACGTACAATATCAATGGTATTATCCGTCGATCCATTGTCCACTACGATCATTTCGTCCGGAAAGTCCTTAAACGAGCGCAGACAGAGTTCCACGGTTTGCTCTACATTTTGGGTGGGTACGAGAAGCGAGATTCCTTTTTTTCGAAAAAATCGCATAAGAAATGTTTTTTAGCTTTTTACTTGCGCCAAAAAAGCAGTAACTGTCATAAGTCGCATTTGAATATTTATGGGTAAGTTATGTTTGGCTTTGTTGTTTTTCACTATTGAAGCTGCTAGATTATGAATCGGAAGTTCTTCCAGTAACCCTCCCTTTAAAAATTCTTGGAAAGCATTATTACGTACATCACCTTTTGACTTTCCCTCTTCTTTTTGAGTGTCCAATACTTCATTAGCATAGTGCAATAGCTTCACAATCCCTTTATAGCCTATACTATTCGAATAGATCGGAAGTATATCTTTGTTATTTATAGGCGTCCAGAGTTCTCGCGGCAAATTCTTCCTGATAATTTCTTTAAACAATAAAGCATTCTGAGCAATTGGAATTGGTAACTGATATCCCAGCCGAACCGCCGCCGGACTATCAAATGGGGAATATTGATTGTACCAAGTAAAATGCATGCCCATAGCCCCCCAACGGCAATAGCGTTCATGCAGATAGAATAAATCAAGTATATCGGCTCCTTGGGGGGACAATTGCTTTAATTCATCTATAATATCCCAAAGATGGGACTTGATGGTATCTAATGTGGATGAAGATAATGAAGAAGCAAACGCCATTTTTTCGATATACTTCCTTGATAATTGCTCATACGTTTCTTGAGTGGAAAGGATACAAAGCTGACGATTAGTCCTTCCCGCGTAATAGTAACCTCTGAAAATCTCTCCTCCAGTACCATATAACCGTATGGTATCGGTCGATGAAAAAGATGGATATGGCGCTAAGGCTCTCGCCGCAGCAGTATCGCCGTTCATAGCAAATGCCAGCAGATATAAATGTTGAAGAACATTATTAAAATCAGGCGTTTTAGCTTGCCTGATTTTATGTGGAATTCCGATACGCCTAGCAATAGATTTTGCCACATCCACATCTAAAACGCCTGATTCACCATCGGTAACCGCACAAAGTTTATCTTTAGCCAATACAGCAGTTGCTAAGGCTGCGACGGCTCTACTATCTAATCCGGCCGTTAAAAAAATTTCAACAGAAGCGTAAGGTGATGCAATAACAGATAAGTTGATTTTCAGTCGTTCCTGAATATTTTCTATAGTTGCCTTGATTGATTTTTTATCCTTTGCATCAATTCTTTCTGTTTTTAGCAATATTGGTTTAAACTCCGTTTTTACACCCTCCTTTTTATTCCAATGGACTACCTTATTTGGATGCGTGATTTCTATTCCTTGTAAGAAAGATCGCCCACCAAGAGACCAGCCAAATAAAACCGTAGAGGCAATGGCAGCGTAATCCACTTCCCATGAATGATGGGACAATTGGGCAAGAAATACGTCATGCGAACTGATAAAAATTCCATCTGCCGTTTTATAATACCTTAGAGACCGCCTACCAAGTAAGTCTGTAACTATCGTTACATTATTACCCTTTTCGATTCTAATACCAGCGTAAGAGCCTTCTAATTGCCGAGCTTGTTCCTGGCCATCCTTTTCCCAGACATTGGCTAGTAGCTCAGCAAAACCTTTACTCTGTTCATATAATTCTCCCCATAAGATGTAATTTGCGTTTTCCCTGACGCAAGTGTGAATCAATTTCTTCGCTGTACTATCAGCGGGAAATATTTCTGTTATGCAGATGTGCCCATCCTCAAGGGCGAGGAAGCGATGAATCAGGACCTGCTCGTCGTGTCCTAGTTTACGGATAATCTCAATAGCCGCATTGACATGATTTTGATGTCTTTGCGCTTTTGGAACAATATCAATGCTAAGAAGGAAGCTATACACGTTCTTTACTGGCGTTTCATATTGAATAAATTGAGCAAAGTAAGATATAATTGTTGCTTCCATACTGGTTGCTTTCGCCAGAGTTGATAAGCCGGATAAGCTACCTCTTCAAAAAAATGTATCCAGGCATCGGTCAGCACCTCGGTAGTAGTTTCCTTTGCCCGTTCTCTGCCGTTATTAATCATTTGCTGCCGAAAGGCAGCATCTGTTTTTAGTTTATAGACTGCCTGAATAACATCTTCAACCGAATGTACCTCTATATAATCCAATGATGATTTCCGCTCAGCCTTAAATGCGGAATCAGATCCCAGTATTGCTGGCACACCAGCGTGCCATGCATTGTAAAGCTTGGTAGCCGGTTTGTGTAAGTGGGGTTCTCTGTCAAAATCTCTGACCGCTACAATTGCATCTATTTCCTGATAGTCCACCCACTTGGCCCTATCTTCTTCAACCTGCCAGTTAATTCCTAACTTCTCCATTTCCCCGATAAAGACATCGGAACGAAGTGCTGGTGCCAGATTTTTTGCCCGCCCCATATATACCACATTCTCAAAGCGGTCTCGCCGGTCTTCAGAACGAGGAATCAGTTCTGGTTGTGGCCAATACTTCAGAAATATACTCTGCTCATTAAAAGGAATAATTTTTTTTACTACCTGCTCGCGCCGTGAAGCCTGTGCTGCTTTTACCCCTTCCGAGTTTTGTAGCACATGTAACTGGGCATAAGGATGCCGCCCATGATCTGCCTGAATACAGACTAGTAATTGTCCTCCGGATGGTTTTAAATGATTTGGTAATACTTCCCGATGCGCGACAATAATGCCACTTGTTGGTAACTCCTTTGTTAAGGTACACTCAAAACCACCCTCCTTAAGGTGCTGGTAGGTTTGAATGGTCCAGTTCCACTTACCGCTGCGGTTTGCTGACCAGAAATAGCCACTCTCACTAGTAATGTCGTCAGGCCATAAATCAGCAGGAACAAAAAAAAGTACAGCATTCGCATCCTTTTTAACACCGCCCATTTTCATCATCACATCACTTTTTTAGCATACATACTAATGATAAATTTAATGAACACCAAATAATCTATTGGGTAGTAAAAATTACTTTTTAATTCATACCCATGCTTTAATAAGGTATTAGCAGCGATTAACTCAAATCTCCTAATTTGTTTTTTCGACAATTCCTTTTCCCAAGCATCAATCCTATTCTCCTGAGGGATTTCGTTTACTAATGGATGGAGGTGTTTTCTTTCTGGTGGAATATTAAGTTTTCCTTTTTTAGACCTACTTGGGGGAGGTGTTATTCCTAGGAATTTCCAAACCTTTCCCATTTCTTCTAATTCATCTTTAATTATCTTTTCGTAAGATAAAAGAATAGCTCTGTTAGAATACTTTGTCAAAAAAGAATGAAAGCTTTTGATACGATTTGACCATTTCATAGCAGCAATGAATGGGTCAGTCTCAAAAAACTCACCAGAAGTACTATGAATTGCCTTAAGTTTGGAATTAAAAACAGCCCTTCCATCTCTTAAAATGTTTATAAAAATAGCATGTGAAAAAAATTGATCAAATTTAAATGGTGCTTGAGTGTAATAAGGCTTTTTTATACCAACTATGACAGCTGATGGCTTGTGAGTTTCTGCATTTTTCAACAAAATGACATTCGTAATCTCTTCAACTGTAAGTGGCAACTTCTTCTCTAAAACTTTTGCTAACCAACTCTTCTCTATCCCAAAGTCAATAAATTTTTTTTCGGAATACAATTCTTTTATCAATTTCTCAACTTCAGATACTGTACTAACTTGAGCATGACCATATAAATCAATCAATCTTAAAATAAAGTTACTCTCATCTGATATCCAAATCAGAGGATGTTCATTGACCAACCTTAATAACAAGGTTGTTCCTGAACGTCCATCACCACCAATAAAAACAATAGATTGCATAGGCTTCAAATAGTTATTTATTAGGCTTTACAGCTGTCATAACATAACCAGTTGTCATTGCATCGCTTGAAAAAAAATAACTTAGCAACAAGACGACTGGAAGGTTTATGTATGCTATTAAAGATAGTAATCGAGAAAGAAAAACCTTATTCTTATTCTTTGGGAACCTAACCCTTAAAACGTTAATTGCTTCAAAATATGAATTCCGTTCCTTGATTTTTATTTCATCGAAACTCCTGAATAAATAACTTAATCCATATTTAGTGTAACGATAGTAGTCATAAGGACTTTCGTGAATAGGTAAAATAAAAGGAGTTGACAAAATAACCTTACCCCCATTTTTTAGTGTCCTAAATAAATTGTCCACCGCTAAATGAGGCGAATGGACATGTTCTAAAACTTCGCAAATAACAATCACGTCATAAAATACTTCAAAATTATAACTACATATATCCCCCACTATATCAGGATTCCGATTCTCATCAATATCAAAGGAAGTGACCGAAAAGTTTTGCTTTTGAGCGAAGTGATTCAGTAACTTATTAACTCCCCCGCCTGCCCCTATTGATAACACTTGACTATCCTTTTCTATTTGAGAAAACTCTTCATCCAGAAACTCGTATAAGTTTTTACGAGATAGCTTCTTATTCAACGCAGACCAAGATGTAGAGAATCCTACCTTCTTAAACACTTTTTTAAGCATAAATATCTATTTAATTCCAAGTAATCCTGTTTAATCTTAACCTGTATGAAAAAAATTCTTCTTCTATCAGTTTTCTTTTCCACCTTTCGTCAAGTTCAATCCCTGAAATAGGGTTTATTTTTTGTCTCTAACAGCATCACTTTTCACCACTTAACTTTAAATAAGTATATCGAGTTCATAGACTGATTGGCAATTATATACTATTTGAGGCGTAATTCCTGTTGATAGTATTCCTTTGTATAACTCACTGCGCCTCTACCATTTCCCGGAAATATTGATTATCAAGCGCCAGTTCTGAAAAAGTACCAATACCAGCTATGGAGCCATCCTGTAAATAGTACAAACGGTCACACTGTTCCACCGTACTCAGCCGATGTGCAATCATAATAAAGGTGCGTTCAGCCCGTAGATTTTCCAGTGCCTCCATTACCAGGCTTTCGGTTTGATTATCCAGCGCCGAGGTAGCCTCATCCATGATCAAAATATCGGGGTTGTGATAGAGTGCTCTTGCCAGTCCAATCCGCTGGCGTTGCCCGCCGGAGAGGCGTACGCCCCGTTCGCCGACAATGGTTTGCTCTCGCTGTGGCAGGCTCAGGATAAAATCTTCCAGTTGGGCGGCACGGATGGCGGTCCAGAGTTGCTCGGTGTTCATTTCGGCGTCGGTCAGTCCAAAGGCGATGTTACGGGCGATGGTATCATCGGTCAAAAAAATACTCTGGGGAATATAACCAATGTGCGACCTCCAGTTTGTTGGATTATCGCGGATATCAACGCCATCCACCGTAATTTTTCCGTGGGTTGGTTCTAATAAGCCCAAAATGATATTGACGATAGTGGATTTGCCAGAGCCAGTGGCACCAACAAAGGCAACAGACTCACCTCGTCTGATAGTCAGGTCAATATCCTGTAGCGCCGGCGAGTCGGCATTGGGGTAGGTGAAACTGATTCCTTCCATTCGGATGCTGTCTTGGAATGATATGGCTGGTTTCTTTTTTTTCAAATCCTTTTTCTGTGTGTGCTCCAGCTCCTGCAAGTCGTCGAGCACGTTGCCGATTGCCGGCAGGCTATACTGGATTTGGGTGATGCCACTGACGATTTGCGAGACCGTTTGCCGCAGGCGCATGGTGGCAACGCCGAAAAGTGCCAGCGTAGGAATCAGGCTTGCGGCGTCACGGCCCGTGAACAACAATGCCATAACAATCAGTAGCAACCCAGCTACAGAAATGGTCTCTAATATGTAGGGCGAAGCTTTGGCAATCACCTGGCGCAGGCGATTGACGCGGGCAAAACTCGCTACGCTTTTGGTGAGGTAACTAATAAAAAAAGGCTCCCGACGTAGCATACGCGCATCCACTAATCCACCAAGTCCATGGTTGATAGCCTTGAGGGTTTCCTTGCGTTCTTCTTTGGCAGTAAGACCATAGCGCTTCAAGCGATTTTTTACTACCCGGAAAAACAGGGCGCTACCGCCACCAATGATGACAACTCCGACTAGCGCTACCCAGGGCGTGACTACTATCAGTAGTATCGCCGTAAATAAAGTCATAATTGCCCCCATGAATGCCCCCAGCCCAGGAATGATAATCCCCTGGATGATTTCTTTGGTTTCTATTTGTACATTCCGCATCAATTCGGCTGAGTTGCGATTCAGGATAAAGGTGTAAGGCGCATACATATATGCT
>CALMSP010000181.1 GCA_937872405.1 uncultured Saprospiraceae bacterium | reverse complement strand
GAGCCATCCACGTCGCCTTTCACGATGAGGTTCAATTCTTTGAAATTGCCGAGGGCTAAGCGGCGGCCGATTTCGTCTAAGCTAATTCGCTTGGTGGCGCGGTTGGCTTGCTCGCGTGCGATCTGTGCGCGTTTGGATGCAATCTGGCGGGCTTCTTGTTCATTTTCAATCTCTTTAAAACGCTCGCCCGCCTGAGGCGCGCCGTTCAGCCCCAACACTAACACTGGAGTGGATGGCCCCACCTGTTGTACGCGCTTGCCGCGCTCATTGAACATTGCTTTTACCTTACCGGAATATTCTCCTGCGACGACCGGGTCGCCAATGTCGAGTGTACCATTTTGCACCAAAATTTTGGACACATAGCCGCGTCCCTTATCTAAGGAGGCTTCAATGACGGTGCCAATGGCCATGCGCTTCGGATTGGCTTTCAATTCTAAGATTTCCGCTTCCAGCAAAATCTTTTCGAGTAGTAGGTCTATGTTCAATCCTGTTTTCGCAGAAATATCCTGCGATTGGTATTTGCCACCCCATTCTTCCACCAACAGGTTCATGTTCGCCAGCTCTTGCTTTATTTTTTCTGGTGCGGCGTTTTGTTTGTCTATTTTATTGATAGCAAAGATAAGCGGTACATTGGCAGCTTGTGCGTGACTAATAGCCTCGCGGGTTTGTGGCATGATGCTATCGTCAGCAGCAATTACGATTACCGCAATATCGGTGATTTTAGCACCCCGCGCACGCATTGCCGTAAAGGCTTCGTGACCAGGCGTATCTAAGAATGTAATTTTTTTGCCGCTCACTTCCACTTCATAAGCACCGATGTGCTGCGTGATACCCCCTGCTTCTCCACGTACTACGTTGGCTTCGCGGATATAATCGAGCAGCGAGGTTTTACCATGATCTACGTGCCCCATAACCGTGACAATAGGCGCGCGTGGTTTCAGATCCTCTGGGGCGTCAATGATTTCTTCTTCCTCTTCGGTTTGCTCTTCCACGCTGATGAATTCCACCTCATGCCCGAATTCTTCTACAATCAATTCGATGATTTCAGCATCTAAGCGCTGGTTGATAGAAACGATTACGCCAAGATTGAGGCAAGCCGTGATGACATCTGTGACGGCTACGTTGAGTAGGCTGGCTAATTCCGATACCGAAACGAATTCTGTGACCTGTATTTTGTCGCTTTGACCCTCCTGTTCGAGTTGTTCTTGGCGCTCGCGGATACGTTCGCGGTTGTCGCGGCGCATCTTTTGGCGTTTCTTTTTCCCCCCCCCCGATAGGCGCGCCATAGTCGCCTTGATCTTTTCTTCTATTTCGCGCTGCAGAATAGCATCATCTTTTTGTTCTCCGCCGCGTGGTTGGTCATTGCCACGGCGTTGCTGCCCTTGGCCTTGATTGCCGCTGGTTTCTGGTTTTTTCCCGTCCGCTTGTGTCGTAATTTTTTTGCGCTTGCGGCGACGCTTTTTCTTGTCGGCATCCGATGCACTATCGGGTGCGGGGGTAGCGGGTTTGGGTTTGTTGGCGTCTTGCGCGGGTACTGCGGGTGCTGCGGGTTTAGGTTTTTCTTTCTCTTTTTTCTTTTTGGGCTTTTTGAATTTATCGGTATCAATTTTGCCCAAAATCTTTAGCCCGCGTAGTTCTGGTGCTTCAGCCCGAAAGACATTAGAACTTGGTGTCACTTCCTCTGGTGCTGTTTTTGGAGCAGGCGATACCGGCTCCGCTACGGGTGGTTTTGTAGGTTCTGGCGCAGCAGGTTTTGCGGAGGCGGTCTTCTGTGGTTCTTTGGCCAACACTTCTTCCACCACAGGGGTGGGCGGCACAGTCGGTTGTTCTACTGGCGGTTCGACAACTGGTGGCGGAGGTGTTTCTAATTCGGCTGGTTTTATCGGATTCGTTTGCTTGTCAAGGTCTATTTTACCTATTACTTTCAAACGCGATTGCAACAATCGGGGGCGCTCCACTACTGGGGCAGACTCCTCTTTTTTCACTTCGAGGATGGCTACTTCTTCTTTCTCTTTTATACCTGTAGAAGCTGGCTTTTCTTTGATAGGTGCGTCTTTGCGCTGAGTAGTAGCGGGGCGCGTACCAAAAATGAGCTGGTCGGCTTGCTCTTTGATTACACGGTCTTTTTGAAATTCCTTGACCAGCACTTCGTGCATCTCATCTGTTACTTTAGCAGAGGGTTTATCTTCAATCTCAAACCCATGATTGTTGAGGTATTCTACAATGGTAGAAGTACCTACATTTAATTCGCTTGCTATCTTGACTAAACGTGTTGCCATTATATGTTTTTAGAACGTTCTTGGACAACGTTTTTTGAGATAGACAAAAGCCTGTATCATGCTGAGATGCCTTACATATCTTACTATCTGTTTTGGATGAATAAAATAAAAAGGTTCATTGTACAAAGCTTTCGCCTGTTGTAAAAAAAAAATGTACATTATGTCGCTGCGCATTACGCTGCGATGCAAAGATAACGGTAAAATGGTCAGTTTGGTAACACTTGACGTAAAAAACGATTTCGACACCAAGTAATTCCAAATGTTCTTAACAATCAACTAGCGAAAAGCGTTCCTGATACGCGTGGCTGGCATCAGTCTTCAAATTCTTCAGCCAATACGCGCAGCACGTCTTTTACGGTTTCTTCCTCCAGGTCGGTACGGCGCACCAGTTCGTCCAAGCTCAGAGACAGTACGCTACGAGCGGTATCACAACCGATGGCTTTGAATGCATCAATTACCCACTCTTCAATTTCATCTGCAAATTCGTCGAGATCCACATCGTCAATTTCAATTTCCTGTGTATTGCGGAATACATCAATCTCATAATCCGTCAGTTGGCTTGCCAATTTGATATTCGTGCCGCTTTTGCCAATTGCTAAGGACACCTGGTCAGCATCAAGATATACAAAAGCGCGGCGGTTTTCAGTGTCCAACTCAATGTTTGTAACTTTGGCGGGCGTGAGTGCGCGTTGTATAAACAAGCTAACATTATTCGTATAATTGACAATATCAATGTTTTCGTTGCGCAATTCGCGTACAATGCCATGTATGCGCGACCCCTTCATACCTACACAAGCGCCCACGGGGTCAATGCGATCATCATACGATTCTACGGCTACCTTAGCGCGTTCGCCCGGTATGCGCACAATTTTTTTCACCGCAATGAGGCTATCTTCTATCTCCGGTACTTCCTGTTCTAATAGTTTTGACAGAAACTCATTATCTGTGCGCGACATAATCACCACCGGTGTATTATTTTTCATTTCCACTCGCCGTATCACCCCGCGCACCATGTCCCCCTTGCGGAAAAAGTCACCCCGTATCATTTCTGTGCGTGGCAGTATCAGTTCATTATTGGTGGCATCATCTAAGATGAGCACTTCTTTTTTCATAATCTGGCTGACTTCACCAACGACCAATTCGCCAATGCGTTCAATGTATTTGCGATAGATTTCATCTTTCTCCAATTCCATGATGCGGGAAATGAGGGTCTGGCGGGCCGCCATGATAGCGCGACGCCCAAAATCCTCTAAAAAGAGTTGCTCATAGCATTCTTCCCCGATCTCGTAGTCTTCATCAATAGAAAGGGCTTCCGAAAGCGAAATCTGGCTGCGATCGTCCGTGACTTCCCCGTCTGGTACGATTTCACGGATACGCCACAACTCCAAGTCGCCGGTGGTGGTATTTACAATGACGTCAAAATTCTCATCCGAACCGTATTTCTTTTTGATCAGGGTGCGAAAGACATCCTCCAGTACGCGCACCATCGTGGGGCGATCAATGTTTTTTCCGGTTTTAAATTCTGAAAAGGTATTTACCAAATTCATATAAAATACTGATTATTAAATTGCTGGTGATTAATTATTAAAAAAATGCCGCCACGTATTACATGTTGTAAATCTTTGGATGCATCAGAACGAAATTTTTACAATTGTTTTTTTTATATCTTCATAAGGAATGATCGTTTGCACGAGTTCCTTTTTTTTCTTTTTACCTTCTTGCGTTACAACCAGTTCCTCCAGCGTGGCGGCGAAGTCCGTTGCTTCTGCCAGTTTACCGATTTTGATGGTACCGGATGTTAGGATGATTTCTACCTCGCGCCCAATATTTTTGAGGTATTGGCGCGGCAATTTCAAGGGGCGCCCTACGCCAGCCGAAGACACCTCCAGGGTGTAGTTATCGCCCAGCATTTGGTCGGTATCGAGTATATTTTCCAAGTGGCGGCTAATTTGGCGGCACTTATCGAATGTAATACCGGTGTCGCTATCCAAGAAAACTTCTAATTTATTTGCCTTTTCCGAATAGTGAATATCTATCAGAAAGCAATCGGCAAACTCCGGTTCTTTCAGTTTTTCGTCCAACCAGTCGGCGATTCGTGCTTCCACTGTTGATTCCATTGCATGTAAAAAAAAGAGGGAACATCGCGTTCCCTCGGTCTCTTTTCATTTGTTGCCACAAAGATACGATATTATACAACAAAAAGCAAGATTTTGTTGAGTTGGCTATTTACTTTCCTCAAAAAGTCGGCGCAGTGCTAAACGTCGCAGCACGATAGCGCTTGTTGTTTTTCACTGTTCAACTGGCGTTTCGCGGATAAGGCCGCTACCCTACTGCACACCTCAACTACTCCCAAGGGCTTTATTCAAAGGCGGCTATTATGGAGATTTCGATATTCACAAAGCGAGGCAAATTGGCTACCTCTACCAATTCGCGGGCAGGGGCAGTGGCTTCATTAAAATAGGTTGCATATACGCCATTGATTCGGCTAAAATGGTGCATATCTTTTACAAACACAGAGGCTTTTAGCACATGTTCAAAACTTAGTCCGGCTTCTTCGAGTATGGCTTTGAGGTTTTCCATGACCCGTCGAGTCTCGGCTTCGATACTCTCGGTGACCAACTCGCCGGTGGCCGGGTCAATAGCGATTTGCCCAGAAATATAAAGCGTTTGTTGGTGTATTACGGCCTGATTGTAAGGGCCAATAGGCATGGGCGCTTTAGGCGTTTTGATGATTTTTTTCATATAAGATTTTACTAAAGGTTAGCAACTAAAAGTATTGAATATGCTAACATTTCGATATATCATTAACATTTTTCATAATTTGCTTAACCCTCGAAAAAGGAGTACCCACAAAACAATAAGCCCCGTACCAGCTCTGAAGTGGAAAGGAGCTTAAACTTATTTTTGGAGCACCTGACCGAAGCGGAAATTTTGGAAATAGCTTCTTTCGATGGATGCGTTTTTTTAATTATAAAAAACTGATTGACAGTCGTTTAGGTTCAATTAAAGCCCCCTTCATAGCCAGTCACGCGATTTTAGACATCCTCCTCGGCGGCTTTCTTCATAACCTTGCCGCGATAATACATATTGCCCTCGCTATCGTAATAAGCATGGTGATATACATGACGCTCACCTGTAGTAGTGCAGGTAGCAACCTGAGGAGTGGCAGCCTTGTGGTGCGTTCTACGCTTACGCTTGCGCTGTTTCGAAATTCTACTCTTGGGATGTGCCATCGTCTCTGATTAATATGGTTTAAAAAATATAAATCGTGTTTTAAAATCAAATGTATATTTTCGGCCAGAAGTAAGTTGTTCACTTTTAAAAAGTTAGCTGCAAAAATCCGTGCATAACTGCCTTATTTGACTATGGCTGGACTGATGTTTTTTTGCTCCCTGCGCTGATCAATTATTGTCGTCTTTCAAATTTTTCAGTGCTTCCCAAAGCGGGTTGCTTGTTTCTGGTTCTTCTGGTTCTTCGTAGCTCAGGTAACGCAGCATTTCTTCGTTACAATTGGCATTTGGGTCATTTTCGCAATCATACACTGTGCTCATTGGCATAGCCAGAATGATGTATTCATAAGCATATCGGGCCACGTTGAGTTGTTGCAATTCCGGGCTGATAAAAATGACATCCGCCTCTTCTGCTACTATTTCTGGGCTGAGTTTTACGAGCAACTGCTGCTGGTCAGCCACGGGCAAATCAATAGTTGCTAAGCAACGATCGCAGGTCGCTTTTACCGTACCTTTGAAATCAAATTGTAGCACGTACAAATCCGGGCGTTTGTCAAAAACCAGTTCTAACCGGATGTTGCCGTCAGTCACCGGCGAGCCTTCGAATTGGCTAAAAAACGTGCTATCAACTTGAAAATCAAAGTGATACGTGCCGTTTTTCAAGCCTTTTACCGGTATGGAATAAGGTATCAGAGGGTCCATGATAAAGAACGTTTGACCTACCACCCCGAAAGGCGGGCACAAAGATAAGCATTTTTCGCTTTTAAAGGTAACTATTTTTGGAATATTATGCCCTATGGCGATGAAAACTTTTTTCGCAACGCTGGGTGCATTGCTGTCAGGCGCCAGCGCGGGCTTGATGCGGGCAAAGGTGTTGTGCGATTATACTTTTTCAGACATTAGACTATTTTCGGCTAAATATGCTGCTTTTATAAATTTTTAAAAAATTGATTTTCAATAGAATTATACCATAGCATGTTACGGTGCTATTTTGCTTGAATGCTTCACCTTTTCGAGCAGTATATTGGTTTCGTGGGTGGTGAGTGGGCGCCATTGCCCTGGTTGGAGCTTGCCCAGCCGGATATGCATAATACGGGTGCGCTGTAGCGAGCTAACTTCGTAGCCCAGATGGCTGCACATGCGTCGAATTTGGCGGTTTAGCCCTTGGGTGAGTATAATACGAAAGGTATGTTTGCCCAACTGCTCTACGGTGCAGGGTTGTGTTGTGGTATCCAGTATTGGCACGCCGTTGGCCATTCGGTGCAGAAAATCCTTGGTAAGCGGGCGATTGACACTTACGATGTATTCCTTTTCGTGTTGATTGCCTGCGCGTAGTATTTTGTTGACAATGTCCCCGTCGTTGGTCAGTAAAATAAGCCCTTGCGAAGGTTTATCTAAGCGGCCAATCGGAAAAATACGTTCTGGGTATCCGATGTGATCTATAATATTGCCGGAGATGCTCTGGTCGGTTGTACATGTGATGCCTACTGGTTTATTGAGCATGATGTAAAGGGTAGGCGGCTTGTGTTGTGATGTGATAAGCACACCATCGAGGCGCACCTCGTCGCCGGGGCTTACGCGGTTGCCAAGGCGAGCAGTCACACCATTGAGTTGTATCCGTCCCGCCGCGATAAGTTTATCCGCTTCGCGGCGCGAGCAGTGCCCCGTATCGCTGATGTATTTGTTAAGACTGATACTGTGGTCGTTTTGGTCGAGCAGGGACATGAATTTTTCATCGTTTTTAAGCCCGGTCAAAAATAGGAAATTTTTAAAAACAGCACAATGCTACGACGAGTACGCCCGCGATGTGGCCCACGTTGTTTACGTTTGATGGCTGTTTTGTTTTGTTAAACTTGGCTACAGGCGATGCCTTATATTTTTTCCAAGTGTCGAATAATTTGCTGCACCTCTTTTTCTTCGAATCGGCTTATGATGCGTAGCAACCAGCGAAGCGGCCGTAGCGGTGGCGCTACAATGCGCTGCCCCACACGAGCAACATAGACGTCTGTTTGCTCAATGTATTGCGGGCGTTGTTCCGGACTGCGCTGTAGCAATTGTCGGGCTACGTGCCAAGCGTATTGCCGGCTGATGCGAATGCTACTATTTGCAAGGGCTTCGTCGCGCTGGCCACCGAGACGATCTATCCATATGACGATACGAGAAACCCTACCGACGCGGTTTTGTACTTCATCAATGAGTTCTTCGAGTATATCATTTACTTTCATAAAGTCGGTTTCGAGGGTTTTCAGGTCGCTATGGGTGGCATGTTCGGCAGCTACAAGCCCCAGGTCAAAATGGATATGCGCATTCATACCCAATAGAAGGTGCTGTATGATTGTAAGCGGTTGGGTGCGTGCTTGAAAAGAAACCAACCAAGATGATGTAGGCGTTTCGTGGCGCCGGAACTGCCAATAAGCATCAATATACCGTTTGGCGAAAGCCACATCAAAACGTTCCATAGCGGCACTATCCAGAAATTCGCCACGCTGGATACCCTCCTGGATGCGTTGCGTGGTGCGCCAGTACACCCAAGCAAAAATGCTGAGGTAATCGTTCGCCTCCACCGAGTCGCCGATAATGCGTTGAAGCTCTTGTAGTATTTCGTCAATGGTTTGCATACGCATATTGTTTTGGGTTGGGCTGCGTTTGCCACTTTATTACAATATACCCAGATGTAGTATCCGGCCGCCGGTTTGGTTGATTGGGCCGACACTTTTTTCGATGACAATGCCAGCCTCTGGGGCAAAATATTTTTTTATTGGGTCACCGAATATCGTATGCAGGGTAGCGATATGCTCACCTTGCCGAACCTGGGCATTTACTTCTGGGTGCACCAGCAAAATACCACCGCTATCCGTGTACACCCAGTAGGATCGGCGGCACAGCACAGGTGGATATTCCGGCGGTTCGATCATGTTGGGTGCCATGCCTAAATGCGCTAACAAATTTCGAATGCCATGTTGTCCCGAACGAATCAAGCTCTTCTGAAAGGAATTCGGATTGCCAATCTCTAAGGTAATAGCGTGGATACCAGCTGCTGCTGCCGCCCCACGCAAGGTACCATCGGAAGGTGGATTGTGTACAATGATTTGTGCATTTTGCAGCATGGCCATGCGTTTGGTGATCGGGGCATCCATATCAGCACGGACATAGTATGAATTGGCACGCCCAAAGCTCGCAGTATGAACATCCACTAAGTATTCAAATCGGGATACAATGCAATTTATAAGGCGGTACGCATAGACCTCGCTGACGTTGCCATTGGCTTTGCCAGGCATGATCTGGTTTAAGTCTGCACCATCCATAAAAGCACGCTGATTACGCAGCAAAGCAGGCACGTTGAGCACGGGTAAGCCGACCAGCGTACCCCGCATTTGAGCAGTATCCAAATGCCGAAACAAGCGCTGAATCAGTGGAATACCATTCAACTCATTACCATGGATGGCAGCGGTGATACCCAATACAGGGCCCGCCCGGCGCCCGCGCGCTACCAGTACAGGTACGCGTATTGGTACGCCAATGCCATCCTTTACAAGTTCTAACCAGTACTTCGATACGCAGCCCGGAGGCGCTTCTTCTACATTCAATTCGTGGATAACTTGTGTCGCTTCCTCTGTTGTTTGAAATAATAAACTGTCCATGGTAGTGTCCTACTTTTCATCGTGGTAATTCGTGTACTTTTACGTATAGCGTATCCGTGGCCCGCCCGTTCAGGCAGCAACAGTCGGGGAGGTGCTGGAACAAATATAACAAAAAATTGCAGTGCGCAGCAAAATCTGCCGAAAGCGAATCAGGGTAAAATTTCTTGGATAAGCGACTGGTCGTCGTTGAGGGATTTGAACAGGCGCATCCGAAACTTACCTTGCTTATTGACTAAGTTTTTACACATTTTATCAATGGCAATCATGGAAAGAACGGTTTGGATGTAGGCTTCGATCAGGTCGTCCACACCAATACCTAATTTATTAAAGTCGCGCCGATCCATTAGCAGCAGGCGGTCGGTGTCGCTACCCCAGGTACCATCGCTACGTTTGATGGACAGGTTGGTGCCCAGCACTTCCCACGAGTCAAAACCCGCTTCGATTTTATCCTCCAGTGGCTTTCGGGCACGCCGCGCATACACGCACAACGGGCGGATGCCCTGCTCGGTGGAGCTAACCATCATGCGCAGGTCGGCTACAAAAGTTCTGCCTTTTGAATTTGGAATAGTGCCAACATGATAAAGCTTACCCACCGAACTGGTAGAACTCCAATGGTAGTTGCCAATAAGGCTTTGTACAATGAAGCGATCGTAAGGAAACTCCTTTGTCATGAACTCGTCTAATTCCTCAGGCGTCACGATGGTGAATACCCCCTGCCCTGCATTGCTATAAGGAATCTTCACTACTGCTTGTCCTCCCATTTTTCGAATCCAAAGTGGTACTTCTTCTTTGCTTACATCCCAGATGGTCTCTGGCGTATTAATGCGCAAGCCAGCGTACTCGATCTCGCCATTGAACACATCGTAGGCTTTTGCGGCGACCATTTTATTACGACCGCCTGACAGACAGGCAATTACGGGGTTGAGAATGCGCGTCTTGGTTTGCAGCGGAATACGATTCCAGGGGCGCTGGGTCACGTAGCGAAAGGCTGCTCGAATTGGGTGCCAGGTGCCGGCCTCGTCACGTATTTCCATAATGCCATCGGTGAAGCGCACTGGCGGATTCGGATCATGCTGATGAAATGGCGCATACAATACCTCTTCCTCAAACACATCTGCAATGATAGCGGCATAGCCAGAGGCTTCCATCGGGTTTTTGTCATAAATGACGGCAAGCCCCCCCTGTATGCTACTGCGCTTGCGTACAAAAGGAGCGAAGGTATGCTCGATGAGTAGCCGATAGCTGCCTTGCTCTTTGTGGTCTTCTAAGAGGGGCATAGACTTTTGCCCGGAAGGGCAGGAGTTGTTTTCGATCACTACCATCTGCCGCTTGCCACCCGCCGACGTGACATTGATGAGGTCGGCGCCTGCCCACATAAAATGGCGGCATTCGTAGTTGAGCAGCTCGCGGAGTACTGAGGCGTCCACCTTTGGATGCAAATGGCAATAACGACTGATAACCCGCTCCTGTTCTAAGTTGAGAAAAAAATTAACCATCGGATGGATTGTCGCATTATGCGCTTTTGGGTACCAGTGTTTATCTGCATCAAATTCGCCGGGGCGAACCCGAACAGCAGCCATAATGGGTTTGGATTCTATGTGCGACATTGTGGTATGGGTTTTATTTGGAACAACAAATTTTGAGCAATGTCAGCCTGTTCTGCCGGATTATTTTATCGTAAAATTTTGCTTTAACTGCCTCAGCCTGCGAATCTTACAAAAGGTTTTGTAAATCTTTCAAAGATTAAAAAATTATACCATTTCTCCAAAATAAAGGCCTATTCATTTTCTTACAATAGACTGATTATCAGTACGAATTATCGCTAACTAGCTTATTAGCTCGCTTCAGATGTCGCAAATATTTAAGATTTACGACATCTGAAAAGCAACGTTTCTTACAGTTCCCGCCAGTGATGCCCATAAAAAAAGGCAGCAATCCCTTGAGTTAGAAGGGCGCCGCCTTTAGCATAATCCCAAAAACCAAATTTTTATGTATAGCTGAGATACATATCAATACATTCAATGCACAAAGGTAATATAAGTTTGATTTTTTTCAAATTTTCCGCTCAATACTTTTACAAAAAGTTTAATGAAAAATGTGCGTGCCTCGAAGCGAAGGCTGCCGCCCGTACCGTCAAAAAGGTAAAATCGCTGCTTCGCTCTTGAGCCAACCCGTAATACTAAGCCGTTCGTGGGTTGCAGGCAATACCTCATGCTCTAAGCTGTCACTTCGAAAGCAGACCAAGCGTCCGCCTATTGGTGTTACATCCAGGTGGGTATTAGCAGGTAGATACAAGCGTAGTTGGCCGCCGTAGGATTCTTGCCAATCGGTGTTCAAGTAGCATACCACCGATATTCTTCGCGCATTGCCTTTTTGAAAGGCATCAAGGTGCCGTTTGTAAAAACTGCCCGGCGGGTACATCGCAAAATGCAACTCCCAACTGCGAATGCCCAAGTAGCAAGTAGCATTGAGATACTTGCTCAGCGCTTCTATTCGATCAAAGAAAAAATGACAGGCATTGGGTAGCTGCCCGCGTTCAATCCATTCAATTTGGTCGCCTCGCACGGCTTTATTTTGCTGATAGGCAACCTGATTGCCAATACCCGCATCTTTGAAGTGCCCAGCTGCATAATGCGCCAGCAAGGTGTCGCGCAAAAGGTGCAATTCGGAAGCATCCAAAAAGGCGTCCACAATGGCAAAGTCTTGCTCGGCTAATGCATCAATGATGTGTGCTAATTGGCTGGTTGTCATAATGATTATACATTAAAAATCATAGCGCGTGGCGTCAGGTTGTGGCCGCTTCTGCAGGTTTGGAGATAGCCAGCAAGCCCAGAAAAGTGAGCAGCCCATTGAAAGCCAAAATCAGGAAGCCGAACTTAAAGCCGTTGAACCACTGTTCAGAATAGGTATCTATAACAAAAGATAGTACCGGCGCGGCCACACAGATCGCAACCACCACCCAGGTATCTGGGGTCTGTCGACGCAGCAGAATGCCAAACGTGAACAACCCTAACAGCGGGCCATAGGTATATCCGGCGGCTTTAAATAGCTGATTGATAACGGCGGTGTTGTTTTGGGGGGGGGGAAAAAAAACAAAAAAAAAAAACAAAAAAAAAAAGCCAACAAGCACAAATAAACGAATACGCTTTTTGTCGGCTTCGCTGCGATCCTGATTGTACAAATCCAGAAAATCAATACAAAACGACGTGGTGAGGGCGGTCAGGGTAGAATCGGCGCTGGAATAAGCGGCGGCAATCAATCCAAGAATAAACACAATACCCGCTACCGGAGCTAAATGCTGAATGGCAATCGTTGGATACAGTTGATCGGAGCGTTCGGGAATGTCCAGCCCTACGCTCGCCGCGTAGAGGTAGAGAAGCGCGCCTAAGGCCAAAAACAGCAAGTTGACAAATATCAGAATAAAACTGAAGGTAAACATATTCTTCTGGGCATCGCGCAGGCTGCGGCAGGTAAGATTTTTTTGCATCATATCTTGGTCTAAGCCGGTCATTACGATCGTGATCAGCGCACCACTAAAGAATTGTTTGAAAAAATTATTGGGGTCATTCCAACCGCCTTTAAAAAAGAAAACCTGCGAATACTCGCTGTTACGAATCATGGCTGTGAGTCCCCAGACATCCATTTCTAAAGCCTGTCCGATATATATAATGGTGAGAATCACCGAAGTAATCATGCAGAACGTTTGTAAAGTGTCCGTCCAAACTACTGTTTTGATGCCACCGCGAAAGGTATAAACCCAGATCAGTGCAATGGTAGCAAGTACCGTAAGCCAAAAGGGGATGCCGTAGGCGTCCATCACGAATCGTTGTATCACAATCGCTACCAAAAACAGGCGGAAAGAAGAGCCAATGGCGCGTGATAGCAAGAAATAAGCAGCGCCCGTTTTGTATGCAAAAAAACCAAGCCGCTGTTCGAGATAGCTGTAAATGGAAGTCAAATTGAGCCGATAGTAGAGCGGAAGTAAGACTAAAGCAATCACGACATAACCAAGCAGGTAGCCGAATACAATCTGCATGTAGGCAAAGGCTTGATTTTCAGCGCCTGCCCCTACTGCGCCGGGTATAGAGATGAACGTAACCCCCGATAAGGATGCGCCAATCATGCCAAATGCTACCACAAACCACGGTGACTGCCGCCCCGCCAGAAAAAAGCTTTCATTGCTGGAATCCCGACCCGTAAACCAAGATATAATAATCAGCAATAAAAAATATGCTGAAATAATACCTAGTATAACTCCTGGCGTAAGTTGTTGTATCATAGCTATTTATGACGATCAGCTTTTTTATATAAATGAATGTGAATCTAAATTTTACAATATAAGGCAATAGCTTGGGACTGGTGCTATTTTAGTTTTGGCATAGCAAAGATAGCAAAAACCCAATACATGCGCCCGCCCTTCCTGGTAACGAATTCATTTACTTTGTCCTGCTTCCTGCTTTTGTATGGAAAAGATGCTTATTTTCGGTGCTGCATAGCATCGGATATTTTGGTATTTGTTTAGAGCATGTTTAAATTTCATACTTTGGTCTGCAAATGTTCATCTATGGAACCTCACTTTGCCTTTTTCTCGCTCCGTAGCGCTGCTATGCAGCTCAAAAAACGCTTCGTGAGAACCCAAATCTGATCATTTTCGACTTCAAAAACGAATTTTAAACATACTCTTATGAAAAGTATCGCAAAAATGATAAATAACCTAACCTTTTGGTCACTCTTGTTGCTCTTACTGCTGTTGGGCTGCCGCCAAAGTACACCGGCTTCGTCCGGCGAATCCTTCTTGCCACCGCCGCCCGCCGATGAAGAAGGACTACTCCTGCGCCTTTCGGCGGCGCTGATTGCAGACCCGCAACAACAGTCTGAAAAGGATCATAATGCCATTATTCATTATGCGCTCGACCATTTGCTGGAAGTACAATCCACGCCATCAGGCTTGTTTTATCAGATTTTAAAACCTGGCACTGGTGCGCCACTGTCGTGGGGCGAACGGGTATCCGTGCATTATCGGGGGTATTTCACCAATGGGCAGGTGTTTGATGCTTCCCGACAGCGTGGCAAACCTTTAGAATTCTACATTGGCAATATGATTGACGGCTGGAATGAAGGTTTACAATTGCTAAGGCCGGGCGCTCAGGCCCTGCTGCTGATTCCTTCGCAGTTGGCTTATGGCGAAAGCGGACTACGCGATGCCCGCGGGCAGGTGTTGGTGCCTCCTAATTCGGTACTGATCTTTGAAATAGAAGTCTTGCGCCGATTGTAAAAACCGTATTACCTCTGGAACAAATCAGACATAGGTTTTCAAAAAAAACTATTTTTGTGCATCAAGATTTGCAACAGGACGGTTGTAACCAAGTGTTATGCCGCACAGCGCGCATTCAAAAGCCTATAAAAAACTGATAATCAAATATTTATATTTTGTTTTGATTGAATTTTAAACACCGCATCATGCTTCACGAAGAATTCCCAAACTCAGAACAACCACAGGAAAACCCCGACTTATCGGCGCCTGCACCGTCGGACATGAGCACTTCTGCTACCCCCGTATTTTTACAAAACCGCCTCGATCTTAGCCATATCCAGCAGGGCGTGCAAGCACTTCGCGCCGAGGTACAGCAGGTTATTGTTGGGCAGCACGAAGCGCTCGATCTGATGATAGCGGCTGTCTTTTCTGGCGGGCATGTGCTATTGGAAGGTGTACCAGGCATTGCTAAAACCCTGTTAGCCAAGCTCTTATCGCAAGCTATGCAGTTGCAGTTTTCGCGCATACAGTTTACGCCCGACCTAATGCCCAGCGACGTACTCGGCACCACCGTATTCAACTTGAAAGAGTCGGAATTCTTCTTCAATCGGGGGCCCATTTTTGCTAATATCATACTCATTGATGAAATCAACCGAGCGCCTGCCAAGACGCAAGCGGCATTGTTTGAAGTGATGGAGGAGTACCAAGTTACCGTGGATGGCTCCACGCACCCAATGGATTTTCCTTTTTTTGTCATCGCAACCCAGAATCCGATCGAACAAGAGGGCACTTACAAACTCCCAGAGGCCCAACTGGACCGTTTCTTGGTCAAAATTAAGATGGAATACCCCCGCCTCGAAGAAGAACAAGCCATACTACGCCGCTTCAGCAATGATTTTGGTATTCGCCGCAAGGCAAATGTAAAAGCAGTGTTTGGCGCTGCTGATATTCGCCGTTGTCAGGAGCTAACGGAGCAAGTTTTCATCAGTGATGCCCTATTGGATTATATTGCCGCCATTGTACATCATACCCGCCACAGTAGCGACCTATTTTTGGGGGCTTCCCCGCGCGCGTCCTTAGCTATCTTAAAAATGGCAAAAGCGTTGGCTGCTATCTATGGTCGTGATTTTGTGACGCCCGACGACGTACAATACGTTGCCTTTCCAGTGCTCAATCATCGCATTATTCTGACGCCAGAGCGCGAAATGGAAGGGTACGAAACCCGCGATGTGATTCGGGAGATTGTGCAAAAAATAGAGGTGCCTCGCTAAATACGACAGCCGGCAAGGGCACTTTTCGGCGTATGTTAACCAGATATGAAAATATTGAAATTTTCGACCAATGTAAATCGGGAATTCAACTTCTATTTACAGAAATCGTTTACCTTCGCTGCGCACTATTTTGCTGATGGTATCAATAAAAATACCAACTTCGCATTGTAACTTTTTTCATCTATTTGCGTAAGGAAAAGAGCCAGTTGTATAGCAAAATAAAGCATCATACTGCTGATTGAGTGCACAGAATTGTTTATTCACTATTCAGAACCCGCGAATGAACATCGCCATATTCTCCCGCGACCCCGCTCTTTACTCTACCCAGAGCTTGCAACGGGCGGCAAGCGCGCGTGGGCACTTTGTACAGGTGATTGACCACCTATGCTGTAGTCTTTGGCTGGAAGACAACCGTCCGACAGTCTATTACAATGGGCAGCATCTCAATTACTTGGATGCCATCATACCACGCATTGGCGCATCGGTCACACAGGCAGGTGCTGCCCTGATCAGTCAGTTCGAGGCTATGGATGTATTCAGCACTACCCATGCGGCTGCCCTGCTACTTACCCGCGACAAATTGCGCAGCCTACAACAGCTCATGCGATGCGGCGTGCCTGTGCCACGCACCATGTTGCCCGGCGAAGCCCAGCAATTAGATGATTTAATCGAGTCATTAGGCGGTTTTCCGGTGGTCATTAAGCTCCTCGAAGGCACGCATGGCGTGGGGGTACTGCTGGCGCATAATCTGCTGCAAGCTACGTCCATCATCGAAACATTTCAGAAAATTGGGCAGCGCATACTCTTGCAGGAGTTCATTGCCGAGGCTGCGGGCGCTGATCTTCGCGCCTTTGTGGTACACGGGGAGGTCGTAGCAGCTATGCGCCGACAGGCGAAACCAGGCGAATTCCGATCTAACTTGCACCGAGGCGGCAGTGCCGTGCCCGTCACGCTTAGCGAAGCCGAAGCCGAGATTGCCGTACAGGCAGCTTGGGCCATGGGGCTGGATATTGCCGGCGTAGATATTTTATCTTCGCGGCGCGGCCCATTGGTGATGGAAGTGAACGCCTCGCCAGGGCTGGAGGGTATTGAAAATGCCACCCAAATAGATGTGGCCAGTAGCATTATCAGTTTCCTGGAAAGCCATGTCGCTATATTGCAGCCAATTCGAGTTTAGCACCTTAAACCTTACGACGCATCAAGTGTTTTCAAACTAAATTTTCCGAAAAACAACCGTGTAATTTCTAAAGTTAAAGCGACTACTGATTGATACAATACAACCGTTTTGAACTACACAATGGCTTGAAAGTGCTCGTGCACGAAGATCGAAGCACGCCGCTCGTAGCCGTCAATGTTTTGTATAATGTTGGTTCCCGCGATGAGCATCCACAGAAAACGGGCTTTGCGCATCTTTTTGAGCATCTCATGTTTGGCGGTTCTGCCTATGTACCGGATTTCGATACACCAATCCAAATGGCAGGTGGCGAAAACAATGCCTTTACCAACAATGACATGACCAATTTCTACGATGTGATGCCCGCGCAGAATCTGGAAGTTGCGTTTTGGTTGGAATCCGATCGAATGCTTAGCCTTAACTTCGACCCACAGGTGCTGGAAACCCAGCAAAAAGTGGTGGTTGAAGAATTCAAGGAAACTTGTCTTAACCAACCCTATGGCGATGCTTGGCATCACTTGTCGGCACTGGCTTATCAGGTGCATCCATATCGGTGGCCTACGATTGGGTTAGAACTTTCGCACATCGAAAATGCTACACTGGCAGATGTACAGGACTTCTTTTTCAAATATTACCGCCCCAATAATGCCATTCTGGTAGTGGCCGGCAATGTCAGTACAGCCGACGTGTGTAGCTTGGCTGAAAAATGGTTTGGCGATATACCACCAGGAGCTACGCCGCTTCGGCAACTCCCCAACGAACCACCTCAAGTGGCAGCGCGCAGCCGAACATTAGAAGCCAATGTACCAATGGATGCGATTTACTTGGCTTTTCATGTGCCTGGGCGCATGGAACGCGACTTTTACGCGACCGATCTGCTGACCGACGTGCTGAGCAATGGCCAATCTTCACGGCTTTTTCGGCGCTTGCTCAAGCAGCAACAATTGTTTTCAGCTATTGATTGCTATTTATCTGGTAGCTTGGATGCAGGTCTGCTGATCATAGAGGGTAAACCGAACGAAGGTATTTCCATTGAAACTGCCAAAAATGCCATTTGGCAAGAGCTGCACGAACTTAGCGAACAGCCTTTAGGCAATACCGAATTGCAAAAACTCAAAAACAGGGTGGAAAGTACACTTACTTTTTCGGAAATGAGTGTATTGAACAAAGCGATTAGCCTTGCTTTCTTTGAATTGACCGGCGATGCTACCGTCATTAATGATGAAGCACGTCTGTATCAAGAGATAACGGCCGCCGACATCCAGCGCATGGCACAGACAATTTTCAAACCCGAACATTGTTCTGAATTGATTTACCTCGCCCGAAAGTAGCACTATCGAATGCTCTTAATCACTTCGTCGGCTGCACGGATACCCGTTTCGAGCGCACCATGCACCGTGCTGTTGTGCCCTTGGGTGTGCGTGGCTTCCCCAGCGAAAAACAGCCGCTCATGAAGTGCTTTCGCTAATGTAGCACGAGCCGTTATGCCGCCGCCCACTACCGGATAGGAATAAGCGCCTTTGATGTAAGGCTCCTTGCCCCAATCCATGATGCGCCCTTCCACAAAAGTCGAAGCCGCCCGATTGTCATACATAGCGTCTAATTCGCTCATCACAATCGGTATAGCCTGCTGGCCTTGCGCGCTCAGGTATTCAGCATTGGCGCCCATCACAAAAGCGGTAAGCACGGGCGTAGCGCCGCGCCCTTCATTGGTTGCCCAAAATTCGGGCACGTAGCCACTGCCATAAATCGAACCTACCCCTGCCCCCCAGAAAGGCTCCCTGAATTTTAGGATGATCTTCATACCTGCTCCCATGCCAATGTTAGCAATAGCGCTGCGTTTTTCGGATGGCAAATCAGGCGTAAACTGTACATCGCCCGCTTGTAGTACCGCTAATGGTATAGTGATGATTACCCGATCCGCGATGACCGTCTGAGCGGGTGTTTGTAGCTCAATGCGTTGACCCGTATAGTCTATACGCTGCACCGGCGCATTCAACGTTACTTTGGAGATAGCATCGGCGTATTTTTCCTGCAAAATAGACAAATAATTGCGCCCACTGATAGCGTAGTTGTCGTCGCCGGCACTCCAGCGCTCCTCCTCTTCAGTAATGCCACGCATGCTAAGCCGATCGTTGGAGGTGCCATATTCATTACTTAGCAAAGCATTCACGATCGAATAAGCGGCGGGAGGCACACTACTTTTCTGCAATTGTTGCAACACCGTCGCATCGGCGCCGCGATGTTTTTTAGCGCTACGCTCAAAATCAAAGGCCTTTTTCAGATCGGGTGTGCTATTAGCAACACGGTCTTCGATGAGCCGATTGTTGTAAAAATAAAAGTCGGTATTGTTGTCGCGGAATATCTTTGCATTGGTACTTTTCACTAACCGATACCACTCGCTTCGGCTGCCATGGATCTCTTCGGCCCCCAACTCAATATCGAAATCGGCAAATCCCTGCAACGGACGAATACGCCCTCCAATCTGCCCGCTGGCTTCCAATATTTGCACTTGCAACCCTTTAGACAGTAGGCGCTGCGCAGCCGCAAGCCCCGCTATGCCAGCACCAATAACGACCACCCTCCCCTCCCAGCTAATGGATTGCAATGACTCCTCTTCGCCAAAGGCCATGAGCAAGGTAGGGAAAACCGAAAGTGCAGGCACCGTAGCCATTAGGTTTTCAATGAAAGTTCTGCGTTTCATGTTTTTTGACGTTACAAATTGATTGAGAAGGCGCTCCCCGAAGTTGCTAAAGGATTTAAGAAAGCGCCTCCTTAGTTGTTCTTAGAGCATGTTTAAATTTCATACTTTGGTCTGCAAATGTTCATCTATGGAACCTCACTTTGCCTTTTTCTCGCTCCGTAGCGCTGCTATGCAGCTCAAAAAACGCTTCGTGAGAACCCAAATCTGATCATTTTCGACTTCAAAAACGAATTTTAAACATACTCTTAGTACTTTGCCGCTTCTCCTTTCTTCGGCATTGTGTCGCGGATGAATTCGCGGATATGTTCGTTGGCTTTCGCCAAATCCTCCCGACGCAAGTACATCATGTGCCCACTACGGTAGCCTTCGAAGCGCAGTCGGTTTTTCATTTTACCGCTGGGGTCAAGATGCCACATGGTGTATTTGGCATTGAAATAGGTCGTTGCACCGTCATAATACCCTGCTTGTACCATCACTTTCAGATAAGGATTCTGCGCCATGGCCTGCCGGAGATTTTCGCCGGTTTGGTCGTTGCTGTTGTCCCAAGGGCGCACTGGGCCAAACATGTTATATTTCGTATCTGTTTTATAATTCAAATGTTCGCGCAGATAGTAATTAATAGCAGGGGTAAAGGCGTGCAGCCATGAAGTAAGCTCGGAGTTGTAATCAGGGCGATCGCCGGCTTCTTTGCGGTCTATACCCAGATAGCGAGAATCGAGGCGCCCTACCGTGTAGCCGCCACGCTCGCGCAGCAAATCCTTCCAGAAGAAGGCAGTAGGCACATCGAGGTTATGCTGAAGAATGTTTTTTTCGGAAAGCCCAGAATAATAGGCCATCTTCTTCGCCATTTCTTGTTTCTTGGTTTCTGTCAAGAAGCCTCCCATCGCCATCGCCGGCAGCAACTCATTGATGGTGAATTGTTCTACTTCTGGCAATAACTCTTTTTCGAGGTCTTTTTGCTGCAATTCTGGGGCAAGGGCTTTTTGAAACCAAGCCGCCGCCGCAAAGTAAGGCAGGCGATTGGCAGCTTCCACGGGTCCGTCGCGCTCGATACCCAGCCCAGTAGGTGATACCAGAATCACGCCATTCAGATACATCCATTGTGCATTTTGCAATTCCAGCGCCAGGCCCGACACGCGCGTGGTGCCATAGCTTTCACCAATAAGATATTTGGGCGATGGCCAGCGATTTCTGCGCGTCACAAAGGTGTTGATCCACTCGGCGAGGTACTTCACATCAGCATTGACGCCGAAGAAGGTTTCTCGCTTGGCTTCTGGATCGAGTATGCGCGAGTAGCCGGTATTAACTGGATTGACAAATACGATGTCCGCCACATCCAATATAGAATGCGGATTTTCCCGAATGCCGTAAGGCTGTATCGGATAGCCCTCATCGTCCAACTCCAGCAGGCGCGGACCAGTGTATGCGATGTGCATCCAAACGGAGGCGGAACCCGGGCCACCATTGAACGAAATGACCAATGGCCGGGATGCGCGGTCTTTTATATCCGAGCGTTCGTAGTAGGTGTAAAAGAGGGTAGCAATCGGTTTGCCCGCATCATTCCAAACGGGTTGTGTGCCAGTGGTTGCGGTATAAGCAATTCGCTGCCCTTTGATGGTGGTCTGATGCTGGGTAATCACTGCGGAATCCACAGGAATGCTGCGCTGCTGCGCTATTGCCGATAGCGTGCATACGCTAATCAGCAGCGGGAATAGAATACGTTTTTTCATGGTGTTTTATAGAGTAAGTTAATCGGTGAAAAGATGTTGCCTTTTTCGATCTAATAAATTAGTTATCAAATTATTATAGCATAAATTATACTTTGATACAATGCTTAGACCTGAGCATCGGTACGCCGCAATACTTCCCGCCAGTTGACTTGGTACGCCTCGATGAGTAGCACCGCAAAAACGCTGAAAATGAAAGCAATAGCTACTGCCGCTACTACCAAAATGGATCGGCTTGGGCGCGACTTGACAATTGGCACTTCGGCTGCTTCTATCAATATCGTAGCGGGTATGCTGGATTCATACACAGCACGCCACATTTTGAGCCGATCCAAATCACCACTCAGCAACTGGTTCGTTTCAAAATATTGCTTCTCCAGCGTATTGATTGGAGCGATACCTTTATTTAGCAACTGAATTTTCTGATTAAAATTTGCTACTTCTTGCTCCAGCCCTTTCACCAAGGCATTGAGCATCGTAATGGTATCACGCGGTACGCCTGGTGTTTTTTGGAGTACTTCTAAGCGAGCGCGGTTGCGCACTAACCTACTTTCTGACTCGGCTTGCTGGGTAGTGAGCGATTCGGTCTGCGCTACTGTATTGTACAGACCAAAATTAGCACGCATAATGTTGAGCGTATCACCAAGAAACTGTAGGGTTGCTTCTTTTTCCTGAATTTCTTTTTGTAGGGTTTCAATAACCTGGCTTTGCCCTTTTTTGATGAGTTCTTGCGCCAAGTCGTCAATTTTTTCGCGTGCTGTATTTGCCATTTTAGCGGCCAGTTGCCGATCCTTATCTTCTATTGCCAGTTCAACGGCATCGCGTCGGGTTTTCTTCACTTTGTACAATCCAAAAAATTTCTCTTTCACCCGAAAGCGCGCGCGTTCATGCTCGGGATTGATGCGATAATGGTCGTACAAATTAAAAGAATCAATCAGAAACTCCACCAAATCATTGGATTCAGCTATGGTCAGTAAGCGATCAATGTCATTAGCGTTGCCATAATATTCGCTGCGGGCGCCGCTACGGAAAAAGACAACCTCTGGCTTAGCTTGGTCAGGGCTGCTGGCTAAAAATGTTGTCGTTGCTCGATAGTAATTGGGTAATAACAGGCTGACGGCAGCGATGCCCAAACCTGCTATTAAACAAACGGTGACAATTGGGCCGCGCCAGTTCCAAAGGGTTTGTAGAACACTCAGCAAATTCTCTTTCGACTCCATGTTTCAAAAAAATTGAATAGCAAATGTAATCAAAAAATACTTTTACAAAGGCTTTTCCGATCATTACTGCCCTTCCCGCGCATGAAGCAGTGCCCAAATACTTCTCAGTTGTATCAGTTGTAGGGCGAAGGCTGCACTAATACAGGCTGCCCCGCAAGCGACAAAGCGTATCTGCCAGCGGCCACTTACGTGTTGACTGAATACATAACCTATTGTAAAACAAATGATAGCGTATGCAATAATTTTTACAACAAATCGCACATCCACAGGTATTGCCAATAGGCGATGCGCCAACCAAGCCTTTCCAATAGCGATGACAGTTTGTGTAAGGCAAGCGCTTGTAGCAGCCCCCCAGGCACCGTATCGGGGTATCAACAGCAAGTTTAGGGTGATATTCAGTATGATACCGATGATCAAAATACTGTTCATAGCGCGCAGATTCCCATTAGCGGTAAGCAAAGGTCCATATATATACATACAACATACACCCAGTAGTGCTAGCATAAGCATACCCAATACCTGCCCGGCATAAGCGTCACCTATTGCATACAGCCCTACCATAATGGCTTCTTGAAAGGAAAAAACCGAGGCCGCCAGTGCAGCCGCACCTGCCCAAATGAGCTGTAAGCTAAATTGTAAAAGTGGTGCAACGGGTTGTTGCGTCTTTAGCACTCGGGCATACATAGGTAGCAATAACCCAGCGAACAGGTAAGCGATCATACTGCTTGCATCCAGGAGGCGATAAGCGGCGGCATAAACATCGGCAGCCAAGCGCCCATTGGGTAGCAGCCTTTCCAGCAGTACGCCATCTAATCGAGTATAGGCGGTCATCAGAAATACGGCTAAGGCATAGGGCATACTTTTTTTTAATAGGAGCTGCCACATCTTTGGTTGCAGTCGAAATCGCCAGGGCGCGTGCCGGCGCAAGAGCCAAAATATAATCAAGACCGTACTGGCGAGGCTGGCCGTCTGCGCATATACAAACCATTCGATTTTAAAATGCGGCAACCGCCATAGGAGCATACCGCAAATGAGGATGAGGAGCAGCCGGTCGAGCACTGAAAGGAAGCTATCTGTTCGGTACCAACCCAAGCCGGAAACGTTGGATCGCAAAAACAGTACCAACGAGCTGAGCACCTGATTGAGGGCAATGCCCAATAACAAAGGCAGAATGGCTATTTCGTACTTCCAAAGCGCGGCCCCAACCAGCAACAGCAGCAGGTACAGCAAGCCCAGTAAGCCTTTCAACACAAGAAAATGTGGAAAATATTTGCTGAATAGAACACGGTGTTGTGCTACATGCCGATTGTTGAAATACTGAAGACCTAAGTCGGTGACAATTTGAAAGAGTAATGAAAAGTTGAACAACGTAAAATACAGCCCGTATTCGCCAGCTTCTACGCGGTTCTGGATGGTGCGCTCAATACCGAAAATATAGAATGGTTTGATGAGTAAATTAACAAAGAGCAATAACACTATATTGATAAAAAAGGCTCGTTTCATGTATTGGGTGGCGCGCGCCTGCACCAGTTTTTTTTTTGAGCGGACAAATTACAAAAGCATTCGCTGTTTTTTTTCTGCTTTGGAGCGGTTGTGCAAAAATTCTTGCTGCTCCTTCACACAAATGTCAGCTATTTTTAACAAACACTTAACGAATATCAACAAACTTTCTGCACTATTTGGTGTTTAAACATTGAAATTAAACTTTATTACACCAAAACAAAAAGATTATGTCAACTGCGACAATGGTAACAACAAAATGGGTAATTGACCCAACGCATTCCGAAGTAAGTTTTAAAGTGAAACACTTAGTTATCAGCACCGTAACTGGCTATTTCCGCGAGTTTGAGGGCGGGATAGAGCAAACCGGCGAAGGTTTTGAAGGCGCTACAGTGCATTTCAGCGCTAAAATTGAGAGTATTGATACGAATCAAGAAGCGCGTGATAACCACTTGAAAAGTGATGATTTCTTCAATGCCGCTGCTTATCCCGAACTGACTTTCCGCTCCACGAATTTCAGCAAAGTGGCGGAAAACAAATACAAATTGGTCGGTGATATGACTATCCGCGACATTACTCGCAGTGTTGAACTGGATGTGGATTTTCTCGGCGAAGCTGCCGATCCTTATGGCAATCATAAAGCAGGCTTTGAACTGAACGGTGTAATCAATCGCAAAGAATTTAGCTTAAAATGGAGTGCTGTGACCGAGGCTGGGGCGATTGTGGTGAGTGACGACGTGCGCCTGCATCTCAATGTGCAAGTTGTTAAACAATAAGCATCTAATTTTGCGTAACCCGCCCAAACGGAGTTGCACAAAAAAACAGCGCGGCAGCTTGGATATATTTCACAGGCTGCCGCGCTCATTTATCTGATAATCAATTGATTAATCTCACTTATCGTCACCAAAAAAAGCAAGAATCTTGTCCGCCAATTCGAGGCCGATGAGTGCTTGCGCCTCATGCGTGGACGCCCCGATATGCGGTGTGAGCGAAATTCTGGGATGATCAAGAATTTCTTTGCGCGGCTTTGGTTCGAAGTCAAATACATCCAGACCAGCACCAGCCAGCTTGCCAGAGTCCAATGCTGCCAGCATCGCTTCTTCGTCCACCACACCACCACGAGATGTATTCACCAATATTGCCCCAGTTTTCATCATTCCAAATTCTGTATGCCCAATAATTGGTGTACCACCGCCAAAGGGTACGTGTAGTGTTAGAAAATTGGCATTTTTCAACACTTCCGCCAAGTCGAAAGTCTCAATTTTTGTAGAGAGGCTCAAACTTTCGCTGTGGAATAGATTCAGTTCGATATTGGCTTCGGTCACATTGATATCAGCTGGCATTACTTTCATGCCCAGGGCTAAGCCAATGCGCGCGGCTTCTTGCCCGATTCTACCAAAACCAATGATGCCTAAAGTTTTGTTGCGCAACTGAAAGCCTTCGGAGTATTCCTTTTTAAGCTTGTTGAAATCACCGCCAATGCGCATGTGATGATTGGACTGATGCAGGAAACGTGCCAACGAAAACATGTGGGCAAATGCCAATTCAGCTACAGACTGCGACGAGGCAGCTGGTGTATTGAACACCATAATACCTTTGTTCTCTGCGTATTCGTAATCAATGTTGTCAAGCCCAACACCACCTCTAGCGATAACTTTGAGGTTTGGGCAAACGTCTATCAGATCTTTGCGTACCTGCGTTGCGCTTCGTACAATGATGACGTCGTACTCCGGCAGTACCCGATGGAGGTTTTCCTGGGGTACTTTTTCGGTATCTATCTGATAACCAGCTTCTTCGAGGAGGGTAAGTCCATCAGCATGGATACCATCATTAGCCAGGATTTTTACCATTATTTCAGCAATTTTGAAGTTCTAATAATTCAGGTGCAAAGAAAATGCTTTTGCGATTGAAATTATGTGAAAACTGCCGAAATAATTGTCATCAAAATGAAAAAACATCGGACTTAATGATCCGAAGGTTCAGAAAATATTGGAAATGAGGCAATCGTGTAGTGTGAAAAAGGCTGCTCTGCATTGATAGGTAGCCGATATACTCGGGTAAAACTGGAGAGGAAGGCGCTGAGATGCTCCTTGGAAATATTGCGCGATTCTGGGCGCATGATGTAGCCAATGTGTGTTATAGAGCCATCCTTTTCCCAAAAAATGTGCATGCGAACTTTAACGCCTCGAATATCGAATTTGACATTTTCAGCATGTGCTTCTAAGGCCTTAGCTACCTCCAGCCATTTTTCGAAGGCTTGGCGCATGTCGCTGTTGCATATTTCAAGTAGCGTACGCGGATACAAGTTGGTTAGGGTTTCGTAGGCCTGTTCGTATTCGCCCATCACGAATACTTTGGGCAGTGGTGCGGCCGGTTGGGTTGGAACTTGTGCCAATAAAGAAGTAAGGCAGCACACGAATAGCATGGCGCATAGCGCAATAATTTTGCTCATGGTCTTTGGTATTTTTTACAAAGATAAAAAAATGTGCTCAGGGTTATCATCACACAGCGCAAAATTTGTGTACGGTGTTGCTTGGCATGTCCAACGGCACACTTTTTGCACTGTGCGGCAGCCTTTGCTCTTGTAGTCTTACTCCGGTTCAAAGCCCAACACGATGTTGAAACGCGCCAAATTTTGTAAAGTACGCGGACCATCCTTGTCGAAGCCGACACCATAGTCAAAACCCAGTACCCCAAACATCGGCAGGAACACTCGCACACCAAAGCCCGCCGAGCGCCGGATGTCGAAAGGGTTAAAGTCGCGGATTTGCCGCCAGGCATTACCCCCTTGCAAAAAGCTATGCACAAAAATAGTTGAACTCGGATTAAGCGAGATGGGATAGCGCAATTCTAAGGTAAACTTATCGAACACAGGTGTGGGGGTCCGTACGCCTCCTATTCCGATGTTCGCATCAATGTCGCCTACATCATAGCCACGCATAGAGATGATATCCACGCCAGCAAAAGCAAATTGTTGGTTGTTGATGCCATCGCCGCCCAATTGGAAGCGTTCAAACGGTGAAGTACCAATTGCATTATTGTAAAAGCCCAATAAGCCAATTTTGGCGGAAGTTTTGAGCGTCAGTTTGCCTACAATGGGGGTGTACCATTCTGCATCAAAACGCCATTTATGATACTCTACCCACCGGAAGCGCTCGCTCGGTGGTAAGTCCGCATAGCTCTTATTGCTAAATAGCGAATACGGCGGCGTTATTTGCATCGTCAGCGAAATACGCGAACCCTCCCGTGGAAAAATGGGGTCGTTGATAGTGGTTCGGGCAATAGTTTGGCGAATACTGAAATTATTGAAGCGCCCGTCGGTTACTAAGGTTCCGTCATCGGTAGGGAATACCTGGAGGCCTTGCTGCCAGTCGTTTAGGGATAGGCGTTGTAGGTTGATCGAGGTGCTTGCGATGAAGTTATCGTCGGGCCATTTCAATCGAGTACCAAAGCTCACCGAACCTTGCAGAATGTTGAGAATAGGGCGTTCAACATCAGTACGAAATCCGTAAGCGATACGATTGTAGAATGCGGCTACAGTTAGAGAATTGGGCTTCTTACCGCCAAGCCAAGGCTCTGTAAAAGAGGCGTTATACGACTGAAAAAAGTCGCCGTTGGTTTGTGCTCGTAGCGAAAGGCGTTGCCCGTCGCCCTGTGGCAATGGATGCCAGGCTTCCTTACGAAAAATATTGCGCAGGGAAAAGTTGTTGAATGATACCCCAAGTGTTCCGATTACACGAGCAGGGCCGCCCCAACCTGCGGAAAGTTCTAATTGGTCAGAAGGTTTCTCTTCCACTTTGTATTCAATATCCACAGTACCTCGGTCGGGGTTTACTGGCGTGTTGATCCCGAGTTCTTCTGGGTTGAAATAGCCAAGATTGATAATTTCACGCTGGGAGCGAATAATATCTGAGCGACTGAATTTCTCACCGGGTAGGGTACGCAACTCGCGCCGGATTACATGCTCGTGCGTGCGGTCGTTTCCAGTGATGACCACTTTGTCAATAGTAGCCTGGGGGCCTTCAAAGATACGGATTTCCAGGTCAATCGAATCACCGGCAACCGCTACCTCGACGGGGTCTGCTTGGAAGAACAGATAGCCATTGTCCATGTACAAAGTGCTCACATCTCGCCCTTCTTGGCTAAACGAGAGGCGGGTTTGCAGCAATTCTTGGTTGTACACATCCCCTTTTTCAATGCCCAGTACCTCCGACAGGGTTTCACTGCTGTAGATTGAATTGCCCTTCCATACAATGTTGCGGAAGAAATACTGGTCGCCTTCGCTCAGTCGAATTTCTATGACCAGATGTCCTTTAGAATCGCGCCAGATGCTATCACCAAGAAGTATGGCATCGCGGTAGCCCACTTTGTTGTAGTATTTGATTAGTTTTTTCTTGTCTTCTTCGTATTCTTTTTTCAATAATTTGGAGGAAGCAAAGAGGCGCTTTTTCTCTTTTGTTTTGCTAAGTTGCTTAAGCAATTTTTTCTCTTTCACAGCATCATTCCCTACAAAGCGAATGTCGCTGATTTTCACACGATTGCCTCGATCCAGATCAAAAAGCAGCATTACCGAGTTGAGGCGTACCGAATCGGGCGTTTCTTCTACCCGTACCCGCGCATCTAAGAAGCCCTTTTCTTTAAAGAATGCTTCGATTTCGCGTTGAGCATTCACTTTCACATTATCCGTAACGATCCCACCCTTCAGTACGTGCCGATTGAGCTTTTCATTCAAATCCGTATGATAGCTTTTTTTGATATTTCGATAAGTATAACGGCTAAGTCGCGGGCGTTCCTGCACCTGAATGTCCAGAAAAATAACGTCACCGATAGTGCGCTCTTGCAGAATTTGAATGCTGGTAAAGAGTCGAAGTTTCCATAAAGCCTTAATGGCACGGGGAATCTCAGCGCCAGGAATACGGATTTTTTCGCCTACTCGCAGGCCCGAGATAGCTATAATGGCGTTGTCATCGCTAAAATCAGCGCCTGTCACTTTGATGCCGCCAATTTCAAAGTCGCGCGGATCATCATAAAGTAATACCGAAAGCGTATCCTGCGTCTGTGCAGACAGCCAAACGGAGCACAACAGGCAAAAGAGGGCGAAGTATATTTTTTTCATCACAATCTCTGATTGTCCGAATGCCGCAAAAGGGGCATTGAGCACATATTTAAATAGCTGAACGGTGTTTGGATGGCAATGTTGCCGGGTGTTTTCAGAAACATTTAAAAGAGTCGCCATAGTTGCGAAAGGTTGTATGATTGCTTAGTTCTGGAATTAGGCACTGGCTCCACCAAAGCGCCTTTCTCGTTTTTGAAAATCGAGGATCGCTTCGTATAGATGTGCCTTACGGAAGTCGGGCCAAAGCACTGGTGTAAAATAAAATTCGGAATAAGCCACTTGCCATAGCAAGAAATTGCTCAGCCGAGTTTCTCCGCTGGTTCGAATGAGCAATTCTGGATCCGGCATGTGGCGGGTGCTAAGCGCATCGGCTACGGTCACTTCATTGATATTTTCTGGCTTGAGTTTACCGGTAGCTACGTCGGCTGCTAAGCGCCGAGTTGCTTCTACGATTTCCCAGCGTGCGCTGTAGTTGAGCGCCAACACGAGCGTCATGCGGGTATTGTGGCGGGTAAGTTCGATTCCATTTAGCAACGCACGACGGGTAGAGTCTGGTAGCCGACTCAGATCACCGATATATTCTAAGCGGATATTATTTTTCATCAGGGTATCAATCTCCCGATGGATAGTATCCACTAATAGCTCCATGAGCGCGTTTACCTCGGTGTGCGGGCGTTTCCAGTTTTCGGTAGAAAAGGCATACAAAGTAAGGAACTGTACACCCAGTTCGGCGGCAGCCTCTGTCACTTCACGCACAGCTTTGACGCCGTTGCGGTGCCCAAATACTCTCGGACGCCCGTGTTTCTTGGCCCAGCGCCCGTTACCATCCATGATAATGGCAATGTGACGAGGCAGTTTATCAAGATTGATTTGATCTTTCAAATCCATTACCAACGCTTCGACCATAAATCGCTAATGTGTTCTTTTTTCGCTATTTTTTCAGAAGTTTTCGCAAAAGTTGCACAAAGTTAAGAAAAGAATGCAAAACCCTCTGTGAAAACGCTTTTCAAACAAAAATCTTACAAATTTGTCCAGATAATGGAAACGTTGTATTTTGTCTGCCTATTTAACACGACCCCTAATGCTGAAATTTACAGATTTTGACTACCAACGCCCTGATATGGCGGCTTTTGAGGAGCGCTTTCATACTTTGCTCGCCGAGTTTGCGCAAGCGGATTCTTTGTCCGCGCAAGCCGATTGCTTAGAGCAATTGAATACTATGCGCAGCTCGTTCATGTCTATGCAGAATATTTGCCACATTCGGCACACGATCAACACCATTGATAAGTTTTATGAACAGGAAAACGATTTTTTTGATCAGCACCTACCCCGCTACGAAGCATTGAATAATGCACTCTATGAGCGCCTGCTGGCTTCTCCGTTCAGGCATGAACTACAACTGCGTTTTGGGCGGCAGTTATTCACCATTGCTGAATTGTCCCAACGCACGTTCAAGCCTGTTATACTGGGGGATATGCAGCAGGAAAATGCCCTGAGCAGCGCCTACACCAAGCTGAAAGCTCGTGCAGCCATTGAGTTTGAGGGAGAAGTTCTCAATCTTTCGTCCATTATGCGCTACGACTTTGTGGCCGACCGCTCGAAACGCAAGGCAGCCGCTGAAGCGAGATGGAACTTTTACGCACAGCAAAAACCGGAGATGGAAAGTATCTTCGACCATTTGGTTAAAACCCGCCATCGCATTGCTACCCGCTTGGGCTTCCGCAATTTTGTAGAATTGGGCTACGCTCGAATGTTGCGCTCCGATTACAATGCGGATATGGTAGCGAATTTTCGAGAACAGATTCGACAACATATTGTACCCATTGCATCCGCACTGTACGAGCGCCAGCGCCAGCGCCTACAATTGGATACACTATACTATTATGACGAAGAAGTGCGCTTCCGGTCGGGCAACCCCAAACCCAAAGGAGATTTTCAATGGATTGTAAATCAGGCGAATAAAATGTACGCAGAACTATCGCCGGAAACCCATGAGTTTTTTAACTTCATGCGCGACCGCGACCTGCTCGACCTCGAAACCCGCCCTGGTAAAGCTACCGGCGGCTACTGTACTTATATTGATAATTATCGCACGCCATTTATTTTTTCTAATTTTAATGGTACCAGCGGCGACATCGAAGTGCTGACACACGAAGCAGGTCATGCCTTCCAGGTGTATGAGAGCCGCCAAATTGGATTGCGAGAGTACAATTGGCCAACTTATGAAGCCTGTGAAATTCATTCTATGAGCATGGAATTTTTCACCTGGCCGTGGATGCCGCTCTTCTTTGAAGAGGAAACCGATAAGTTTCGCTTCCATCATCTTTCCAATGCGATATGCTTCTTGCCTTACGGCGTGTCTGTTGATGAATTTCAGCACGTAGTGTACGAAAATCCAGATATGACGCCTGCTGAACGCAACCAAGCCTGGCGCGACATCGAGCGTAAGTACCTGCCTCATCGCAATTATGAAAATAACAAACTATTGGAAAATGGCAGTTACTGGCTCAAGCAGAATCATATTTTTATGTCCCCATTTTATTATATTGATTATACGCTCGCCCAGATATGCGCTTTCCAGTTTTGGAAACGCAGCTTAGAAGAACGAGAAGAAGCCTGGAATGATTATGTGCGCCTGTGTCAAGCCGGCGGAAGCCGCTCTTTCTTAGAATTGGTGCGCTTGGCCAACCTCCGATCTCCTTTTGAGCCAGACTGTGTGGTATCAGCCATCCAACCAATTCGCCAATGGCTGGATACCCTAGATGATTCTATTTTTTAAAATGGATTTTAAGTAGTGTAATACGATTCGCGATTTTGTAAGATATTGGAAAAATCAAACACGTTGCTTTTAATTGAAGCCATCATTGTTTACAATCAAAACGAACTAAATAAATTGACAGTCAAACTTTAAGATATAAAATTAATTTTTAATGCTTTTAACATAAAAGATTATTCTCCGACCCCGCATTAGCCCCTACAAACAGCACAATAAATGCAGCGTGCATCTGGTTCTCAAAAAAGGGATAATGAAAAACTTTGTAAACCTAACGTGAAAACGCATGTATTCGATTTTTTTGGGTTTCCTGACTGCTTTTACCATGACTTATTTCGCTATTCCCTCTATTATAGGCATAGCCAGAGATAAGCATCTTTTCGACGAGCCAAATGATCGAAGCTCTCATACTGTAAGGACGCCGTCTTTGGGGGGTATTGCTATCTTTGCCGGTGCTATCTTTTCTATTGTTTTGTGGACGCCTTTCAGTGATTTTGGGAGTTTGCAATATACCCTTTGTGCTTTTATTATTATTTTTCTCATTGGCGCTAAGGATGATATTGCTCCAATGTCTCCTTTCAATAAGATGGTAGGGCAGGTATTAGCAGCCAGCATCTTGGTGTTCAAATCAGAAATACAACTAACCGGATTGTATGGTGTGCTGGGTATTCATGAGGGTTTAGGAAATACATTTTACATTTTGTTATCTATTTTTACTATTTTGGTTATCATCAATGCATTCAATCTGATAGATGGTATTAATGGATTGGCTGGCAGCATTGGCGCACTCATTGCCGCCACGTTGGGCTGTTGGTTTTTTCTGGCAGATCGTATCGAATTTGCTATTATTGCTTTCTGCACAACTGGCTCCGTGGTTGCGTTTTTAAAGTATAACTATACGCCTGCGCGCATTTTCATGGGGGATACTGGCTCGCTGATGATCGGGATTGTATGTGCTATTTTAGTTATTAAATTTATTGATCTAAATTATTATTTGCCATCAAATACGCCTTATAAATTCAATGCCTCTCCGGCTGTTGCTGTTGGTATTATGATATTGCCTTTATTCGATACCATCCGCGTATTTCTTACGCGGATTATTCGGGGGCGTTCGCCTTTTCATGCTGACCGTCGGCATATCCATCATCTGTTGATTGATAATGGATTCTCGCACATGCAGGCAACTACTATCTTGGTGCTGGTAAATGTCTGTTTTATTGTTTTTGTTTTTGCTGCCCACCAGGTGATGGGCGTGCATCAGTTGTTGTTATGCGTGTTAGCTATCGCCACGGGGCTTACACTGTGGCTGCACGGGCGCGTGCACCTCCGAAAAGGTCGCGGCATTCAGCGCTCTATTTAGGCAGAAGCCCCTTAGAGCATGTTTAAATTTCATACTTTGGTCTGCAAATGTTCATCTATGGAACCTCACTTTGCCTTTTTCTCGCTCCGTAGCGCTGCTATGCAGCTCAAAAAACGCTTCGTGAGAACCCAAATCTGATCATTTTCGACTTCAAAAACGAATTTTAAACATACTCTTACCATTTGTAAACAGCAAGGGGCCTGTGGCGTCAGTTTTTTTTATAATCAGGGATCTACCTTCAGCATAAATTTCACTGGCAGTGTGAAATAGACACTCACGGGGCGTCCGCGCTGTTTACCAGGCGACCAGCGTTCGGGCAGGTCATTCATTTTTTTGACTACTTTCAGCGCTGCATCGCCGCATCCGCCGCCGATTTCTCTGACAATCTCGGCATCTTTCACTTTGCCATCTTTATCTATGACGAAGCGGATCACGACCGTACCCTCGATGTTGTTTTCGCGGGCTATGTTTGGGTAATCAATATTGGCATAAATAAATTCCATGAGCTTCCGGTCGGCGCAGGCTTTCTTCTCAGCGATGGTAGGTAGATTTTCGCAACCCGGGAAGCGCGGCATCTCCTCCACCACTTTAAAAATCTCTTCCTCTGCGGGTGGCGGCGGCGGGGGCGGCGGAGCCATTACTACTTTCTTTTCTTCCTTGCGTTCCATGATGACCGGTATCTCCAGAATCTCCGTTCGGGCGTCCACCGATTGGTCCACAAAATCCACATCTTTCACATCCATCAGCAGGTCAGCTGCTACCTCCTGAATAACAGGTGGTGGTGGTGGTGGCGGCGGTGGTGGCTCTTGCTCGCTACGCGGCGTTTCTATTTCTATATCCTCCGATTCTAAGCGCAGCCAGCTTTCCGGTACGTTCAGCTTTTTGTCGTAGCTGGTCCAGTTGAAAGCTAATACGACGATAGACAAAGACGCGATGATACCCAATCGTAAGAATACGTCTCGCAATTGGAAGACATCCACATCCGGGTACTTGTTGCGTGCGGTAAGGGGCGATGCCCA
>CALMSP010000180.1 GCA_937872405.1 uncultured Saprospiraceae bacterium | reverse complement strand
ATAAAAGATTCGTCGGGACCTGGTGTGGTAAAAGACACACCCCAACCCGTACTTACGAAGAATTGAGCTTACCAACGCAAGGTAACCGCCGTACCTTCGATTTGCGCGCTGCACGCAGTGTAACTAAGTTTGATAATAATGGCGACGGCCTGCCCGATGAAGACCCGAACGACCTCGGCGAAGGGATGGGCTGGTTCCCGGGTTACGCTATTGATGTAGAAACAGGCCAACGACTCAATATCTTCTTTGGCGAAAACTCAGTTTACAACGGTTCTTTGGTGCCAGAGGCTTACCAAGGCCGACCAACCGGGCGTGACATGATGTGGAATCCCTCTTCGCAAATACTATTGCCTTTAGCCGGTATTCCGAACATCTTCCAATATTATGCTGGCGGACAGCACTTTGTGTATGTGACAAAACAGCCATACGACGAGTGCGCTCAAATTCGTACTACCTTAAGATTGTCGGGGGTAGCCAAGTCGCGCGCCATCCGCGAAATCACCTGGGCGGGCTTCCTGCTACCGGGTCAAGGGCAGCAGATGTTGTCTTATCAAAATGGGTTGGTTCCGGATGAGGTGATCGTGAAGTTGCGGGTTAACAATCCTTACGCTGCTTTCAAAGGTACCGGCGCTTTTAGAGGCTATCCGACGTATCGTTTTAAAATTGAAAACAAACAAGCCAAAGTGCTTGACCGCGTAGGTATTGAATCTGCGCTGGATATGATCAATGTTGTACCTAACCCATATTATGGTTTTTCGGATTATGAAATCTCTCAATTCACCAATACGATCAAGATTACGAATCTGCCGGCCAAATGTGTGGTTACGATTTATTCGCTCGATGGTAAGTTCATCCGCCAGTACACCCGTGATGAACAGGGCGCTCTGCCGCGCGGCGTGAATCGCGCTATTGAACGACAGCAGATTATACCCGATTTGGAATGGGATTTACGCAACAATAAAGGGATTCCAGTGGCCAGCGGCGTGTATCTGATTAATGTAAAAGCAGATGGGTTAGGCGAACGCACCATTAAGTGGTTTGGCATCAATCGGAAGTTTGATCCGTCTGGGTTGTAATTATTTTGTGGGTTTCCGCGAGCCAGTTCGCGGAAACCTGCTCCATATTTCAAAAAACATTTCCATGAAGCGATTGCTACACTCTTTTTATATCACGGTTTTATGCGCGGTTATTACATCCGCAGCTTGGGCCGGCAACCCCGACCGGCAGGGCGAAGCCGGTGCTTACGAACTATTGATGAATCCGTGGGCACGGAGCGCTGGTTTACATACTATGACCACTTCTTTAGTCACAGGTGTAGAGGCGCTACAACTCAATGTGGCGGGATTAGCTAGGATCAACCGCACCGAAGTGCTCATGGGGCACAGCATCTACTTGCAAGGTACGGATATGCGTACCAACGCTTTTGGTTTCGGACAACGCATGGGCAAAAACGGTGCATTTGGCGTGAGTATCATGGCACTGGATTTTGGAGACATTGCAGTGACCACCACCAACCTTCCGGAGGGTACGGGGGCAACCTTTTCACCAAGTTTTTTCAATATTGGATTTTCCTATTCGCACCTTTTTGAGAATAAAGTTTCGGTGGGCGTTACTTTCAGAGGTATCTCCGAAGCCATTGCGGATGTCAGCGCTTTTGGTTTTGCCATTGATGCGGGTGTGCAGTACGTAACCGGCGAACAGGACAATTTCAAGTTCGGGATTTCTCTGCGCAACGTAGGCTCCCGGATGACCTTTGGCGGCGAAGGCCTTGCTACGCCTGCGCCCAGCCCCAATCAGGGCGGCTACGCACTCACTTACGAGCAGCGGGCAGCCAGCTTTGAATTGCCCTCCTTGCTCAATATCGGTTTGTCGTATGATTTTTTGCTGCCTGGCAATAACCGCATTACGGCAGTAGGTAACTTTACCGCCAATTCTTTCTCCCGCGACGAAATCGGCGGCGGATTGGAATATTCGCTCAATGAATTATTCATGCTGCGCGCAGGGTATCGCTATGAAATGGGCGCTGACGAGATCATTCAATCCTCGTTATATACGGGCCCGAGCGCTGGTGCCAGCGTAGAACTGCCGCTGAGCAAAGAAAACAAAAAAACACGCCTCGGTATTGATTATGCTTATCGCCAAACGCGCGTATGGAATGGCACACACAATCTAAGTGTACGCATCAGCATTTAAAGCATTTTATACCCAACACTTGAATTTTAGCTGTAATTGTTTTATATTTGCATTTTAATGACAAGAACGTTTCCAATGCAGGAAGCGTTCTTGTTTTTTACTGACCCGGATGTAGAAAACCGGCTATCGCTTCCAATTTGTACGAATTTGGACTATTATTCGTACAAAATTAGCGCGAGGCCAGTTATTCCTGTTCTAAAGGATTCCTTTCGTTTCTAAGGAGTTACATCCTAATGATTATCAAAATATTATAAGTTGGTTGATGCTAAATTTTTTGATGTAACAATCAGAAAAGCAGGGGAACCAGCCGATTTTTAAAAACGTACAATTATGGCAGCTTACAGTTATTTAACCCAAGAAGGATACGACAGACTTAAAGCCGAATTAGAAGAGCTTAAAACAAAAGGCCGGCAGGATGCAGCACGCGCTATTGCCGAAGCACGAGATAAGGGCGACCTCTCGGAAAACGCTGAATACGACGCAGCGAAGGAAGCTCAAGGCATGCTCGAACTGAAAATTAGCGAATTAGAAAAAACGCTTTCCAATGCGCGAGTACTCGACCAAAGCACATTAGATACGTCAAAAGTGACGGTATTTTCAAAAGTGACCATCAAAAATGTTAAAAATGGCAAGCAATTAGTCTATAAACTCGTATCGGAGCAGGAAGCTGATCTGAAAGCAGGTAAGATATCCGTTGGCTCGCCTATCGGGCAAGGCTTGCTGGGCAAAACCGTTGGTGAAGTAGCGCAAGTGACTACACCCGGCGGCAAACTGGAATTTGAAGTGCTTAATATTTCTATTGACTAACATGCGTGGCAGGTGCTTCGGAACGGCTGTATCTGAAAGCATTGCTACGATCTATTCACTCAATTATGGCTACGATTTTCACTAAAATCGTGCAGGGCGAATTACCTTGCCATAAAATCGCGGAAACGGACCAATATTTAGCGTTTCTGGATATTCGGCCAGTATCGGAAGGGCATACCTTAGTTATTCCTAAGCTGGAAGTGGATTATATTTTTGACATGGAGGATGACCTGCTTGGCGGCATGATGGTCTTTTCAAAACGGGTAGCAAAGGCCTTGCGGGCAGCCGTACCTTGCGTGCGTATTGGTGTGGCTGTTATTGGTCTGGAAGTGCCACATGCGCACATTCACCTTATTCCAATCAATACCATCCATGATCTGAGTTTTGACAAAGGTTTTCTTGCTCCTTCGCAAGAAGAACTGATGGCAGTGGCGAGCACGATTCGGCAGCATTATGTTTGAGCACCAGAAATAACTTCTTGCCCTTAAATTACTGATAATCAGATTTTAATTAGTTATAAATTAAGCCAATACGTCAATTTTGCTACAACTGCTCGATTTTTAACTGAGAAATCGGATCCAAAATAATTGTCCGTAAAAACGAGGAAAAAGTCACTAACTGGCGCAAATCGCCATTGCAGCCGGGCGTTGATATTCACATTATCAATTTGATCATTGTATTGAATGAAGGTAGTGATAAAAAGGCTGCGGGTTATTGTCAAGTCAATGCGTGGGCCCACCAGCAGCAAGCCTGTACTGGCATATGGTGCAGGCAAATCAATGAAGCTATAATTGAAATTAAGCGCGATAAACCCGAAGGGCTGATAGCGATAGTTGAGCGAGCCACTCAGTTCGTAGCGGTAACCATTGAAAAACTGTCCGACGCTTGGCTCCAATCGGTACCACAATTTGGGGCGCTGATCCGATTGATAAAACAAACCAAAGGAAGTGTAGCCGTAGCCTTTATTGCCGGGCAAAGGCGTAGCACCACTGCGCGAGGGGTCGAAAGGCTCTAACAGGTAGGTGTACTCATGCCCGACGCCGGCGCTCAGTCGGCTGGAGTTATTGAGTTCGGCATCCCAATACAACGTATAGCTATGATCGGTGCGTCCGTATTCGGGAGTCCAAAGTACGAAAGCGTCAAAACCCACCAAATGCTGGTTGAGCCAGCTATTTCGAGGATAGAAAAACGCTTGCACGTTCGGGTTAATATTAAAAAAATTACGTCGGGGTACGAAGCCCACCTCGGGCCGATAATTAGCGCCTACCCATTGGTGCTGCCAACTGACACTAAAGGGGCGCACAAGATATTCTAAACGCGTGCCATGCGCCATTTGACCTTGGCTGCCTTCTGGCGAAAACCCCTGATGATAAAACGTTTTGCCATTCCAGCGATTGTCTGAAGAAGCGAGGTTATAATCCAAGCCAATTACTCGATTAAAATCATTATAAGAGCCGTTATTGTCGGTCTTCGTGAAGGTTTGCTTGTTTACAAATATCGCACCTACGTTGGAGCGCACAAAGAGCTTTCGCTGCAGCGCGGCTACCGTGTAGTTAAAGCTAGGCAAGCCATTTGGTTCATCGCGGGCGGTTTGCATATTGAGCAGGCCCAGGCGCCAGTTGTTGTCGAGCTTACCGCTCAATCGTGCGCCAAATAAGATCGGATTAGCAATATTCTGTCCGGTGGAGGTATCAATTGCTACCCCAATGCGTCGGGAAAAAAATGGATTGATACGCGGATCGCCAAAAGCGCCGAAGAGATCAGCATTTTCAAGAAAAAACTGGCGGCGTTCAGGGAAGAAGATCTCAAATCGGTCGAGATTGATCACCTGCTGGTCCACTTCCACTTGCGAAAAGTCAGGGTTGACGGTCAAGTCGAGGTTGAGGCTGGGGCTAAGCGCAATTTTGGCATCTCCACCAATGCCAAAGCCATGCTTGGCGGGTGTGCCTTCCTGAAAATTGCGATTGGTGTTGCCCGTGATATACGGAATCACCGAAACGCTTGATCCCGCCTTTTGTAGCGGTTCTTCAAAGCGCAGCACGCCTGTGAAGGCTAAATTGGCAATAAGCTGATTTTGTGGAATACGATTCCAGACGGTTCGCGTATTGGATTGTGTATCAAAGCGATAGCAATTGAATCGCCACTCCGAAGTACCTGCTTTAAAACGCAAAGTAGTAAAAGGAATCGCCAACTCACACGACCAGTGATCGGCATGGATTTTAGCTACGCCATTCCATTTGTTGTCCCAGGAATCATCCCAGTCGGTATCGAAGTCACGGCAGCCATTGGATAGAAGCGCCTCGCGCAGCACGCCCAAGGGATTGGTACCGAACACAAAAGCATTGGTGCGGTCATTAAATGGGTCGAGGATGAACGTAATATTGTCATTGCCACCGGCACGAAAATCGCGGCGCAGCGACGGAATAACATAATTATGTTGATTGGAATAACATTTAGCGGCGATGTAAAGAAATTTATCATCGTAGGTAAAATATACCTCTGTTCTTATCTCGGCACGCAAGCTATCGGTTGGAAAGTATTCCCAGAAATCTTTGGCGGGTGTACCGGTGTACCAAGCGGCTTCGTCGAGTAGCCCGTCGAGTACAATGGGTTGTGTGGTTTTTTTTGCTACAATAGGCGGTTGCTCAAAGCCGTTATTGCTATACAGCAGGCACAAGTTCAGCAAAAGCAAGGCAATGGTTAGAGTCGGGCGTTTTATCATATTGGCGAATTAGGCGTACAAAACTGCGTTGCAAAACATCGCAAGCGGGTGATGGGTTCCCGAAATGCTCCTTTTTCAGACAAGCGAAACGCATATTTTTTTCCACATGCACAAGGCAAGCAAAAATGAATGCTGTGTAGCGATAAGGTTTTTTTACTGGTCGGGATTTTTTACCTTTCGGCAAATGTCTAAAAAATACACGCTTTATTTAAAATAAAAAATCAAAATATGCGCCTGAAACCTATTCTTGTTACATCAAATTTATTTTTCGCGGTATTATTATTGCTAACAGCTTGCGGCGGCGATACCGCTAAGAAAACTTCGCCTACATTTTCTATTACGTTCCCGAAGGAAAAAGGCGAGCAGTTTGACGGACGACTCCTGCTGATGTTGTCAGATAGTGACAAAAACGAGCCGCGTTTTCAGATTGTAGATGGCCCCAAAACCCAATTGGTATTTGGCATAGATGTAGAGGGCTGGCGCGCTGGCGAGGCCCAAAAAGTAGATGCTTCTGCTTTTGGCTATCCGATTCAACGTTTAGCGGATGTACCAGCCGGCGACTATTATGTACAGGTTTTACTACATAAGTACGAAACCTTTACACGCGCCGACGGGCATACCGTGAAGTTGCCAATGGATCGCGGTGAAGGGCAACAGTGGAATCGGGCACCGGGCAATCTTTACAATAAGCCTGTAAAAATAAGCTTTGATCCACGCAGCAGCAAGACCATAAAGATCGTGCTCGACCAAGAAATAGAGGCTATTGAACCACCAAAGGATACCAAATATGTGAAACATATTAAAATAAAGAGCGAACGGCTATCCAAATTTTGGGGGCGCGATTTTTATCTCGGCGCGCATGTGCTATTGCCAGAAGGTTTTGACGAGCACCCTACGGTCAAATATCCGTTAGCTATTTTCCATGGGCACTTCCCTTACGATCTGAGCAACTGGCGCGAGACACCCCCCGATACCACGATTCCTTGCGTATATAGTGACCGGTTTCAGCTCGACTGTTACAATCGCATTCAAGAGCAAGAGGCCTGGAGTTTTTATAAACGCTGGACGGGCCCGAACTTTCCGCGTGTATTGGCTATTGAAATTCAGCATCCTACGCCATTTTATGATGATTCCTATGCGGTCAACTCGGCCAATCAGGGGCCCTATGGCGATGCTATTACCTATGAATTGATTCCTTACATCGAGCAGCAATTCAGAGGCATTGGGCAGGGCTGGGCGCGCTTTTTGTATGGCGGCTCCACGGGCGGCTGGGAGGCGCTGGCCGCGCAAGTATTCTACCCAGACGAGTACAACGGCTGCTATGCTGCTTGCCCTGATCCTATTGATTTTCGGGCTTATACGGTGATAAATATTTATGAAGACAAAAACGCTTACTTCTTAGAAAGTGCTTTCAAGAAGACACCGCGTCCGGGGCATCGCAATTATCTTGGGCATGTATCCGCTACTTTACAAGAAATGAATTACCGCGAATTGGCATTAGGCACTAAAAGTCGCTCCGGCCAGCAGTGGGATATTTGGGAGGCCGTTTATTCGCCAGTGGGTGCAGATGGTTATCCCAAGCCTATTTGGAACAAAATGACGGGCGACATAGACCCCGAAGTGGCTGCCTATTGGCGCGAAAATTATGACCTGGCTTATATCCTCAAACGCGATTGGAAAACGATAGGACCCAAGCTCAAAGGCAAAATTCATATCTATTGTGGTGACATGGACAACTATTATCTTAATAATGCGGTCTATCTTACAGAGGAAATACTGGAGTCAACCGACCCGTACTACGATGGCGAAGTGGACTATGGCGACCGCGCCGAGCACTGCTGGAATGGCGACCACACGCAGCCTAACGCTATCTCGCGTTTGCGCTACCACCAGATGTTCATCACTAAATGGGCCGAACAAGCAAAGAAGCGCGCACCGAAAGGAGCGGATCTGACGTCCTGGAGATATTAAAAGTTGAAGGGTTGAAAGGTTGAACCCGCCTCATATCAACCCTTCAACACTTCATCTTTTCAACCTTTCAACAGCGAGGGCATTGTGCAGAAGCTAACAGACAATCATGGCAGACTGATCAACTACGTGCGGCTGGCGGTGACCGACCGTTGCAATCTACGGTGTTTCTATTGTATGCCGGAGGCGGGGATCAAGTATGCCCCAAAAAATGACCTACTGACCTACGAAGAAATGCTACGCCTCATGCGCCTGCTGGCGGGTATGGGCATCGAAAAAGTACGCATCACTGGGGGCGAGCCTTTTGTGCGTAAGGATATGATGGATTTTTTGCGGGCTTTACGCCAAATTAAAGGCATCCGCCAGATTAATATCACTACCAATGGTACACTGACAGCACCGCTCGTGCCAGAACTGAAGGCGTTGCAGATTAGTTCGGTCAATTTGAGCCTCGATACATTAGATCGGGAGCGCTTTTTTCAGATCACCCGCCGCGACGAATCTGAACAAGTAATGCAGACATTCCACCTGCTTTTAAAATATGATATTCCGACTAAAATAAATGCGGTGGTAATGGATGGTAAAAATATTACCGATCTGATACCTATGGTCGAATTGACCCGCCAGCATCCGGTGAGCGTGCGCTTCATCGAGGAGATGCCTTTCAATGGCGAAGGTGCGCATTATGAAACATTACATTGGAATCATATCGCTATTTTAAATCATATAAAAACAACATTTCCCGATATTTACAAAATACCCGATCCGCCGAATTCTACTGCCTACAATTATCAGGTACCCGGCCATCAAGGCACAGTAGGCATTATAGCTGCGTATTCCCGCACCTTTTGCGGCACCTGCAATCGCATCCGCATCACGCCGCAGGGCGGCCTCAAGACTTGCCTTTATGATTCGGGGGTTTTCAATGTGCGCAATCTGATGCGTGCCGGTGCCACGGATGCCGAACTGGAAACCGCCTTCCACGAAGCCATCAGCCACCGCGCCAAAGACGGTTGGGAGGCCGAGCAGAAGCGACAATTTGGGCTGCCTGTACAGGAATCCATGTCCACAATAGGCGGGTGATGTAATTTACAGTTTACGAAGTTTAATTATGATCTTATAAGACACTGAAAAACAGCGTATTAGTAAGAATTAAACACAGTTTTTTATAAAAGCATAACTTAAAATATCCCAATATCCCAATATCCCAATATTATTGAATAATGATCACCTCTACCGCTTCCGTTTCAATGCGAGACAGCTCTTCGAGTTGGCCCGCTTCAAAAAGTTGATCAAAGGTGCGCACATCCCGATTATTGGCATCTTTAGGCTTGTAATTGATGTAATCGGCAAAGCGAATACCATTTACATCGCGGATATTGAAGGCTTCCCGGAAGCGCGCGCCACCGCCGTCGGTCAAGTAATTATAAGCCAAATAAGCCATAGTACCTTCATCACGATGAAACCAATACACGTATTCATCTTCAAAATCTTTGCCGCCGCCGTCTTGCCGGAACGTGATTCTTATTTTGTGATAAGGCTGACCTTTAATAGTGGTTTCGCCGAGGTACTCTCGGATGACCGCATGGTCGTTCAAAGGTGCTGGCAACAGCGCAAAGTACACGACCGAATTGACAGAACTGGCATACGCGGAACTATCTTTTTCGCTGATTTTCAGACGATTACCATTTATTTCTCGATACAGCCCACCATTGTTGAACACATCGCGTACCGTCTGCCCCAGCGAATCGCTGAACACCCGCTCGTACTCAAACGATCCGCCCCGACGGCGCGCCTTGTACCGCCGATTGCGGAAGGTAAACCGGATAATGGAATTATCGTATAAATCGCCACCGTATTGTATAATGGACTGATTTACAATAGAATCTGCCTGGTTGGTGGTCGTTAATGGCCTCGGCATGGAGCGGGTCTCTGCTGATTTGTCTTGCTGTTGGCAGCCAAGAGCAGCCAGCCAGCCTGCGATGCATAAAAAAGGTGCTATTTTTTTCATTTTTTCTATTTTTTAATTGAACGTGACGTTTTTCTGATTTGGTAATGCGTCAAAACAGTGGATGAGATTTCGTAAATCTTTAAGATTTGCGAAATCTGAAAAGTAAAACAACGGATTTAAATTACATACCTTTTTTGCAAAACCTTGTTTTTCAATATTTTATAAAATAAAACGTTGTGAATTCTAAAAACCGATAGCATAGGTCTGGAGTTGCGTTTAGCAGGTAGTTGTGTCATAACTTGTAGCCACCGCGACATTATTCCCCTGCAAGTTCGAGCATACTTTCCCAAATAACATCGGTTGCCTTGCGCCAAGAAAATTGTATTTTTTGCAAATTACCCCTGAAAATCAGTTTGTTACGAAGCGCTTCATCTTCATATAGCTGTTGCATGGCCGCAGCAATACCCGCCACATCGGTTGGATTCACCAAAAGTGCTGCATCACCTGCCACTTCTGGCATCGAGCTGGTATTAGAAGTAATAACCGGTGTATGGCAGTGCATCGCCTCCAAGATAGGCACGCCGAAACCCTCAAACAGCGACACATACGTGAGCGCTAAGGCCGCGCCTGTGAGTCGGGTTAGTTCGGTATCAGATATATAACCCAAAAAATGAATATCTTGCTGATGCTGAGCTGTTTCAAAAGCTGTTTTGACTGCACCCGTTTGCCAAGCAAAGCGCCCGCCGATGAGCAATTTTACTGGGGCGGCTGTGTTTTTTTTGAACTGATCGAATGCGGCAATCAGCCGATGCACATTCTTTCGCGGATGCACGGATCCGATGTAAAAAAAATACGGCTGCCCGGCTGCATATTGCGCACGCACGGCTGCTTGCTCATCGGCATGTAAAGGTTGGAAACCGTCACGCACGCCATTGCAGGCTACTTTGATCTTCGCTGGTTCAATCGAGAAGTGGGACAGTATATCCTGCTTGGAAAATTCAGAAACCGTTACAATCCGATCCGCTCGACGCAAGTAGCGAGGCACAAACAGATCACTGTACCAACGCGATTGGGCAGGCGTATGCTTACGCAGATGCTTGTAGGCAATATCATGCGTGACCATAACCGTGGGCACCCTACTATGCAGCGAGCAGTAACCATCGAACGAAAGGAAAATATCAGCTCGGTACTTGCGCAATACAAAAGGCACCGCCACTTCAAACCACCACAGCCACAGCAGCGGATGGCGGGCAGGCGGCAGCAGCAGCACTGCTTGTATGCGCTCATTAAAGCGGAAGGCGTCATCGTAAGGGCGGTCAAACAAAAAAATAAATTCATGTGCCGGATGCTCGCTCGTCAAGCGTTGCAGCACTTCTTTCGTGAACCAGCCCACGCCTTCCAGATGGTCTTTCAGCAAAAAACGGGCATTAACTACAATGCGCATAAGCTCTCAGGCATTGGGTAGATTAGATGGCAATGTAGGGCGCGTATCTAAGCCGGCTTCCAAAATTGCAAGCACGCGCGCTCGTTCTTTGCCAATAAGCGGCTGGCGCGGCGGACGCATGTGCTCGGTACCAAGCCCAGTCATAACTTCCGCCAATTTAATATTTTGCACCAACTGCGGGCTGATGTCTAACTCCAGAATAGGCAGAAACCAGCGGTGAATGGCAATGGCTTCGGGGATACGGCCAGCCTTTACCAACCGATAAATCGCAACGGTTTCGCGGGGGAATGCTGCCACCAGCCCTGCTACCCAACCATGTGCACCCACGAGTAGGCTTTCGAGCGCGATCGTGTCCACGCCACAAAGAATTTTTAGGCGCTCGCCAAAGTGATTGAGCAGTCGGGTTACATTCGATACATCGCGGGTACTCTCCTTAACCGCTTGAATGTTGTCATATTGTAATAATATTTCAAACATCGCTGGCGTGACTTCTACCTTATAATCCACCGGATTGTTATAAATTAGGATAGGTAAATCGGTACTCATGGCAATGGTTTTAAAAAAATCCATTGTTTCCCGATCGGTTGGTCGGTACATCATGGGGGGCAACACCATAAGCCCAGCAGCGCCATTGTCCTGCGCACGTTGGGCCAGCGCCACAGCCTGATGCGTAGCGCCTTCCGCGATGTTGACCAGTACCGGTATGCGGTTTTTTACAAAATCAAGCGTGACCTGCAGTAGCTGAATACGTTCGTCATGGCTAATCGTACTGGATTCGCCCAGCGAGCCGCCAATGATTAGCCCGTCAATGCCAGCGTCTATCTGCGCTTGAATATTGTTTAGAAAAGCGGATATGTCCAGCGCACCATCGGATGTAAATTTGGTTGTAATGGCCGGATAGACCCCTTGCCAGGAAATCGCCATAGTTGGTTGTTTTTTGAATGAATATAGTAACAAATTATTTTATTCTAAAATTAATTTTACAAAGTATTGATTGAAAATGCATTATGAATTTAGAAAAAATCATAACTGATCCGCAACTAAGAAATCGAAATGCTGCCACAATATTATAAAAAATGCGGCTTACGCACTGCAATTACGAATCGGCTTTCGACAGAATTAGCTTATTGTAAGTAGTCTTGAAGCGGATTGATACCCTCCCAGTTGCCTTCCGTTTTATACGGCACGAAGCGCGCAAAAAGTTCTTCCTTGTACCAACCCAATTCGCGTGTTTTGCGCACAACGGCACTGTGGTGCGGGCTTTGATAAGCGTAGCGCTGCATGGCGAGGCTGTCTGTCCAAAGGCTAAACGTGGCTTGTTGGATAAGCGGCAACTCGCCGATGCCTATTGAAAAAATAAGCCCTTCACGTTGCACGGCCGAGCGACTCACCGACGGCACAAAGCGCCAAAAACGCCATAGATGATGCGCGTGAATGGTCGCCCGCGTGAGCACGCCAATGGGTTGCGCAGTTTCGGCAGGAGCCGTGATTTGAAAAGGAATCATGCCATCCCAAGCGCCGTGTACTTTGTAGGTACGCATATAAACGGTCCAGCGTTCTGTACTGGAGGCGCTACATGCCGCAAAAAAAGCATCCGATGCAAAGTACGCCTGTGCCGCTGCTTCAGATTCCCAAACCGCCAGTAGCCCATACACCCCCCAGTTTGGCCAGATGCTGAACCCTTTATCGCCGCCGCTGCCCAGCATCCGGCCAAAACTAAGCCCAGGAATGCCCTGCATGGCTGCTACGGCGCGCCCCATTCGCCCGAAGGCCCGCCAACGTGGCAAGAAGCCATGATATCGAAAAAAAGTGATGGTTACAATTTGTGAATGTTGCATGGACAAACTAACAGTAGCTTCTCACAAAGGTTTTGCCGATTGCTACCAGTAATCGCGCAGAATTCGTATTTTTATTGCCGTATTACCTGCTACAAGGGTGTAACTATTTTTGGATTATTGCGTTCTTATGTCAGCCAACTTCTTACAAACGGTTTTGCATGATGAAAAAAATAATATTCCTGCTGTGTTTGATCACCATTGCCACCATGGGCTTGGCGCAAACAGTGGACGAACTGGAACAGCAGCTCAAAGAAGCCAACGATAGCCGAACCCGAATGAATCTGCTGTACGAACTGGGGCAAAACTACTTGCGTACAGATGCCAATAAAGCTAAGGACTATGGCCGCCAAGCGCATCAATTGGCTTCGGATTCGAAAAATAATGGCATGGCTGCCCAAACTGCCTACTTGGTAGCGGATGCTTACGAACGCCTACGCGACGACAAGAATACCGAAGTATGGCTGCGCACCACCCTCAATTTTGCCAAAGCGGCCGGTGATTCCGACCTCATCATCAATAGCGTAAACAAACGCAGCAAGCTCGCCACCAAAGAGCGCAACTACCGCAAGGCTTATGAAGTTAATCAAGAAGCCTTCGATTACTTTAGCGGTAAGGGCACCAGCATCAGCGACTTAGAGCGCAAATACGAAATGCAAAAAACGCAGATCGAAAAAGATAAACGCGAGTTGGCGCAGGAAAAGGCGCGCTTAGAACGTGAAATCAGCAGCCTATCATCCGAACGAGACCAACTAAGTACGGACAAGACGGCGCTGGAGGCCCGCCAAACCGAACTTGTGCGAGCCAGAGAGCGCGTGGAAAAGGAAATTAACGCCAAAGAAGAAGCTCTCGTAACGGTATCCGAGGAACGGGAAAAGGTAGCGGCGCTGGTGCAAGCCAAAGAAGAGGAAGTAAAGTTATTGTCGCGAGAAGCCTTAGAAAAAGAGACCGTACTCGCTTCTACCCGCGCCAATCTGGCAGAGTTGCAACTCGAAAATGAGCGCAGCCAAAACATTCGCAATTTGGCGATCATTGGTGCTGGATTTGTGTTGGTTTTAGCACTATTATTTTTTAGTCGCTACCGCTCCAGTCGCCGTGCCAAAATTGCTTTAGAAGAGAAAAACAAAATCATTGAACAAGAGCGCGAAAATTCTGAAAATCTCCTGCTCAACATCCTGCCCAAACCCATTGCCGACGAACTAAAACAACACGGCAAAGCCCGCGCCCAGCGCTTCGAACAAGTGACGGTGCTGCTCACGGATTTCAAAAACTTTACTCAAATAGCCGAAAAGCTTGGCCCAGAAGAATTGGTCAATGAATTGGACAAATGCTTTAAGGCGTTCGACTTCATTATTCAGCAATACCCTGATATTGAAAAAATTAAAACCATTGGCGATGCCTATATGTGTGCTAGCGGTCTCACCAATAAAGCTACTTTCCCCGATAATGTTATCCGCGCTGCACTCGAAATGCAGCAGTTCCTCGCCGAGCAAAAACAAGAGAACATCCGCTTGGGGCGGCCCTACTTTGAGGCACGCATTGGCGTCCACACAGGACCCGTCGTAGCAGGCGTGGTAGGCGTAAAAAAATTTGCCTACGACATCTGGGGCGATACCGTCAACATTGCTGCGCGCATGGAAGCCAGCTGCGAAGAAGGGCAGATCAACATCTCTCAAACCACTTACCAATGGGTGGCGTCACGCTTCGAATGCTTCTATCGCGGCAAGGTAGAAGCCAAAAACAAAGGCGCCATTGACATGTACTACGTCAAGCGCGAACTGGCGGGCGCTATGGCCGTATAAAATAAAAATAAAGATCACTTGATTTTTTAGGTGTATTGTATTATGGTTTTACATAAAAAAAAATTTCCTTTATAGGTTTAACATTTTAGCAAAAAATATTAATCATACACTCCAAAACACAACCGTTTTTTTACACAATTATCATACATCTTTTTGCACGACCGAGCTATGAAGATAAAAGTTTAAAAAGGATACGGCCATCAAACTGCGATGTTAAATTTTTAATACATCTTGCCTCTTTCTAAAATATCTTTTAATTTTACTGCCAATTTTACTGCCAATTTTACTGCCAATTTTACTGCCAATTTTACTGCCGTAGAGAATACAAGGGAAAGTTAGACAAAGAGTACACAAAATGAACCCGTCGGCATCCTGGCTGATGTGGGTTCAAAAAGATTATTCTTTAACCCTATAAACCGTGTTGATATGTCATTCCAAAATCCAAATTCCAAAACGCGTAAAGAAATCGCCGCCGAGTATGGCGTTGACGCAAAAACCCTGTATCGCTGGCTCAAGGAGGCGGGCATCGTGCTGAGTAAAGGTAGAGTTACGCCTGCCGAACAGGAAATCATCTACCAAACATTTGGCAAACCCAAGCCGGTGCAGCAGAAAAAAATGTAAATGTCCGAAAACGCCCGATTATGCCCGATTTGCGTATTGCAAAAAGGGGTAATTTTGTATCTGTCAGTGCGGCTATTTTCGAGAAGGAGCCAAAGTAAAAAAGTAGCGCGGGCAGGAGGCGATCCCGAAAACTCCTAGAACAAGAAGTAGGGGCAAAGTAAATCTTTTATTTATGAAAATATTATCTTTTATTACCAGTTTAGTATTCGCTGTTGCGGTGTCTTTCACACCTGTTCAAGCGGATGACAATTTACATTATAATTTAAATTTGCCGGAAGGTATTGAAACTACGGTTATCCAGTGCGGCAATGACCCAGATGGCAATTGGCGTTGTGTGCATACCATTTATAACGATGGCTCTGATTGCATCGTTGTGGATAATGAAGGCGCAGATAATGGTATAGCCTTTTTTAGATGTGATAATTAACTCGTAAACAGTTTATTTTTACTGGATAGGCCCTTTCTTCGTTGTTAGGGTCTATTCAGCATCTCAAAAGACATTAATATGAAAAACCTTCTAACCGTATTTATCATTTTCCATTTCGCCATTTATGAGGCAAGTAGCCAAAGCCTCTCTATTGTTTATGAGGCATACACAATTCAAACGCCTGAGATATTGGAAAAAATTCCGGAACTTTCTGAGTATAATAAAAAATCATATTATTCATTAAACATCTATAAGAGTTTTTCCAAATTTTCAAGAGACAGTACCTTTATTATTTCGGTTCCCGATATCAACTACAAAGAAGTTTGGAATTTTGAAGAAATATATAAAGATTATAATGCAGATTCCTGGATCAGGCATAGCGGACGCTATAAGGAAGGGTATGGGTTGGAGAAAAAAATATCCCACATATCAGAAAGCAATAACTTTCAATGGAGAATAAGTCAGGATAAGCAAGTTATTGCAGGTATGGAGTGCAATAAAGCGGTTTCACCTAAGGGCTATACGGCTTGGTTTGCACCACAACTACCCTATCCAGATGGTCCGCAGCATGGGGTTTTTAACCTTCCAGGACTTGTGCTATCGCTTGAAACCCCCAATTCAAAATGGATAGCAAAAGATATTATTATACATAATAAGATTGTAGAAGTTCCTAAGCTGAAATTGGTTCAAAATGAAAGGGAAATAAACTTATCTTATGATGAAATAAGATCTTTAGGAGCGGAAAAGGCAATTATAATTGATAAAAATACTCCAAAAGGAAAATGGATAACGTTTAAAAAATGACTTATTATTTAAGATATTTATTAATCCTATTTTTATGTAGTAGCAAATTATTTGCTCAAAATTGTACAATAGGCGGCTACGTGTCCCTTTCTGATGATAATCAAAAAGAAGGGATTATGATTCAGCTTTTAGATACCACGGCAACGAAATTATTTCAATTTAGGACAACAGATAGCACCGGCTATTTCAAATTTGATAATGTCAGAAAAGGTTTTTATAAATTACATATTACGCAATTTGGTTATAATAGTACTCAAATACTGGTGCAGTGTAACCAAACGAATATTGATTTAAAAAGCATAGAGTTAACTCCTCTATCTATCAATCTGAAGGAAATATCGGTCATAGATAAAGTGTACACGATGAAGAAATCCGGTGATACTACTATTTTTAATCTTAAAGCATTTGAAAGTGGCTCAGAACAATCAGTTTCAGACATTATGATGAAAATTCCCGGATTTACTGTAAATGGAACACAATATTTTTTTCAAAATAAGCCAATCAAGAAAGTACTAATTGATGGCAAAGATATAGCCGATGGTAATCATACTGAATTTACCGATGCTATTCATTACGAAAGCGTAGAGGATTTAAGAATAATAGAACGCTATTCTGATTCTTTTCAACCTTATAAAGATAAACAAGATGATAATGAACTTGCTTTGGATATAAAAATAAAAGCAAAGTACAGCAATAAATACCAAGGAACATTATATGCCAATGGAGGCTATAAGAATATATATGATGCTGCTACGACTTTGATAAAGACCAACAGCAAGACCGCTTTTCGCATAGTGGCTACCAGTTCTAATAGAGGTACAAATACAAAGGAAATGGATATTAATAACTTCATAAAAGAAGTAGAAAATAATTCATTATTCAAAGGTTATCATCACCTACTTTCACAAATGAATATGCATCAGGATGTAGATGTAGAAATATCTAATTACTTCACTCAAAATAATACGCACATAAAAGCCGCTATTGATGCCAAATTTGCAGAAAAATATAGTGTGAAATCAAATTTATTGATTCAAAAACGCACTGAAAATCAAGATGTTTTTAGTGTGCGACAGTTTTTTTCAGGTACTGTTTCAAATCAAGATTTTCTTCAACTGACGACTAATAATATCTGGAATGTCTTATTAAATAACAATTTATCTATTGCGTTTAATTCATCAAGTAATTTGGAAGTAAATATTCCTGTCTCATTTACAACGAAAAATAAGGATATATCAGAAGATGGTACATTTTTAGGTGCTTCGTATGAAAATGAAAGCAATGCTTATACGAAGCAACTTTCTATCGCGCCTATCTATAAATTTCACAAAACATTTTCAAACGGAGTGACACTTTCGGCTTTTGGGATGAACACATTCACAAAAGACACAGATAATCTCTACATCTCCAGCAAAGATAGTATCGCTCGAAATTTTGTATTCGACCCTACAAAATCTATATTTTTAACAGATCAAACGAGTAGCTATTCATCTTCTTATTTTAACAATCAAATCAGGCTCAGGAAAAAGATTCAAAATGTTGATATTCAATATAATATATCCTTAGAAACAACTAATGAAAATCTTTCTAACTCATCTCTTTACAATTTCGATCATCCATTTATTGGTTCAGAAAAATTGGAGTTTACCAATTTTACGAATTCTTTCCGGTCAAGGTATGATAAAAATTCATTTCGGGTTGTATTAGGCATTATTCATTCTCATTCTAATATCAAAGCAACCTGGGGAGATGCCGAAAATATTTTTCTCAGACCTAACATTCTTTTAATGTATCGCATCAACTCAAAATGGAATGTTTCGTCCAGTTATTCCACAAAGCTATACCAACCATCTGTTATCCAAGTAAATAATTTACAGACACTAAATAGCCAATTAAGTGTATGGGAAGGGGGTGCCGAAATTCAGGATGTTGGTGTAACTGAAACCTATAACTTCAGTCTATTTAGATCTTTTGAAATAGGAGAGGAGATAACATTTTTCAATATGATGTTTTCATTTATTCCCAAAACATCCGAAATAATTCCTGTTTATGATTTTGATTCTTTCTTTCAAGTCAAATCTTACGAACTTCTTGAGAAAGACAATCAATCAAGATTTCAATTATTCTATAGTGAAAAATTCAGGTTTTGGAATTACAGCATAAATGTAATGGGTAGTAATTCGCAACTCCTTCTGGAAGATGACTTCATTAAAGATAAAACATTCACATCGAGTTTTTTAGTAAACTATTTAAAATTAAAAAACATTAGGATATCATCGGGTATAGACATAAGATTATCCCAACGCGAAAGCAGTGTATCGCAGACTTTAAATACATACTTAAGGCCAAGGGCATCTATTGGGTGGGACAAAGGTATGCTACAGGGGAGAATTTGGTATCAACTTATGTATAACAAAATAAACGAATCTAAAAATTTATATCATGCATTAAGTTTTGAATTGTCTCGGAAGAAAGTAATTAAAAATTTTGAGTTAAATATTAAAGTTTATGATGTACTCAATATAATTCCGTCAAACAACTATTTCACAACTTTTAATCCAGTATATATACAGACAGATTCGTTTAAATCTTTTCGCGGACAAGTACTACTGGGTTTGAAATGGTATTTCAAACATAATAATTCATGAACTGCATTTTATTCCAAATGTTGTTTCTTTGACGGTTCGATTTACAGCTCTATAAAGCATCGAATTAAAAAGAATTGAATGTGCCGTCTTTTAAAATGAAAGCGGTATGGCAAAAAATGCATGATTTAAAATGTCTGCACGATGATGCCCACCTGATTCCGAATATACAAGCGATTTTTGTGTACTAACACCTGTGCCGTATTAACAGCCGCCTCCGGTAGTGCCATCGTGCCGTACTGAAAAGATTGTAAACCAGCTATTTGTAATTGCGCTCCCTCCCGAAACACCAGGCGATTATCTATAATTTGAAACTGCGAAACACCTCGCTCGGCGATGATGTCGCGTGCGCCGGCTAAGGCCGCTTCTACGTCGGGTACATCGTCGGTGAGAAATAGCTCGGCGCGCAGTTCAAGGTTGCGTTCGCGTTGTTCCAGTATGAGCGTAGCCAAAGGCTCCAGCCCCCGTTTGCGGGCCATGCTGGCGCGGGTTTTGCGCTTGGGGCGATAGGGCAGATAAAGGTCTTCGAGGGCGGTAGTGTCCCAGCAGTTATTGATTTTAGCTTCCAACTCCGGGGTAAGTTTCTCCTGCTCGCCGATGCTTTTCAGAATGGTTTCCTTGCGTTTGATGAGGGTATCCAAGCGCTTCATCTCGGCATCAATGGCAGCTACTTGCGTTTCGTCGAGGCTACCGGTTGCCTCTTTGCGGTAACGCGAAATAAAGAGAATGGTAGCACCGCTTGTCAGCAATTCGATGGTGGCCGCCACCTGCAACTGGCCAATAGACAGCTTGTCGCTAATGAGTGGGGTAATTCGTTCGGTCATTAGTTAAGAACTTTTAATGAAGGCGTTTTATACCGATGCCTTAGCATCGAATTAGGAGCATCTAATCGAACGTTTTAAAAAGCTATTCCATTAGTGATGGCTTTAGCCTAAGAGTATGTTTAAAATTCGTTTTTGAAGTCGAAAATGATCAGATTTGGGTTCTCACGAAGCGTTTTTTGAGCTGCATAGCAGCGCTACGGAGCGAGAAAAAGGCAAAGTGAGGTTCCATAGATGAACATTTGCAGACCAAAGTATGAAATTTAAACATGCTCTAAGTACGGCGCTGTATTTTAAGGATGATATCTGTTAATAGGAGTGAGGCCTGCTCGCCGGTAACCATATCTTTGAGGGTAAGCTGCCCATTGGTCATTTCTGCTTCGCCGATAAGTGCCACGTAAGGTACGTGCCGACTGTTGGCATACTTCATTTGCTTTTTCAGATTGCCCGGATCGGGGTACAACTCTGCATGAATACCTGCAGCGCGCACAGATTGTAAGCATTGAAAAGCAAAGCGGTGCGTAGTAGCATCAAATGCGATGAACAATATTTGCAGACTCGAAGCTGTGTCGCTTGGGAAAAGTTGCAATTCCTCCATGACGTCGTAGATGCGCTCCGCCCCAAAACTTACGCCCACGCCCGAAACGCCTTTCAAACCGAAGATGCCCGTGAGATCATCGTAACGGCCGCCCCCACCAATACTACCCATTTGCACGTTTTTAGCCTGCACTTCAAAGATACAGCCGGTGTAATAATTTAAGCCACGCGCTAAGGTCACATCAAACTGGACTTCCTGCGTCGTTGACGTTTCCAAAAAGTCAAATACTTGTGCTACCTCTTCAATGCCGGCGGCGCCCGTTGCGCTGCTCGCCAATAATGGCTTTAAATCGGCTGGAGTGGCTATTTGCAATAGCTGGGCTACTTTGTCAATCGCATTCGCTGGAATGCCGCGCGCTTGCATCTCTTGCCGAACGCCTTCGATGCCAATTTTGTCCAACTTATCTATGGCGATAGTCATATCCACGAACTGTTCGCTGATACCCGCCACCTCAGCGATACCCGCCAGTATTTTGCGATTGTTGATTTTAATAATAACATCAATGCCCAGCTTGGTGAAAAGGTCGTCGTAAATCTGCGCCATTTCTGCTCCGTACAGGGGCAACCCCGAGCCGATAACGTCCACGTCGCATTGATAAAATTCGCGGTAGCGCCCACGTTGCGGCCGGTCCGCCCGCCAGACGGGTTGTATCTGATACCGCTTGAAGGGAAACGTGAGGTACTGTTGATTCATCACCACATAGCGTGCAAAGGGCACTGTAAGATCGTAGCGCAGCCCTTCTTCTGCCAAATCATTCGCAGATGGCTGATTTTCAAGGGATTTTGCTAGCTTGTCGCCGCGCTTTAGCACTCGAAACAGCAGACGATCCCCCTCTTCGCCATACTTGCCTGTGAGCGTGGAAAGCAATTCTATAGTAGGTGTTTCAATCGGCTGATAGCCATATTTGATGAATACCTGTTTGATGGTATCAAAAATGTAATTGCGTTTGAGCACCTGTTCAGGACCAAAGTCGCGCGTGCCTTTTGGAATACCTGGCTTCATTTTGTATCAAACCTTTTCTATTAACAAATTGAGTATCCCTTTTCGGGAAGGTGCAAAGTTAATACATTTTGAAGGACATCTGTTCCTTGTTTTGCTAAGCCGCGCCTAATTTTAAGCAACCGTCACAACTTTAAGCCCCTATTAATGTTGTTACATTCAAATTGTATCACCAACATAAAAACTAAATTATGAGATATTTACTCGTTGTTACTTTGCTGCTCATGATCGGGCTAAGTCCGCTAAGCGCTCAAGATTTTCCAGCTATTGACAAAAGCCCACTGGACGTGGCCTACTATCCGCCTCGCGTAGCGTTTCGGGCATTCGGCAAAACTGACGAAGAAAAAAATGCCAAGCCCGTTATTCGGGTTATTTATTCGCGGCCGATGAAAAATGATCGCGTCGTTTTTGGGGAGTTGGTAAAATATGGCGAAATATGGCGCGTGGGCGCTAATGAATCCACCGAAATTATGTTTTTCCAGGATGTAAAAATCGGTGGTACCGATGTAAAGGCTGGCCGCTACACAATCTACGCCGTGCCGCAGCAGGACAACTGGGAAGTGCATTTCAGTACAGACACCGACGGCTGGGGGCATTATGCTTTCAATCCTGCCCAAAGTACTATCGCCAAAATCACTGTTGCGACTAAAAAAACCAGCAAAACCGCAGAAGCTATGGGTATCATGTTTGAAAAAGCGGACAATGGCGCCAATATGCTGATCGGCTGGGACAATACGATGGTAAGCGTACCTATTGTGTTTTAAGGTTTTCCGGAAGACCGAACAATCATCGAGAACAGTATGATGCGGTTGGCAATAATCGCAACATGCTGTTTTTTTATTTAGTTTATATCATATAATTTACACTTGAGCCTCATTTTATTTTATAAAATTTTAGATAGTAAGCAGCTGCTTTAAAATGCGTAGAGATTGTATTTTTTACAAAAACCTGATTATCAAAGCATTAATGATTTAAATAATAGCGAATACACGATGAGATTATGCAGTATAAATAAAGCAAGCGAAGGTGCATGTTCTATGCTGACAAAAATCATTTGCTTGTGCAGCGTGGATGCATATTTTTGAAATTCATCAAAACAATCGAGATTATGTATCTGATCAACTGGTTTCAGGCAAATGCACTTATGCTTTTCATGACGCTCATCTTAGAGTATGTTTAAAATTCGTTTTTGAAGTCGAAAATGATCAGATTTGGGTTCTCACGAAGCGTTTTTTGAGCTGCATAGCAGCGCTACGGAGCGAGAAAAAGGCAAAGTGAGGTTCCATAGATGAACATTTGCAGACCAAAGTATGAAATTTAAACATGCTCTTAATAGGTATTCCGGTGGTGATTGCAATCATTGTATTCCAGCGCCACAACAAACCCGACGCCGACAATACAGGGCAAGAGGCTTGAAGCACAAAGTAGCCCGGCAACTGAGGCTTTTCAAAAAATGAGGCAATTAAGCGATATAGGTGGGGCCACCAATCATGCGGGGTATGTGCTGATTGGGCGAACACTTTTTATAAAGACGCGAAAAAATATACCAGACAGTACTCAACTAAATAGAGCGGCTATTCTTTTCCAGAAAGGCAATGAACGCTTAGCAGGAGCAACCGGCTCCAGCGGCGCTGTAGGCTCGTTTGTCTTTTGTTGTGCATTTCCTTTCTCATAGCGCATAGGTTCTTCTGTCAGATAAGCCACATAAGGCTTGGCTTCTTCTCCCACATACTCTTCGTAGTGTTCCACATATTGTTTTTTGCGATTACGAATCACTGGCATCTTGTTTACTTTCCTATGTTAAAAACTTAATTCATTGATTATCAATAACAATACAAATGGAAATTCTGGAAGGTTCCAGTTTAGGTTCATTTTTTGATGGTGCCGATGAAAAAAATTTACTGGCTTGCCACCTTTATATCATCCTAACGGCAAAAGCAGCAGAAAATTTCAGCATAAAAGCTAAATCAACTGCTTCAAAACGTTAAAAAAACATTAAAATATCTTGATATTTTGATAGTATGATCCAGCTAAGGCTGCACGTAACGCATTGTTAAAAACATAGACGTATGTAGATGTTTTATGTAAATAATTGCACCCGACGGGTTATTCGTTCGTTGGTAGTAACCAAACATCAAAAATACCTATTGCATTCTGTTTCATATAGTGCATTTGCTTTTCAATATGCTGGTTTTCAATGGTTTATAAAATAAAAAAAGCGATTTCGTCAATCGTAAACGATCAAAGCGATGAATTAAAAATAATGGCATCAAGCGGCAATCCTTTCAGGATAGCTATGATTTACTTAATTTGTGCGGTATAAAAGTATTCCAATCATACAAAGCGATGTAACCATGACGGTAAATGAAAAAATAAACCTGCTCCGGCAGGCGATGCGCGCGCACGGCGTTGATGCCTATGTGATTCCCTCCAGCGATCCGCACCAGAGCGAATATGTTGCGGCGCACTGGCAAACCCGCGAGTGGATATCGGGCTTCACGGGTTCGGCAGGTTTAGTCATCATCACGCAGCAACACGCAGGGCTTTGGACCGACGGGCGCTACTTTTTGCAAGCCGAAGCCGAACTGGCTGGCACGGAGGTGCAACTGCATCGGCAAGTGGTACAGGGTGCCCCCGAACACATAACTTGGCTGCGCGATCAGCTCCCTGCGGGCAACACGGTAGGTTGCGATGGGGCACTGTTTTCGGCAGGTCAAATTCGGCATCTGGAAAAGCATTTGTCAGTACGTCAAATCAAAGTAAATTACACCCTCGACCTACCAGCGATCATCTGGAAAGACCGTCCGCCGTTGCCACTTACTACCGTTTTTGAGTACGATGTCGCTTTTACTGGCGAGACCCGTGCCGTAAAGCTCCAGCACATCCGCAAACGCATGGCCGCCGAGGGCGCTGCTTTTCACCTCATTACAACCCTTGATGATATTGCCTGGACGCTTAATCTGCGTGGCGCGGACGTTGCTTACAATCCTGTGGCCATTGGCTATTTGGTTGTTGGCGAACAAATGTCGTATCTTTTTATGCACCCCGACAAGGTACCTGATGCCATTAAGCACAGCCTGAACGCGGACGGTGTTATTGTAAAACCATACACGGATATAGCCGCTTTTCTGCAAAAGCTGGATCAACCCATTTTGGTGGATGACCACTCCCTCAATATGCGCCTATATGATGCCATACCTGCACGTTGGCGCCTATTGGGTGAAAATATACCGATGCTGCTGAAAGCAATTAAAAATGAAACCGAAATCGGGCACTTACGGGAAGCAATGCGCAAAGACGGCGTAGCACTTACCCGTTTTTTCCGGTGGTTAGAACAAGCACTAAAAGCAGGAGAAACCGTCACAGAATACACGGCAGGCCGTCAGTTGGATGCTTTGCGTAGGGAGCAAGGCGATTATTTCGGTGAAAGTTTTTCTGCTATTGTTGGTTATAATGCGAACGGCGCTATTATTCATTATCGGCCTGAGCAGCAACACGCGGCAACGATCAAGCCAGAAGGCATCTTGTTGCTTGATTCCGGCGGACAATACCTGCAGGGCACTACCGACATCACGCGAACCATAGCACTGGGCACGCCTACGGATGAACAAAAACTGCATAATACGCTGGTACTCAAAGGTCATATCGCATTGGCTCAAGCAAAATTTCCGGAAGGTACCGCCGGTGCGCAACTCGATACGCTGGCGCGGGCACCGCTTTGGCGATACGGACTCAATTATGGGCACGGCACGGGCCATGGGGTTGGTTTTTTTCTCAATGTGCATGAGCCACCACAAGGGTTCGCTTCCAATCCGAGCGCCCAGCGCGGCAGCACGGGGCATCTGGCGGGCATGCTCAGTTCTAACGAACCGGGCTTTTACAAAATCGGGGCTTATGGCATTCGCATCGAGAATTTAGTATGGTGCGTACCCGCTCCTGAGCCAGGATTTTTGCAGTTTGAAACACTTACACTGTTTCCAATTGACACACAACTTATTGATTTTAAAATACTTACGAAAGAGGAAAAATCGTGGTTGCAGGATTATCATCAACAAGTGTACCGCGCTCTATCGCCACTACTTCGCGCCGACGAAGCCGCTTGGTTGCAAGCAAAGTGCGCTGTCGGGACGGCATAATTTGGATGGCAAAAAGAATCATGCCGATGGTTTTCAGCGATAATCTTTGAAGACAATTTCGTACAAATCCGTGCGGCGATCTTTCAAATTTTGAACGCTGCCAAACTCGTGCAATTCTTTAAGCAACGACATATTCACATCTGCGATGATGGTCATTTCGGTGTTGGGCGTGGCTTCAGCACAAACGGCATCCGTCGGAAACTGAAAATCAGAAGGCGTAAAGATAGCCGACTGTGCAAACTGAATATCCATATTATTCACACGCGGCAGATTGCCTACACAGCCCGCAATAGCTACATAACACTCATTTTCTACGGCTCGAGCCTGCGCACAGCGCCGCACCCGATTGTAGCCATTTTGTGTGTCGGTTAAGAACGGGACGAACAAAATCTGCATACCTTGTTTTGCATAAATGCGTGCCAATTCTGGAAACTCTACATCATAACAGATTAAAATACCAATGCGGCCGCAATCTGTATCAAGCACCTCTAATTTGTTGCCACCCACCATCCCCCAAGCACTTACCTCAGATGGCGTCGGGTGTATTTTATAAAAACTTTCCCATGTGCCGTCGCGGCGGCAAAGGTAAGTTACATTCAGCAAGCTACCATTTTCTACAATGGGCATACTACCCGTTATGATATTTATATTATAAGCCATAGCAAATTCTACAAATTTGCGTCGCAACGGATCCGTATATTTTGCCAATTCTCGAATAGCCAATGCTTCGCCAAGGTGGTTGTAGTCGGCCATTAAAGGCGCATTAAAAAACTCCGGGAACAAAATGAAATCCGATTTATAATTACTCACGGCATCCACAAAGTATTCCACTTGCTCTACCAGCGCATCAAAATCTTTGAACAAGCGCATCTGCCATTGCACAAGCCCCAAGCGTACCACCTCCTTTGGCGCATTGATGAGTTGCTCTTTTTCCTGAAAATAAATATTATTCCATTCTAATAGAGTGGCGTATTCTTTGGATTCTGTATCGCCGGGGAGGTAGCCGCGCAGCACTTTTTTGACGTGAAAATCATTCGACATCTGAAAGGTCAGCACCGGATCGTAGATTTCCTTGAGCTTCACTTTATCAATGTATTCGCGGGGCGTGAGGGTATCGGCAAAATTTTTGTAATTTGGAATACGCCCGCCCGCCATGATGGAGCGCAGGTTGAGATTTTCGCAAAGCTCCTTACGCGCATCGTACAAGCGGCGCCCTAAGCGCATACCGCGATAGTTTGGATGAACGAACACATCAATGCCATAGAGTACATCGCCATCAGGATCATGCGAATTGAAGCTATAATTGCCCGTAATTTGCTTGTACGTGTGATCGTCACCATATTTGCGATAATTAACAATGACAGATAGCGCCCCAGCTACCACTTTGCCATCCACTTCGATGCAAAGCTGCCCGTCTGGAAAAGTATTGAGCAATCGGGCCACCGATTTTTTACTCCAGTATTCTCCTCCAATACCCGCATAGGCTTCGGCCATGGACTCTTTCAGGTCTCGGTAATCCTCGATTTGCAGGTTGCGCAATTTAATTTTTGTAGCTACTTCCATGATATTAATTATAACGCATCCGTATTTTTATGATGCTTTTATGATGTTTTTGCAATATGACGACCCTTTGCTGTTCAATCTCTCCTGTTTACAAATGAGCCGGAATCTTTGTTCAAAAGAGTGCTGGAATCTTCCAAAGCTCCAACCAAATTCGTTGAGATGGTCTGCGATTGACAATCAATTGTTTTGCAACACCAAAAATCAGGCTCTTTTTTCAATCCGCATTATTTATTATTTTTACCGCGTCGGCAAAGTACCGAAAAATACGATAAGATATGCTGCAAACCAACATAAAGGCGGGCCCAATTACCAATCTGACCGATGCGCGCTACTTTGCGGCAAGGGAAGTTACCTGGCTGGGTTTTGAATGTAGCGAAGGTATGAGCAATTATCTGCCGCCTGCACAGATATTAGCCATACGCGATTGGGTGAGCGGCGTGCAAATTGTAGGCAGCTTTGGGCTGGAGCACCCCGAATATATCTGCCGCACCGTTGAGTTCTTACGATTGGATGCCGTGCAACTGAGCATGGTGACGCCACCCGAAACCTTATCCGCACTACCAACAGAATTACCTGTAATTCAGGAGATTGTAATAGAAATTTCTACTTCACCTACTATATTGCAACAGCAATTAGCGCAGTGCAGCGAGCGTGTGCAATGGTTTTTGCTTGACTTCACTAAAAACAACATCACATGGAAACGCCTGAAAAACAGCATTTTACACCAAGAGCACTTACGCGATATTTGTCAAAGCTATCCCATACTCATGCAAATAGATTTAGATGTAGCGTATATTAAAGATATGTTAAAAATGTTACCTAAAGCCGGTTGGTGCGTCAAAGGAGGAGTAGAAGAAAAGACAGGCTACAAATCCTTTGAGGAAATGGATGAAATTTTGGAAATTTTGGAGGCGCCAGAGCAATTCTGAGTCAGATATTTACGTTGATTCCTTACATATTTGTATTTTCCAGATATTTTTGTAATTTTGTTATGAAATAAAACACAACCCAAAAGCATCATCAGGGTTAATGCCAAAAACTGGTACAGTATTTGAAACACCCCTGGTGTGTTTGATTCTATTTTTCAAAAAACAAAAACATTATTATGAGAAAGCAAAAAAGTGAAACCATCGTGCTGAAGAAAGGACAAACCGATATTCAGCTCGACTATGCAGAGTTGCGCAAAGCGGTACTGGTGTTGAGAGCGATCAATCACAAACTTCGCCAGCGCATGATTGACCTACTGGAGGAACATGGACAAATGACCGTGACGGATATCTACATCCGCTTACGCTTAGAGCAATCGGTAGCATCGCAGCATTTGGCTATCCTGCGTCGCGCAGGTGTAGTGATTACTGAACGCAGTGGAAAATTTATCAACTACTCTTTGGACAAAGACCGTTTAGCTCAGATTTCTAAGCTGGTAGAAGACTTGGTTGGCTAAGCGCGCGAAGGCTATTTACCCAATCAATATTTTTTCACTCGATACTAAAGGAAAAGCTGTGAAAGTCACCTACTTTCACAGCTTTTATATATATTTGCGGAAGCAAAGAGAGGCTCACCACAACATGCAGTAACGCCGTTCCGTTACGAATTACCATTTTTTTGTTTTGAAAAATACGATTAAAGACGCATATTTGCCTGCAAAGTGTATGGCATAGCTTTGGCATGTGGGAGCGTGACCGGAGCATTGGCCGTACAAAGGGTATGCAATTGCTGGAGCCAAGAGCGATGCTGCCGCTAAAAATAGAAAACTACAAGCGTTGTTACATAGCTTGATTTTTTTGAAACTACACAATCATAATTTTTAAAAACTATGAGAAATACAAAAGTTGACATTAACCACGAAAAGCTCCAAGAATCCTCGGAAGTTTTGCGTGCCGTTGCGCATCCGTTGCGTCTCAAAATCCTCGAATTCATTGATCAAAACGAAATGATTAATGTAAACAAAATTTACAACACCCTAAAGTTAGAGCAATCCATTACTTCCCAACACCTGCGGATACTGCGTGCAGCCGGATTAGTACAAACCGAACGCGACGGCAAGTATGTGCATTATAGTATTGACTATGGGCGGCTGCGCACGGCCATTACCGCAGTAAATGCCTTTTTACGGGATGCGGAGGGCAGCATCAAGAGCTAATGATGCCTGTTTTCGAGCACTTGGAGCACATCGTGTAAGTGGTAGCCCTTTGCAGCAAGCAGGATGAGGTAGTGGTACAACAGGTCGGCAGCTTCTCCGAGAAACAGCTCAGGGTTGTCGTCTTTCGCTTCAATGACCAGTTCTACGGCTTCTTCGCCTACTTTTTGGGCTATTTTGTTGATACCTCGCTGAAAAAGTGATGTGGTATAAGACCCTGCTTTGGGCTGTGCTTTACGATCGTGAATAATTTTTTCAAGTGTATAAAGGAAATTGGGGGCGTCATTTACTTCATCAAAACAAGTATCCGCGCCTGTGTGGCAAACCGGTCCGTTTGGGCGTGCTTTGATGAGAATAGTATCCTGGTCGCAGTCGGTACGCAATTCTAATACATGCAAGAAATGCCCCGAGGTTTCTCCTTTTGTCCAAAGCCTATTTTTGCTGCGGCTAAAAAATGTAACCACGCCGTCGGTGATGGTCTTTTGGAGCGCTTCCGCATTCATGTAGCCCAGCATAAGCACCTTACCGGTGTTGGCGTCTTGCACAATAGCCGGCGTTAGCCCTTGATTTTTACTGAAAGCAATCTGTTGAATATCAATTTCCACAGTTATCCAAGTGTTTTTAAATGATTATAAAATATATGCTGAATGCGCCTTATCGCTTTGAATACCTTACTTTTGCCCGTTATGGTAACCATTTTTTGGCGTAAAAAGATTAAATTTTAAACACGGCGTGCTAATTTTCGGATGCCACAGAGCAAAAAAATACCTAACTTAGTATCTTAAAATACCGCTATAATGAAATCACATACCTTGATATTGGTTGCAAGCACCTTATTAGGAGCTGTAGCCTGCCGTTCTGATAAGCCTTCCAGCAATCAGGAAAACACGGTAACAGAGCGCGGCATAGAGGCTGCGCCGCGTGCCACGCACAATTGCACAATCGCCGGCAATATGCTCGATGGTAATCAGTTTTGGGTGCGCGATGCGGAAGTGCTGGTAACCGTGGTAGCCGACTCCGCTACGTACAATACGGAATTAGAGGCGGAAGGCCACCGTATTCTGGAGGTATATGATACAAAAGATTGCAGCCGGATACTTCGCCAAGTACTACCTGTGGATATCAGCCCTGATTTTGCTTATTACATCGCAGAAATTACCTATAATAAGATCACCCAAATTGTAGCAATCAAAGGCCCTACTTCGGTCTATTGCTACGATGTGCAAGCGCGGCGTCTCATGCCCCGTATGACCCCAAAGTATCGCAGTACACGCGAATCGGCGGATGCACAATCTGGTCAGATTCAACGACTGGAGGTTTGGGAAAACTATCTTGTTGGCTACGCGCAGGATCATGGCGTATTTGTATTTGACCTGAAAAATCGGCAATCGCCACAGCCCGTGATGCCCGTAGCGGAGTATCGGATGGATGAAATAAACTTCGCGCCGCTATTCCTATTGCAGCCGGAAGGCGAAGGTGTGCAAGCCATCATGCCAGAATACAAACGCGAAACCAACGAATTTGAAATCCATCCGGGTTTCACCGAACCTATACAACTCCATTCGAATATCCAGCAGAGCGCTGCCAACAACCGTTACATCGTATTGCGCGCAGCAGAAAACAATCAGGCCGTAGCCTTTGATTTGTTGGCGCACCGGCGTGTGGAACTCCCCGCCAACATAGCCGCTAAAAATACCCAAGAGGTACTGCGCTGGGTGCGCGCGAATGTGGAATAGGCGATGCGATGGTTTCTCTAAAATTACGAAGCCATGAAACTAATCATCATCAACGGGCCAAACCTTAATCTGCTAGGTACGCGGGAGCCAGATATTTATGGGCGAGAGACCTTCGAGGATTTTTTTGTCCGCTTGCAATTGGATTATCCAACTGTAACTCTTCACTATTTTCAAAGCAACCACGAAGGTGAATTGATAGACAAACTGCATGAAGTGGGCTTCAGTTATGATGGTATTATCCTCAATGCTGGGGGCTATTCACATACCAGCATTGCGCTCGCAGATGCCATCGCCGCCATACGCACGCCGGTGGTTGAAGTGCATATTTCTAATGTGTTTGATCGAGAGCTTTTCCGGCACCATTCTTACCTCAGCCCCAGCTGCGTGGGGTGCATCGTCGGGTTAGGATTGCGCGGCTACGAATTGGCAATCGAATATTTTTTATAAAACAATAAATCATTTGCAAGCACTTGATTGCATTGCCCCTCCCTGATTCAAAAACAACGGATTCTCACTATTTAATATCCTAATATTTAATATCCTAATATTCAATATCTTAAGTAACGAGACAAAAATAAACGGATATAAAGGATTAAATTTGTTGCCAAAAAGATGGGAGCAATACGGACAGTAGCATTGAATTCGGAACAGGGTAAATTAGTTTGAACCCATACTTATTACAAGGATTGGACTTTTACGGCAGGCTTTTTATGTATGCCTTATACCATTTACGATTTTAGAGGTCTGATTTTATATTTTGTAAAGCATTGAAAAACAAGGCTTTGAGAATAAACAAATGCGTCATTTTCAATTGAAAAGGGTATTAGAATTAGTTACATTTTTTCCCTTGAAAAGGTTCTTATGCTATCTTACATTTACGGCATTTGAAGTTCGATTTACAGCTCTATAAAGAGGCATCGAATTAAAAAGAATGGAATACCTCGTCTTTTAAAATGAAAGTGGTATGGCAAAAAATGCGTGATTTAAAATGTCTGCACGATGATGCCCACCTGATTCCGAATATACAAGCGATTTTTGTGTACTAATACCTGTGCCGCATTAACAGCCGCCTCCGGTAGCGCCATCGTACCATACTGAAAAGATTGCAAATCAGTTATTTGTAATTGCGCTCCCTCTCGAAACACCAGGCGATTATCTATAATCTGAAACTGCGAAACCCCTTTAATATCAAGGGTTTTGGCGTATTGCCCAAAATTATCAAATACTAAAATACCCAATTGAGGATCACTCATATATACCCAATTGTCGCGTGCAAGGAGTTGCGTAGGCTGCGGTGCTTGCCCTAATAACAAACTAAGATCAGGGCTTTCGTGAAGAATCTTTGCCTGCCGATCTATTTTATACAATCGAAATGCGGCCTCATCATACACCCAAATCGCCCCGTCGTTGCTTGTGCCTACCGTGCGCACTTGCGCAAAGCCAGCGTTGGTCAGTTTGTATTCAGCAGTTTTGTTTAAGGTGCGATCAAGCAGTACAACTGTCTGATAATCAAAGTAATACAGCAATAAATTGAATGGATCGGTGGCATCTACATGTGTCAGTGCCCCCAGTATATTATTGCTAAAGCGATACTGCTCCTGGCCGTTAGCCAAGTATTTGATGACCTCATTCGCTGTAGTCACCACGTAGAGTTGCTGCAACTTATCCGTGGCCATCCACTTCGCATTTACAGGAATTGAAAAAAGGCTACCCGATTGCGCTGCTACCGGCAATGTACCACTCGCGACCATGCAACACACAAGCACGCACGAGCGTAGCAATATGCGCGCCACAGGAGCAAGTGAAAAAAAATGTGACAAATTATTATGGTTTTAAAAGTTGAAAATCAAATGATTGTAAAAAATTATTACAAAAATTTCCGACCTGTAATAACAACTATGATACACCCATCACAATTAAAACGTGCTTGGGCTATCCTGCATTGTGCCGACGATTGTACCGCACAAAATCATGCGCATACGCATTTTCCGCATCTGGGGTGTGGCATTCGCGCCATACCTCCTGCCACTGATTTGGGTCAATCGTAGGAAAAAATGTATCGCCATCAAACGTCATGTGTATTATTGTGATAATCAGCTGATCTGCGTGTTCCATAGCCGCCGCATAAACTTCTCCGCCGCCCAACACATACAAGCGCAGCGCACCTTGCGCCCGCGCCACGTCTATCCCTGCTTGCACGGTATGCACCACAGCCGCTACAGGTGCTTGATAATCAAGCTGCCGCGTGACAACGACGGTACGCCTGCCATCCTGAAAAATTTCCGAGCCTTGAGCCGATTCATACGAACGCCGCCCCGTAAGCAGCCAGCCATCCGCGATAGTGCGTCGCAGAAAAGCCTCATCATTAGGCAAATGCCATGGTAACTCATTTGCCCGACCGATCACTTGCTCGGCGGAGGTTGCAGCCACAATGATAATTTGCATGGTTGGTATTCAATAATTGATTTCAAAGATATACATTCGACTGTTGCTAATCGTTAAAACACAAAAAATCAAAAAGTACTTAGCTGTATTTTTACGATTTTTATATGTGTAAAAATTTGTTAATCAATTATTTGTATTAAAATTCTATTTCTCACCGATACGTTCCTGAGAGCTGCCCACTGCTTTAGAAAGTGTAGTTTCCTACTCCCATAGCGCATTTGCTGCCTATTTGCAAAACAGCGTTTTTGTTGGTTAAATATCATTTCGGATTATAATCTTATGGTAAAATGCACCGCTCGCCAAATATAAATTAAAATTCAAAATTTTACAAAATCAACAAAGGCGATTCATTTTTTTATAAAAATGACATTTTAAAATCGTATTTGATAAAAAAATCGCAACGAATTCCCGAAAAATATGCTTTACTTTTGAAAGTTGCGTTGTCGTGGGTAGTTATTTAGTGGTAGGGTTGTACGCAGGTGTCAATCTGCCAGATTAGCCATAGCTCAAAAACCTTATTCACCAATCACATCATAGCGCGCAAAAGCTATTTCGCATTTAAAAGGCAAACATGAATCCACGCGGCTTATACATTCCTGAATTAGAAAAAGATGCCTGTGGCACGGGCCTCATCGCCGACCTGAACGGGCGAA
>CALMSP010000179.1 GCA_937872405.1 uncultured Saprospiraceae bacterium | reverse complement strand
GGCAGAGAGGTCGTTGTCTAAAGGATAATTGTCAGCAGTACCTTCAAACACATGCGCCGTGGGTATCATAATATCGCCTTTGGCGCCTTCGAGGATGCCCGCTTTCCCCATGATAGCGATGGAGGCAATCGGTAGCGGCTTTTCAGAACCGTTTGATTCATAGGGCTTTAGCAATTCGTCCATTGTTTCAAAAGCCTGTTCGCCAAAGGCATAATCCATCACAAAAAGCAGGGGTTGTTCCGACTGAATTCGTGCTGCTTGCCAGGCGATTTCGGTGGGGGGCGCGTTGAGGGGTAGGGCGGTGGTATCAAAAATTTGGACTGTAATATTGGTGCCGCTGGTATCGTCGAATTGGTACATTCCGTGCTGGAGTGCGTACTGCTGCACCCGCTCGCGCAGGTCGCTATTGTGTTCGAGGCTCAACTCCCGCGCCAGGTCTTCTAAGGAATCGTTGGGTCGTTGGAGCGCTATGTTGGCATACAGGCAGTTCATGACGCTATGCGGATTCGCGCTGATGATATGTATGGGGCGTTGTAGCCAACCTTTTTCCGCCAGAAAATTTTTGATAGAATTCGCCCATTGTGCCCCATAATGATGGTGTCCGATGCGCTCGCGCAGAGCCGAGGAAAAGGAAATTTCGCGATCATCACCTTTATACATTTCTTCTGAGGAAAGGCGCCCCAGCCAATAGGTGATATGAAAAAGATTATTTACATGTTCGTCGGTGGCGAAGCGTCGGTACACATTCATGGTTTCGTCGTAGGTGCGGCCCAGCAGCGTGCTCAGGTAGGTGAAGGCTACTTCTCGGTTAAATTCGCTATCTGAATACGATTTTTCCAGCACGATTTTTTCTAATTGTTTCCACTCGCGGCGCTTGCGTTCTTTTTGATCTTCGCTGTTGCGACGTATTTTTTCTGCTTCGATGTACATAAATGTAAGATGGGTCAGAATATCATAAATATCGCTTCGGCCGCGCGTCATTTCAATAAACATCTGCTCTTCGTCAATGCGATAGCAATTACGGCGTCGTTTGGGTGGTATAATCGTCTCAAAATCAGATTTTTCGAAGCCCTCGCGCGAAATGAGCCGGATGTAACGACATTCTTCGATGCCCTTGGGCAAGCGCTGAAAAACATATAATAGCCCTTCCAATTCGACCCTTTCGGAGTCTGTAATGTCACCATAAATCTCTGGGCGCAATATTTTTAGATTATCAATCATCGCTTGACCGGATACGCCCAAAGGTTTGTAACTGCCGCGTATGAATAAATGACGCATCGCAATGTAAAGCCGTTCGATGGCGGCGCGGGCTTCCTGAGCGGGGCTGCGCTCGGTGGTATGATGTGTGGACATGAATTTTTTTTGCAAATATACTCTGGGCATATCAGGATGTTGCCATCGCGGAAGGTAAAATTATATTAGGATATTAGGATATTGGGATATTTGGGATATTGGGATATTGGGATATTGGGATATTGGGATATAGATGTGCATTAATTTCTATAATCCTCTGTTTTTCAATGCATTCTGGCACCCATCACCCATCACCTAAATTAGTTAACCAAAAATTTGATAGACTATCAGACTCGACAGATAAGCCAAACTGCTCATGAAGGTGAATTGGATGAGGGGCCACTTCCAGGTTTGAGTTTCGCGTTTTACGACGGCAAGGGTACTCATGCATTGCATTGCAAATACATAAAATACTAATAAAGATAGGGCTGTGGCAAATCCATATACCGGAGCACCTGTAACGGGGTTGCGCTCTTGAGCCATGCGCGCTCGCACCGACGATTCGTCATCGGTGCCGCCTAAGCTATAGATGGTGGCCATGGTGCCTACAAATACTTCGCGGGCAGCGAAAGACGTGATGAGTGCGATGCCAATTTTCCAGTCGAAGCCCAGCGGCAGGATGGCCGGTTCTAATGTTTTGCCCAATATGCCAGCATAGGAAGCCTCGATCTGGCGGGCCGCTACAAGCGCTTGGGTTTCTTGTGTATCAAGCTGATTATCAGATGCATATGTGATGGCTTCTGCTTCGGCCTGCGCTAAGGCGCCTGGCGGGCCATAGCTGGCTAATGCCCAAAGTATGATGGAAATGATGATAATGATTTTGCCCGCTTCTGTGACAAAGGCTTTCACTTTTTCCCATACCGTGAGGAGCACATTGCGCATCACCGGCGGGCGATAGTCTGGGAGTTCCAGCATTAAAAAACTTTGATCGCGGTTTTTCAATATCCACTTGAATACTAATGCCGACAGCAAGGCGCCGCCAATGCCTAATACATACAAGCCCATCATTGCCAGTCCTTGGCCCCACCCGTACAGGGCTTCGGCAGGAACGACGAACCCAATTAGCACAATGAAAACCGGAATGCGCGCTGAGCAGCTAATCATCGGCGTTACCATGATCGTTATGAGGCGTTCTTTCCAGTTGCTAATCGTGCGGGTACTCATGATGGCCGGAATCGCGCAAGCGCCACCCGAAATCAAGGCCACCACGCTGCGCCCATTCATACCAAAGGTTTGCATGAGCCGGTCGAATAAAAATGCCACTCGTGCCATGTAGCCCACTTCTTCGAGTATAGAAATGAGCAAAAAGAGGATGGCAATCTGAGGAATGAATACCAGCACACCGCCCAAACCCGCCAGAATACCATCGGCAATCAAACTTGACAGCCAGCCGCTACCCAGCACATACTTGGCCCAATTGCCAGCTTCCGCAAATACACCCTCTATCCAGTCCATCGGATACGTAGCCCAAGAGAAAATTGCTTGAAATACCAGCAGCATAAGTACAAAGAAAAACACCAATCCTAATAAAGGATGTAGTAAAAGGGCATCGAGGCGCTGGGTGAGGGTAGCCGCAGCGCTATGGCCTTTACGCATGATTTTTTGCACAATTGGTGTGAAGCGATCAAATCGCTGCATCGTTTCCTGCACTTGGTGGTGTAAGCTATTGAACGCTACATGCTGACAAGCGGCTTGTATTTGCTGGCGTTGCGCTTCGTTCAGAAAAGGCAACCATCCATGATGGTGCGCTAATAGTACAGCCTGATAAGGGGTGCTTACGGGAAACGTTTTAGATATAAGGTGCTGTAATTCAATCTCTTGTGCGTTAAGTGCATAAAACGGCGCGTTCGTCGAGTCGCTTGCAAAGCATAATTGCAACATTTCCTGGCGCAGCTGAGCTAAGCCGCTACCGGTGCGACCACTTACGGGCACCACAGGTACTTGCAAAGCCTTAGCCAGCAGGTCGGTCTGCACCTGCGTACCCTCTTTTTCGGCGACATCGGTCATATTAAGAGCCAAAATAATCGGCAAACCTAAGTCGTACACTTGTGTAAAAAGTAGCAAATGTTTATCCAAGCGGCTGACGTCGGCTACATAAATAATGGCATCTGGATAATGGATATTGTTAGGGTTTGTGAGCATTTGCACCACAATACGCTCATCTTCCGCTGTTGGATACAAACTGTAGGTTCCTGGGAAATCAATAAGTGTAATTGATTGATTTTCAGATACTTGAATGTTGGCGGATTTTTTTTCTACCGTTACGCCAGGGAAGTTACCGGTCTTTTGCCGCAGACCAGTCAGTTGGTTGAAGAGGGATGTTTTACCGGAATTCGGATTACCAATTACGGCGAAAGTGAACAATCGGTGCGCATCGCTTGGGTCCTGAGCTTTCATTTGATTAAAATACAGGCTGCTTCTTGCGCTCTCAATGCTAAATAATGGTGATCTACTTTTAGCACCACGCCACCGCCAAAAGGTGCTTTGCGCAACACTTCTACTTTGCTGCCGGGCAGTACCCCCATCGCCAACAATTTGCTGCCAAGCCGGTCGTTGTTGAAGCCCAACACATAGCCCGAAGCTGTATCGTCAGATAGGCATAGAGGCTTATCTTTTTGTGTAGTGGATGAAGTCGCTATCACAAATGCGCTTTTTATTTTGATTCAGTCTAAATTAGAAACTCAAATGTAACACCAAAATACATACCTTGTTGCCTGTTGTTGGTAACAAATGTCACCACTACGAAAAAATACCAAATAAAAGTGAAAGAGAATACCTAAAGTTAGGTAGGTAAAATGGTAAAATAAATATGGCTCCTTGGCATACTACATGCTCAGGGAGCCACTTCGTATCTCATTCTGTAAAACCCTGATTAACAGTGGATTAATATCTGTTGAAGTAAAAATCCTGCGGTTCTGTGCCTACATGAATGCCTGCTACGCACATGGCTTGTTCTAATACGAGTTCGTCCAGTTGCAAATGCTTGATTGTGGCCACTTGCACGGATTGCTGTGCCTTACCATCGCAGAGGTCAGAGTGCATTACCAACTCGGTGCCAGCCGCATTGATGTCCCAAGTGCCTTTTTCTTCGATTTGCATTTCTGCGCCATCCATCATTTTGACATACGTGCCATTGGCATAAAAATGTATTTTAAGTGAAATAGTGGCGGAATTTTGTTTGGCGTCGTTTTCTGACATAGCAAAGTACGGATTCGACCATTTGCCAACGAGCATTTTTCGAGCTTTCTCAGCATATGCGTTCACAGTGTTTATAGGCTTTTCAGCGCCGCCTTCGGCTTGAATTTCTACTTGCGCCTTCATAGAGTCAAGGCTGTATGACGTGGCTTGTTCGGCGTTCAAAGTAGCGACATTCAACAATGCCAGCAACAAAATAGTGATTAAAATTCTTGTGCGTTTCATGGGTGACAAAATTTTTATGTAGTCGGGTTATTAAATAATGCTGCAAATAAAACAATGTTTGGTTTGATTTGGTATGGCAAAATCGTTAATTTTTTTGTTAATTATTTTAACCATCAACCAAGTACCGTATTGTTTGCATTCTATTAGCCAATGACAGGTGTTTTAATCATGGGCTGCATCAAATTAGGTGCACTGATATTAAAATTACGTTAAAAAATAAAACATAGAAAACACCATCTTTGTGGTGTGCTGTGGTCGCGTTTCCTACAAATAAGACGCAATTAGATGGCAGTATGTTGCAAGGAGAATAGGCATATTCGATTGGCGCATTTTTATTAACGATAAATGGCTTGAAAATGCTGATTAAAACAAAAGGAATTGTGCTCAAGGCCCTAAAATACGGTGAAAGTAGCGTCATTGCTGACATATATACAGCGCAACGCGGACTTTGCCGGTACCTAATTGGTGGGGTGCGCAGTAAAAAAGCACGCATACCGGCTTCTTTGCTGCAGGTCATATCATTGGTAGAGGTAGTTGCCTATCATCGAGAAAATCGAGACTTGCACCGCATCAAATCTATACAGTCGGCTTTTGTTTATCAGGCTATCCCATTTGATGTGCGCAAAAGTGCGGTAGCACTCTTTATGGCCGAAGTGCTGCGCAAAACGATTCGCGAAACAGAAGAAAACGCCGAGCTTTTTGCTTTTTTGCTGCATACTTTTCAATATTTGGATACAACCCAGCAGCCTATTGCTAACATACATCTGCATTTTCTGTTGCAATTGAGTGTGCATTTAGGGTTCTTGCCTGGAGGCGACTGGGATGCGCATACGCCCTTTTTTGATTTGAGCGAAGGTGTATTTGTCGCCAGCCTGCCTGGGCACGCCTATTATCTCGATGAACCCACCAGCCAACTGCTTTATCAGTTGTTGCAGGTAGAATGCAGCCATTGTCACGAAGTGCATATGACGGCTAACCAACGTCGGGTTTTATTACATCATTTATTGGATTATTACAAGCTGCACATTGATTATTTAAAGGATATTCAATCGCACGAAGTCTTGCATGAGGTATTACACGAATAGCTTGCCGCTTCAAGCATGATGTTAAGGGATTAAAAAAGTAAATAAATACGCATGGTATAATGATGTCTATTCACTATACTGTAGCTTTTTATTTAGTTTATTCCAATAGTACAGCCCAATAATTACAGCAACCAACAACAAGATTGTAATAATAAAAAATAGCCAAGGCGAATCTGACAACAGCGTTCTTATACTTTTGCCATACAAAAATCCGATGCCGAAAAAG
>CALMSP010000178.1 GCA_937872405.1 uncultured Saprospiraceae bacterium | reverse complement strand
GCGTTTTAGATTTACCTGAAGGGTTGTGTTCGTCTCTTTGAATTCAAAAAGCGCTTCGGCGAACGTCGGGCTACGCCACTTTACGGATGGATTGTTGGAGAAGGCATATGGTTCCATCGGAATCCCGAAGCTATTTTTATCTATTTTGCCATTGTCATTCACATCATGATGAATGGCTATGGCCAATTTGCCGAAAGGTATATCGGATAATTTCACTTGGACGGGCTTGGTGCTACGTACCGCGACAATGGTTCCGGCGATTGCTTGCTCATCATTCAAGAAAGTGGTCTCACTATTGAATACGGCAATGCGCAAGCTGCCTTTGGCGGTATCTATATTGGTGATATCGAGCGTAAGTGTGCCTTGCTGGGGTAGGCTGACAGCACTGATCCACAAGTACAGCAGTAGCGTAGGAATGGTTGGCATCTTCTGGTTTTATTTCAAAAACGATTTTAGGAAGTAAATATTTTACAAAGAAAAAGATAATTTTTATGCGACTATGATACTTCGGTATGATGTTTTTATCATATTATAGTGCATTTACATGTGTTTTTCTGGAAATAATTTTAATAATCCCTGCTCGCTGGCTTCGCAGATGCCTCGGTCGGTAATGAAGCCCGTAATGAGGCGTGCCGGCGTTACATCAAAGCCATAGTTTGCTGCGGTACTACGCTCGGGGGTAATGCGTACTGACGCGAATTTGTTGCCATCCCAGCCATGTACATAATGGACTTCATCGGGGTTGCGCTGTTCGATGGGTATCTCTCGAAGCCCATCGCTGGTGTGCCAGTCCAGACTGGAGCTTGGAAGCGCTACATAGAATGGTACTTGATTGTCCTTAGCGGCAAGTGCTTTGAGGTAAGTGCCTATTTTATTGGCTACATCGCCGCGCCGCGTCGTTCGGTCGGTACCGACAAGCACCAAATCCACCAAACCGTGTTGCATCAGATGCCCGCCAGCATTATCGGTGATGACGGTATGTGGCACCCCGTGTTCGCCCAATTCAAAGGCTGTAAGGTTCGCCCCTTGATTGCGGGGGCGGGTTTCGTCCACCCATACATGCACTGGTATGCCTGCATCGTGCGCCAGATAGATCGGCGCAGTGGCAGTGCCATAATCAACGCAAGCGATCCAGCCTGCATTGCAATGCGTCAGTACATTGACGGGGGCGCCATGTTTGCGATTGCTTATTTCTTGAATAATCTGCAAACCGTATTCTCCAATACGACGACAACTATCCACACTTTCCGTTGCCATCAATCGGGCCGCCTCTAAAGCTAAACTGGGCGCTTTTTGCGGGTCTGAAGTTGTTCTGACCGTAGCCACCACCAATTCAATGGCGTGAAACAAATCAACTGCGGTAGGACGGGTATGTCGTAGTCGCTTGGCGGCTTCCAGAAAATAATGGTCGAAATCGGGCTGCTGCAGCGCCTCTCGTGCTGCAATGTACAAGCCATAGGCTGCCGTTACTCCAATGAGTGGCGCCCCGCGCACATGCATATCGCGGATAGCCGTTTCAAAATCTTCCAGACAGGTCAAATCTTCAATAACAAGTTGATGCGGTAAAAAGCGCTGATCAAGCGTCTGAACGGTGTGCTCCGCTTTCAGCCAGATGGTTTGATAGTGTATGTTGTTGATTTTCATAGGCATGCATGAGTTAACGG
>CALMSP010000177.1 GCA_937872405.1 uncultured Saprospiraceae bacterium | reverse complement strand
CAGGTTGTTGCTAGTTATTCATGGAGCCAAGCGCTCCAGTAGCCAAGTTCCATCCGTCTGTAGCGTATATTGCAGCCGGTCGTGAAGTCTGTTCTCACGGCCTTGCCAAAACTCAACCAATGCTGGCCGCACAATATATCCGCCCCAATGTGCAGGTCGCGGCAGTGTATCTATCTGTGCGTACTGTACCTCCAAAGCGCGCGTGTTGGCTTCTAATATTTCCCGATCTTCGATAACACTACTCTGCGGCGAGGCCCAAGCACCAATTTGGCTTCCTTTGGGCCGACTCTGAAAATATGCGGTTGAGATTTCCACATCAATTAGCTCGGCACGCCCCTCTATACGCACCTGTCGGTACAGTTCTAACCAATTGAATACCAAGGCTGTATGCGAATTAGCTTTCAAATCCTGCCCTTTTCGGCTATTGTAATTGGTGTAAAACACGAATCCGCCGTTTTCCACGCCTTTCAGCAGCACTACGCGCGCCGAAGGTTTGCCATTTGCATTGCAAGTAGCCAAAACCATGGCATTAGGCTCGGGCAAATTAGCAGCTACTGCCTCTTTGAACCACTGTTCGAATTGTCGCACCGGATCGGGATGCACATGCGCTTTGTCGAGTAGGGCCGAGCCATACTCCTGCCTAAGATGTTGAATATCCAATAGCATCGTTTGCTTTTTTTAAAATACAACACCTAACGATTACACAGGTTTTGCTGGCAAATAAAATGCTCCTGCCCCTAAAGCTGGAAAAGCCCTACCGGTGAAAGGGCCGGCAGGGCGAAAGCAAACACTATGGACAACACAATCTTTTTGCAGAACCGAAAAAGTCCCCGACCGAAGTCGGGGCGTATCAACAACTAAACTATGAATTTGACTAAAACACTTTCGTTGAGAAGACGGTTAACATGCACATTATGCAAAACAAAGACAATACCAAAATTTTATCGCGGTATTATTTGTATTAATGTGACAGGGTAAAATGGTGTTTTTAAAGGATTTTTATACAAAAAAGTTAATTTGCTAAAATGATGTCATTACAATTAATTTATTTTAACGCACATATCACTTTCAAATATCTAATGTAAAGGACTTTTATTTGTAGAGGGTTTAAAAAAGCAGGGTTTAATAAAAATTAAGAAAGCCCCGTTGGTGCTTGTAATTGGTCAAGTAGATAAAATTCGTTTATACTATCAGATCATACGCATTACCTGACGTATTTACGGTAGATCAATTTAGGATATATCAATTTTTTAAAAATCTGTATTTCATTTGTAATCAGGTAAAAAGTACATAAATTGTAACGAAAGGTAATGTAAAAAGGAAAGAATCGAAACGATCCAGCAAGCCGCCGTGCCCTGGAAGTAAAGTCCCCGAATCTTTTACCTGTACGCTGCGCTTGAGCATGGACTCCACCAGGTCGCCCAAAGTACCGAAAATACTGATGAGCGCACTAATGATCGCCCAATTGAGGCAGGTAAGGTCTGCGAACATAAAACTAAGCCCCACCGCCGCCAGTAGTGTACAGCAAGCGCCAGCCAGTGTGCCTTCCCAAGTTTTTTTGGGTGAAATGCGAGGGAATAAAGGGGTTTTGCCTATACGCGAACCAAAGAGATAAGCGGCCGTATCGTTGCACCAAGTAAGCAGCAGCATGCCGCAGATAACATTGGGGCGGTAGGCGTTGGTGTCGAAAGCTACCATTTGTAATAAACTGAATGGCACGCCAATATATATGATGCCTAATATGATATAAGCAATATTGCGCACTGGATGCTCCGATCGGGTGAACAATTCGTACACCAATACTAAGAAGACCATGGGGAAGAAAAACAGAAGCCATTTGGCGCTTAGATCAACCGATTCAAAGCCAATATGCAAGATGGTGAGCGCGCTGAAAGGCGCCAGCCCAAGTACCATACCCATGTGCTTACGGAAGTGGTCGCGCTTGCGTTCATTGGGGAGTACCATTTGTAAAAATTCCCAAAGGCACAGCCCTGCAATACTGCCAAAAAGCAGCACGAAGGTAACCGGACTGATGTAAACGCCGCCCAACATTACGATCACAAAAACAATGGATGTATATACCCGATTTTTCATATTGCTAACTTCATCATAAAAACCGCTGAGCCTCCAAGCGTTTTTTGGTTCTTGACAGGGTAGGCGCTCAAGTAACCGTGGGCGGCAAATTGCGCAATCGAAGCCGATATCCAATGAACAAAAGAAGGGCTATCGCCGGTAGTAGCAACAGCCAAGCCCCTATCGAAGGTGCATTAACTTCTGTTTGCGCAAGCTGCCCGCCAGAGGCGTATTGTGCCACCACCTGCATGGCATTTGTAACAAAATGTGCGACAATTGGCAGCCACAAATTGCCTGACCAGTAAAACAGATACCCCAGCGCAGCGCCCAACACCACCCGTGGCAAAAAGCCCAAAAACTGACCATGTATAGCGCTGAAAATCAATGCTGTAAGCCATATTGCAAACACTGGCTGACGCATCAAGCGCGCCAACTGTTTTTGTAAAATACCCCTGAACAATAGTTCTTCGCCTAAGGCAGGTGCTACTGCCACTACGAGCAGGTTAAGGCCCAGTTCTGCCGGATGTTCCATTACAAGTAGCCCTTTGAGCATACTGTTGGTCGTTTTTTCCATACTCACCGCCCAGCCAAGTATCTGAAACCGTTCGTACAGCCACATTACCAGCACATGATTGAGCCAATACGTGATTTGCGCTATCGGAAAGGAAGACAATATAAATACAATGCCCAAACCCAGACTGCGCCAGTCGGGCCACGTTTGCATACTAAAAAAACGCCCCCAAGCACGCCGAGCCAACAACACAGCAACAAGAAGTGCGGAGCAGGTGAACGTCGCTACATGATTAAGTAGGTTAACAATGCGGGCAAAGTCGCGAGCTGAGCGGGCACTTGTTTCATCCAACGTCTGCAGAGCACTTATCAATTCTACACCTTGCCAACGTGCCCAGCCCAACGTCAGTACGCTGGCCAGCAGTATGCTCGCCATAACCGCCAGTAATAATGTCATCAGCACTACAAAAGGCGGTATTACGGGGTTATCTTGCTCTGATTCGCCTGAAAACTCCATGTTTGTCTTTTTCGTAAAATTAGCCTAATTTTTCATTTTTGCAATTGCAAATCTTCATTTTAAGAAACAGCGCTATTTTTTACAACTTTTAAGGCGTTTGCGCTATTTCATTACAAATACTAAATAAAAACAAACATGGCTACTAAGTTAAGTGTTAATATTAATAAAATTGCTTTGATCCGAAATGCCCGTGGCGGCAATATGCCAGATCTTGTACAAGTAGCTAAAGATTGCGAATCCTATGGCGCACAAGGTATTACGGTGCATCCACGCCCCGACGAACGCCACATTCGCTACGCCGACGTGCCTGCCCTGAAGGCAGTGGTACGTACCGAACTGAATGTAGAGGGAAATCCAACGCCCGATTTTTTGCAGTTGGTCCTTCGCCATCGCCCTCACCAGTGTACGCTGGTACCCGACGCGCCTGGCGTACTTACCTCTGACCGCGGTTGGGACACTATTTCACACCACAGTTTCCTGCAGGATGTAACAGCACAATTGCAAGCCGTTGGCATTCGGGTGTCCATCTTTGTGGATGCCGAACCGCGCTTCGTGGAAGGGGCTGCCGCTATTGGCGCCGACCGGATAGAATTTTACACCGGACACTATGCCCACGTTTACATGCAAAACCCAACCCAGGCAGTAGCGCCACATACGGAATGCGCGAAATTGGCGCAAGCATTAGGAATTGGCATCAATGCTGGGCATGATCTTAATTTGCAAAATCTGAAATTTTATAAAGATCAAGTGCCGGGACTGCTTGAAGTATCTATCGGGCATGCGCTGGTTTGCGACGCCTTGTATTATGGGCTTTCTAATACCATTCAGTTGTACCTGCGGCAATTAGCCTAATCGGGTTTGGCTGCAGTCAGAATCCGGAAGGCAAAATCCTCCAGCAGTTGCTTGAGCTGACTGTTATCACCATCAACAATGGTAATATCCGTCAATGAAGGCAGATGCTGTGCGAAATACACATGATCATTCGACATTTCGAGCAGCGTAGAAGCCAGCGCGCGCGGGTAAGGATACGAGGGGTTCACCGCACTAATACAGCTGGCTATATTGCGGCATAGCGATTTGTAAGCCAAAAAGAACCCTTTTTTATTGTCCGCATCTACCATTTTGGTTCGATAAGTTTTGATAGCTTCGGCAATCACGATGCGGTGCAACACAGCTTCATCCACAAAATCCACGACGGGGTCTGGACCGGCGGCATCTACAATCGTATGCAATGCAATACGCAGGGCTTGCTGTGGGTCGTTAATGTTCGAGGTATTCCGCTCAATAAGAAATTTGATCCATTCCCAGTACCAGCTAAGCAGATAGACCAACAGGAGATGTTTATTTTCAAAATAGCGATACACCGAAGCCTCTGTCGAATCAATCCGATCTGCCAGTTTTTTGAAAGTAAAATGTTCGAATCCTACCTCATCAATCAACAAAATACTATGCTGAATGATCCGTCGTCCCAGCTTTGTATCCTGCGGGTCGCGCAAATAAAGCTGCTCATTGAGTTGGATTCTAATGGAAATTGCCATGGTGCTGATTGCAAAATCATTGAATGTAAAAAAAATTTACGCCTTCAAAGATAAATAATCTTTGGAAAACCCCAAACCGACCTATGCTTAATACCTTTTTAGATGCTGTATGTCAGATGCTAGCAAGAGCAGAAAAACAGCCCACTAAAAGCTAATATACTCTGCCGGATTCACCGGGATACCCCGCTGCCAGAGTTCAAAATGAAGGTGTGGGCCACTGCTGAGGGTACCCGTATTGCCGATAATGGCAACAGCTTCGCCGGAGCGCACAAAACTGCCAACGGTTTTGAGCAGCGCAGAATTATGCTTGTAAAATGTGATCACATTATTCTGATGTTGAATACCAACGGTGTAGCCCGTTTCCTGCGTCCAGTCAGAGAAG
>CALMSP010000176.1 GCA_937872405.1 uncultured Saprospiraceae bacterium | reverse complement strand
TTTATCCATTATTTCAATGAAATGCCATCATACATTTGACATCACAACCAAATTGCAAAGCAATAGCTGTTATTAGAAGGAAACATGGCGACAGTACTCAAATTCGTAAATTAAAAACAAGGAGGTCGCTATGACAACATTTACACGCATTTTCAATCTTTTGACGCTCCTTTTGATAATGACAACCGGCATGTGGGGCCAAAGTGCTGAAAAAACGCTGGTCAAATCATTCGCTGTTGAGAAGCATCAAACCGTCGTCATTGATACACGCGCCCCCGTGGAAATCCGCGAATGGGAAGGGGAATTGCTGCGGGTACAAATGACAATCAGCCTACAGCAAGGCAGCGAAGCGGTACTCAAATCTTTGATTAGCGCAGGTCGCTACAACTTGGTCATGCAAGATGGCGACAACATCCGCCGCATTAGCGCTCCTAACCTTGCGCGCGAAGTGCAAATAGGAGGTAAAGTGCTGGAAGACAAGGTAACGCTGCTGATTATGTCTCCGCGCAACATCACAGTGACTGTTGTGAACCAAACGGCGGAAACCATTAGCACGGGCACTTCGTTATAATGGAAAACTAAATAACCATGAAGAAGACAGGTTATGCGTTATGCGCATGGCTGCTGTGTAGTACCCTGTTGTACGGACAGCACCAGCGTTATATACACCAAACCTTTCAATTGGATACCGCAACGATCCTGCAACTCGACCTGTATGGCGATTACGTAGCCGAATCGTGGGTAGGTAATACGATTCTCATTGAAACCAAAGTGAGCTTATACGACATTGCACCTGGCGTGCTCGATTATTTCATCGGCGAAGGACGCTACGCTACCGAAGCCACCTTGGAGGGCAATACACTGCGCTTAGTATCCAAAGATAACTTGCGACGAACACTTAAAACTGCGAAAGGTATCAGCCGAGAGGAGGTGGAAGTGCGCATCTATATCCCTGAAGCCATGCAACCATTGGGGCCCAACACTTGGGCACTCCCTCCAGAAGACTGAAAAAGCATCATCTTGCCGTGCCAATCATCTTATTCCGTTCGATCCATTATTGCATCAAATACGCCATATGCCTCGTTTTGAAGTAGCCACATCTAGTCCTCAATTGCACTTTTCCAAAAACGAACCGTCCTTTTTATTCGTACAAATTGCCACGGTAGCAGTTTTTTTGGGGCGTGCCTGGCAACACCTTTATTGGGATGCACCTTATCGCGCGCTGTTGTGGGATGAACAATGGATGCGACCCGTCTTAGAAGGTGTATTGGGCTGGAATTGGCAAACGTATGTCACTAATCTTGCTACTGATGCCATTATCCAAAAAAGCATACAAAGCATTGGCATATTATATTTGCTGGCAGCCATAGCCGCGGCAGGCATTCATCGGTGGGGGCGCCCCGCAATAGTGCTGTTGTATATTGGTGCCTATGGTCTTGTTTTTTTAGCTTTCTTATACATGAAAGAGCGTTTTTTTCATCTCGGACAATTTTTAGAATACGCGCTCCAATTCGGCAGTCCTTTCTTACTCATTGCCATATATCAAAAGCAGGAGCTTCCCCATAAATTAATTTTTTGGGCCAAAATAGCCATAGCTCTTACCTTTGTTTGCCATGGGCTGTACGCTATGGGCTACTACCCTCGCCCAGGCGAGTTTACATCTATGACGATGGCTATACTTCATGTACAAGAGGCTACGGCCGTACAATTCTTGCTTGTAATGGGTATCTTGGATTGCGTGGCAGTGGTCGTGCTATTTTTACCAAATCGAATGGTACAACAACTTGGGCTTTGGTACTGCGTTGCATGGGGATTGGCGACTACGCTTGCCCGGATCTGGGCACATTGGTATCCAGCAATCTGGACATCCGTGATGCTGCAATGGCTACATGAGAGCCTATACCGTTTTCCGCATTTTCTTATTCCATTAGCACTTCTAATAACCATGCGTAATAGAAAATAAAAATTTATACCCAATTGCTAATCAATATTTAACAAATCAAAAAAATGACCATGAGATTCCTGTTACCACTTTTTTTTATAGGATGCTGCTACCTGATGCCAAGTTTTGCACAAACCGCGCCGCCGCAGATAGACCCACGCTTGTACGAAATTGCAAAAGCGCCTTCCGCAGCGCGCATTGAAGCCGACATTCGCCAATTGGTGCGTTTTGGTACGCGCAATACGATGTCCGATACTTTATCCGACACACGAGGTATTGGAGCTGCCCGCCGATGGATCAAAACCGAATTCGACAATATCTCTAAGGCTTGTGGTGGCTGTCTGGAAGTTTTCTATCAATACGCCTTAGTAAAGGGTGACCCGCGTACCCGCATCAAAGAAGATACCTGGGTGGTGAATGTAGTCGCTATTCAGCGCGGTACGATTCATCCCAACCGCTATGTCATTATGACGGGCGATATTGACTCCCGCGTTTCCGATCCTTCTGATGCCGTGAAAGACTCTCCTGGCGCTAACGATAATGCATCTGGTATGGCTGGCACAATAGAAGCCGCGCGCGTTCTCACTCGGTACAAATTTCCCAATAGCATTGTTTATGCGGGTTTATCAGGTGAAGAGCAAGGCCTGTACGGTGGGCAGCACATGGCTCAGGTAGCGCTGGAAGAAGGCTGGCAGATCATTGGCGTACTGAATAATGATATGATTGGTAACATCGAAGGAATAAATGGCGTCATTGACAATACCACTTTTCGGGTGTTCTCCGAACCCACGCCTTTCACCGAAACCGAGCAACAGCGCATCTGGCGGCGGGTATATGGCGGCGAAGTGGATGGCCCCTCGCGGCAATTGGCGCGTTATGTGGCTCGCATGACCGAACTGTATATGCCTACTTTACAGGCAAAAATGATTTATCGGCTTGATCGCTTCGGGCGCGGAGGGCATCACAAACCCTTCAATGATTTGGGGTTTCCGGGGGTACGCATTATGGAAACCAACGAACATTACGACCGTCAGCATCAAGACCTGCGCGTAGAAGATGGCATTGCTTATGGTGATGTAATCGAAGGGGTAAATTTTGATTACGCCGCCAAGCTCACTGGCGTGAATGCTATTGTGCTAGCCGGACTTGCCTGGGCCCCACCCACACCTGCTACCGTGATGATCGGAGGAGCCGTACAGCCTTCTACTCGACTGAAATGGGATGCCGTAGATGACCCCAATGTGGCTGGATACAAAATTTATTGGCGTGAAACGACCGATGCACAATGGCGCTTTTCGCGCTATGTGGATAAGAGTGTCACCGATTATACGCTGGAAAATATTGTTATTGACAATTATTTATTTGGCGTAGCTACAGTAGGTAAAGATGGTAATGAAAGTACTGTTGCTTATCCGATTACCTTGATTCCAAGGCGCTAAAATGGGTGAAAGGCGCTGACCTACTCAATCAGCGCCTTTCACAAAACATTGAAAAACAACAACTTAGTTAATTTTCAATAGCTCTACCTCAAAAACCAACGTAGAATAAGGCCCTATTGTTGGTCCTGCACCGCGCTCACCATAGGCAAGATTGTAGGGTATAAAAAGTTTCCACTTAGCTCCTTGAGGCATCAGTTGTAGCGCTTCTACCCAGCCCTGAATCACCTGCGTGACCCCAAAAGTAGCGGGCTGCCCGCGCTGAACCGAGCTGTCAAATACAGTGCCATTCAGCAGTTTGCCTTCATAATGTACCGTCACCTGATCTTGCGGCATAGGCTTGGCCCCATCGCCAGCACGAAGAATTTCATATTGCAAACCACTGGGTAGGGTCACGACACCCGGGCGCTTAGCATTTTCCGCTAAGAACTGCTGCCCAGCAGCAATCACACCTTCGTATTGCTTTGCCTGCTTAGCTTGCATGTAGGTGCTTACCACCTGATTGGCTTCGTCTGCGCTGATTTTCAACGCATTACCCTGCACAACATCTTCAAAACCCTTCACCAGTGACGCTGCGTCCACTTTGTCAAAGCCTTGCTGTTTCAAATTTTGAGCCATGAGTACCCCCAGGCTATAGCTTACTGAATCCATTTTTGTATTGGTATTTTGCGCCGTAGCGCCAGTAAAGGAAATTAAAGTTACTACGCTTAAAACGAATCGAAACATCATAAAATTGAATTTTTACTAAAAAATTAAGATATAAAATTGGAATGCTAATGCATAATTTCAAGTATTCTATGATATATCATTAAGAAATCAAACACACAGCTACTCGCCCCAGCGATAGGTTTGCAAATCAAAGCCAGCCAAATCAAGCACCCGATCAATGACGGTAGCTGCCAGCGCCTCAAATGTATTTGGTTTGCTGTAGAAAGAAGGGGTCGCTGGGCAAATTATGCCTCCTGCTTCGGTTATTGTTTTCATATTGTTGATATGAATCAGATTGTAAGGTGTATCGCGCACCACGAGGATTAAACGCCTTCTTTCTTTTAATATTACATCCGCCGCACGGGTTGTTAGATCATTGGAAATGCCCGTAGCAATGCGCCCCAATAACCCCATCGAACAAGGGCAAACGATCATCGTATCGTAACGCGCCGAGCCAGAAGCAAAAGGCGCCATAAAATCATTTTTATCATAAAAATCGAATGGATACTGGTCATAATTGGTGTTATCCAATTCATATTGCCAATTGAAACGCGCATTATCGCTCATTACTACCCCGATGGCTGCTGTCTGATTACGCATTTGTAACAACCTGTCAAACAACACCTTAGCATATATTGAGCCACTGGAACCGCCCACTGCTACCACAATTTTTTTCATATTTCATTTAGTTGATATGATGCTATCATTAACGACTTTACACTTTTGATAAAGTTATCTGAATGATAAAGCATCCTTAACAGCAGCGCGCTTCATATTGTTTGCTCGAAAGCTACATCACAATTCTAAGTCAATATTTTCCGCCTCTTGCCAGGGCAAACCACATTCATTTAGTTTCTCCATGAAAGGATCGGGGTTGAACTGCTCTACGTTATACACGCCCGCGCCCGACCATTCGCCCGTGAGCATCA
>CALMSP010000175.1 GCA_937872405.1 uncultured Saprospiraceae bacterium | reverse complement strand
TTTGAAGTATTTTCATTGGGCAATAACCTTTTTGATTCTACTTCAAACATACGAGGACGAGGCGCTACCAGGTTGTCGCCCCTCGGACGCTTAACGCAATGTTAAGCCTTTTTAACAGCCTGCTGCCCACTGGGCCGGTGATTTCGCCATCTACTTGGAATGTTGAAAAACAGGGCGCAGATGATGAAGATAATGAAGGCAAAGGCTAGGTTGTAGTTGTTGGGATGTTTGTTGTTCATAGGATTACGGTTATGTCACGTCAATGGGATGGTAGTGAGTAGTGAAAGTGTATGGAGCCTATGTGCGTAAATAGTATGTTTTTATGCGTAGAAAACCCTTACATAAATTGCCGCAAAATCATATAAAGAATACTTGGCAAGTATTACTTTTTCAACGTATGTTTAAAATACGTTTTTGAAGTCGAAAACGGGCAGATTTTAGGTGCTCACGAAGCGTTTTTGGGGCGCATAGCAGCGCTGCGGAGCGAGAAAAAGGCAAAGTGAGTTTCCATAGATGAATATTTGCAGGTCAAAGGATGAAATTTAAACATGCTCTATGTGTTATCTTCTGAAGTTTACTTGTTTTAACAAAGGTCTTCTATAAAGCTACAGCCATTTTGCTTTTTGCCAAGTGTGCCTCTTAAGAAAAGTGGACGCGAGCGTTACAAAAAAACGTCTGCCTCGCAGATACAAGACAGACGCATCAAAACAAAACGAAAAACCAACTTTAAACAAGTCTTTATTATGCGAATAACTGCTATCGTGCAGTAATTGTTGTGAAACAGACTGTTAATAATTTCTTAACGATTGCTGGTTGTATTGTCGGCTTTCAGCTTTACGGGTATGTCCTTGTTTTGTCCTTTGCGGTTCACGGTTACATTCACTACATCGCCGACCTTGGAGCGCCCGATAATTTCTTGAAGTTCTGGTACAGATTTCACATCGCGACCGTCCACTTTCACGATAACATCTTTGGGTTGGATACCAGCGTATTGGGCGGAGCCACCATTTATGACATTATCTACTACGACGCCCTGCGTAATACTTATGCCCAGTTCGGCAGCGCCTTTGCTGTCTAAATCATAGATATTGATACCCAGTAGTGGGCGCCGGTAATCGCCGAATTCGATAATATCGTCCACAATGCGCTTGGTCAGATTGACCGGAATGGCGAAGCTATAGCCAGAGAACACCCCAGTGCGCGTAGCGATGGCGGTATTGATACCCAGCAGATTGCCATTGGCATCTACTAATGCGCCGCCGCTGTTGCCGGGGTTTACCGCTGCATCGGTTTGTATAAATGCCTCAATGGCGGAGCCGCCACCTAAAAGGTTGATATTACGTCCTTTAGCACTGATGATACCAGCCGTAACGGTAGAAGTAAGGTTGAAGGGATTGCCTACAGCCAATACCCATTCGCCGACTTTGGCTTTGTCAGAATCTGCCAATTTCAGGGTGGTTAGCCCATTGGCATCAATTTTTATGACCGCTAAATCGGTTCGGGTATCCCTACCGATCAGTTTTGCTTTAAATTTGCGGTTGTCGTAAAGGGTTACTTCCAGTTCATCCGCAAATTCGACTACGTGGTTGTTGGTAATGATGTACCCATCGGTGGTGTAAATAACCCCAGAACCCGTGCCCTCTTTGGGGGCATTGAAAGAATCGCCGAAGAGATCTTCGCCAAAGAAAAACCGGAGGGGGTTGATGCGCTCATCTGGGGTGCGTTCGGCGGTTTTCTTTTTTGCCGAGGCGGCAATGTGTACCACCGCCGGCATAGCCTTCGCAGCAGCAGCCGTGAAATCGAAAGGCACGTTGGTGGAAGCGGGCGATTGATTGATAAAGCTGGCTTCTTTTGCAGGTACGGAAGCCGTTGGATGCGTCGTGCGCTGTTGTATGAGGGTAGCACCGCCCAATGCGATTAATCCGCCAAAAATACTGGCAGCAATAAAAGAAAATATCTGCTTCATGTTTTCGTTTTTTTTATTTTTAACGACAGCAAGATGGAGAAAGTTGGTTAAAACAGATTTCTCTTTTTCCAACTTGACAATAACCGGAACAGGAAGGTGTTTGTTACAAGAAAAAATCTCTTTAACAGGAAATTAACAGCACGTTGAACCACAGCAATATATCGCCAAAAATGCCGCTCCATGCGCACCTGATACCTCCCGATCAATTAGCTCGTATTGTGCCGGAGTTACAAGCAACCCTGCGCCCCGAAACCGACATAGAGTATCGGTTACTGGCGGCTCCAGAGTTTGCAACGGGTCTGCAATGGGGTATTCCTCGATACGGACATCCCGAAGGGGAAGTGTACAAGCATGTGCGGGAAGTGTTAGATAACATTGATCGGCTTCAATTGACTGCCGCCGACCGCGAGCGCCTGCGCCTCATCGCGTTCGCGCATGATACGTTCAAATATGCCGAGGACAAGAGCCACCCGCGCGACTGGTCGAAGCATCATGGTATTTTGGCGCGCCGGTTTCTGGAGCACTTCACAAATGACGGGGCTGTTCTGCGCATTACGGAGTGGCACGACGAAGCCTATTATTGCTGGCGCTTCATTCATCTGTTTGATGTGCCGCAAAAGGGAGCCTATCGCTTAGAGCAATTGCTTGATTTGATTGGGCCATATCGGCAGTTATTCTATCTGTTTTTTAAATGCGATACCTGCACTGGTGATAAAAATCTGGCGCCGCTCAAATGGTTTGAGCAGTCTATTACCGGTATTGACATCGTGACATTTTGAATACGCTTGTCTGGTGTAAGCAATTGAAAAATCGTTATTTTCGATTGTTTTGCCAAAATTTTAATCAGCAGTACACTTTTTGGAAACTTTTCCCAACAAAACGAGGTTGAACGCTTTGTATTTGGCATATGTTGGCGCAGCTTCAAAGAAAAAGCAGTACCTTAGCTATGGTAATGATGCAGGATAATTATACAAAACAGCAAGAACGCATATTTGAAGAGGAATTACTCCCTCAAATAGATGCCCTTTATGCCTTTGCCTATCATCTGACCTACAATGAAGAGGATGCAAATGACTTAGTGCAGGAGACCTATCTGAAAGCCGTCCGATTTATTGATAAATACCATGCCGGCACCAACGCTAAAGCCTGGCTTTTCAAGATATTGAAACACGCCTTCATCAATCAGTACCGCCGTAAAAACCGCCAGCCAATTCAGGTGGATTATGAAGATATAACCAACTACCAGTCGGGCGAAAACGACACGCATTATGCTGGCTATGCTGATTTGCGCGAAGAGATGTTCCAAACGATGATGGGCGATGAAATTACAAACGCTATTAATGCGTTGCCTGTTGATTTCCGCGTTGTTATCTTGCTATGCGATATTGAAAATTTTACATACGAAGAAATTTCCAAGATATTGGATATTCCGATTGGTACCGTGCGCTCGCGCCTACACCGCGCCAGGGGTATGCTCAAGCACAAGCTGCGGGAATATGCGCGCTCGAAAGGCTATACCGATACGGACGATTGAACGAACAACACCTGATCCTTGCTTAGAAAAGATTTCTAATGGGACATCAGGTTTTTTTATTTAATAATATTTTCGGAACGTAACATTTAATCTGTTAACCGCCGCATGGCAGCGGGGTTTTTACTTTCAACCAGTACAAAGGGAGGAACAAAATCGAATGCAGTACGCAAGCACATATGCCTTTTCCGCGCCCGCCCGCGCCAGTAGCCGGCGGCAACCAAGCAATAACTTGCTGTACCTGCCCTGTTGTATGGCCATAAGTCAACCTGGTGCTCCACCATCCGGCAAAAATCCAAAACGATGAGAGATCACAACTATCACGAATTGGTTACCAAAGTGACCATGTACCTTGATAATGAGCTAAGCGAGCATGCGGAAATGGAGCTCCTCCGCGAAATCAAATCCAATCCTGCCTATTTAGAAGTACTCAGTAAAGAGCAATCCTTCCGAGAGTTTATAAAAAGTAAGATTCATCGCCGAAAGCCCTCCCCGGCGCTCATCCAGTCCATCAAAGAAAAAATACGCATCGCTCCGGCCTGAACCTATTGTTGAGGCACTAATTTTTTTACGTATCTGGCATCCGACATATACAATTTGTATCGGCTAAATTTGCGTATGTGCAACCGTTGTTTTATCTTTAGAACGGGTAAAAATCGTTGCATGATGAACAAAATCGTATGCCTACTGCTGCTATGCTGCTTGTGCCCGATCGTAGCCAAAGGCCAGGTAGAGTGTCCCGCCGACTTCAAACGGCTGCTGCAAGGTGCGCAGATTGACTTCTTCGAACCACTTGAGGGTGCGTACAAAGGCATCGCGTTGCCCCGTCATCATTTCCAACCCTGCGACTTTGCGATCCGTTCGCGTAAGGAACAATTAGAAATTCGGTATCTGATCGTACCTTTTCAAAACGAGGCCAGCAACCCAGTAGCGCAAGCGCCGCACATCCATTGTATGCGCTTGGTCTCGCATCTGGCTTCCAATGATGAACAGGCCGTGATTAGCATCCTATCAATAGACGAAGCCGAACTCCGTGAAACCTTTAACGCTGACTGGGGTAAGTTGTTCTTTTTTCAACCCAAGCCCGGATTCAGCGAGCGCAGCCATTGCAAGTTGTTAGCGCTGCACGCCGAAGGCAAAGGCACCGCATTGGTATTTTTTCTGTTCGACCAGCCCTCCAGAGAGTTGGATAATCGCCATGTGGCGCTGCGGTTTTTGGATGATGTTGGGGCGTATTGAAGGGGTATGGGGGGATAAGGGGATAGGGTATGGGGTATGGGACAATTGGCTTTTTTGAAAAAAAATCTGCTGTTTTACAATATGGATGAATGGAGGCTAAAAAATTACTCGATTAGATTAATCAAGGTGCGATAATCGTCGAAAGGGGCGTCTTCGCTGCGCATTTCTAATATGTCGAATAAATCTTGTGATTGGTACCATTCTTCCAGCGCCTTTTGCGTCTGTGCGCAGCGTATTTCTATGTGGCCCGATTGAATTTGCTGCATTCGCCAAGAGTAAGTAGCCTGCATACGGGCGAGTATGCGTTCGTGTGCTTGTGCGTGGTCGCTATTGGGGGCTACAGCGCGCGCTTCTTGGAAAGCCTGGTTGTTGCGGGCAATAAATTTGCCGGTTTCCATAATAAAATAAGCCGTATGCGCCCATTGTTCCTCCGGAGGAAGGAGCTTAGAATAGAGGGTTAGCTGCAGGTCTTCCTCATTGCGGATACTTTCTTCCCGACGCTTGGCACCCCGCCATTTCAAATCAATAATGACCCGTTCGCCGTTGCGCTCGAGCACCAAATCTGCGCGTCCGTTTGCGGTGATGTCTAAAAACTTTCCTTCCAACAGCTTTTCGGTTTCTACCACTTGCCAGCCATTGCGCTGAATGGCAGAAACAAGGCTCCAGGCTGCGTATTTCAAGCGTTTGATAAAATTGATCCGCTCTGGTTCGCGCCCATAAAGCAACAGCACAGCGCCCTCGCGCGCAAGTAGATTGCGGGCTTGCTCATCAATCCATTGCGCTACCATTTGTTGGTTCCAGTTGGATATATCTTCCTGCAATAGCTTCTCAAAAAATCGGTGTGCCAAATTGCCCATGAGGGTATTATCTTTCACAACGCTAAGGATAGACGACTTCGTAAGTCGAATTTTATGCCGAAACACCCATTGATACGGATAGTAAAATAGGGTTTCAAGGCTACTTTGGCTTTCGACTTCACGTTGTTGCAATGCAAATGCCGAATTGATATACAAAAACGGGCGCGGGCGGCCCAGTTTTCGGTGCTCAAGTGTCTGATTTTGAGGCAAATCGAAATATCGGGACAGATTTTCCCGTCCTTGATGGGTATCTATATCATACAAGATATCTTCCAAATTGGCGAAAGCCGCTTCAAGGTTGCCATACAACGGATGCGGGTGTACCTCTGCACCGTCGGTATGTGCTGGTATGAGCAGCAGTAGGCGTCGGCGCGCATGTAATACCGGTTGCCGGCGTTGCCAGATAAGGTACTCATTCTCAGTAGCTGGCGTAGCCAAGCGAACCCCCTTGTTCTCCAAGTAGCGCCGCTCAAGCTGGTACCAGCGCGAGAAGAAGTGTGTGGTTTCGGCTTGCGTAAAATTCCACCACAGCAAATCCTCAGCGGGGCCAAGTAATCCGTTGGGCTGATAAATATGAGGTAAGTGCCCAAGCTCTGTATCATGAAAGAGCACGGGCGAGGATTCGTAAATAGTGCGCACGATGCGCTCCAATTCGAGGTGGCTCAGCTGCGTTTCGGGTAAAGCGCTTAACAGTTCACTGATGCGTTTTGCTTGCTCGTGCAGTACCAACAGCGCGTTGTGTTTGTTATCCGTATCCTCAAATTTGCGGCGTGCCCAGTGCGTCAGGTAATCGAAAATATCAATAACGTCCTCTTTGGGTACGATTTTGGCAATGTCATAACGGCGGCGGTCAAACCAAAAGCGATACTGCTGACGAACTTCCTCCACCTTGAGCGAGGCATCGCGTCGAGCGCGAGCGTCCAATTCTTCAAAATAGCGGGCCAACATAGCGTACCAGCTATCGCTGTTGATGCCAGGCGTTTGAGCAATTTGCATGGCAATATTATTAGCCAGTTCGTCCTCTAAAGGTTTGATGGCTAAGGATACAAATTCCATCACTTTGAAAGGGTCAAGTGGCTGCCACAGAAAAGCGGGTGCCAGTTTCAGTACTTGTAGGGTAGGTCGCGCCAGCGATGCGGAGGGAATGCCCAACGCCGGTAAACCCTCTTGCACGAGTGGTTCATCGAGGCTGCGGTTTTTATCGGTAATAAGGCATAGCGGCCGGAAGTTCGGGTTTCGTCGAAGCAATGTAGCTACAAAAGCAGCTAAATCAAGGTCGCGCTTACCGCGAATAACCAACAGCGAGCCATCGCCGCGCAATACCCTTTTTTGCACAGAAGGATTTTGTATAACACGCTGAAAATCAGCCAAATCACAATTTTCAGATGCGGGTTCATGCGGTATAGTCTGTACGCGAACGCCCAGATGCTGCAAACACTGCACCAACTTTTGCCAATGCGTAGGCAGCAGATGCATTGGTTCATTGAGCCACAACTGCCGGATGGGCTGCCGTCGGGTGGGCAGGTGCTGCAATACCACTATAAATCGGTCGGCATAGCCTGGGGCCAGCGTATGGTCGGCACCAGTAAAACGGTTTTCTACTTCGCAAAGGCAACGCAGCCGTTCAGGTTGATCAGCTTCCGGCAATAATTGCCAACCTGCCAACAATAGCTCATCGCGTCGGTTGAGTAAATTGGCAGCTGTCGCAAACTGGTCTGCTTCAAAAGACGCCCCAAAAAAAGCATTTGGTTTATCCCGTAGGTGCGTACTCAGGGCTTGCCGATACTGTTCAATGCGCAAGTACTCATTGTCAGGTGGATGCCCGCTCACACCCAAGTGCGATTCAAGCAATAGCAATAGCTGTTGAGGCCCCAGATAACTGGTACCACCAGCGCGCTGCTCAGGCATAGGGTATGGAATTTCGTCAAGGGCTAATCCGAAATAAATGGTCATGCTATAGGAAAATTACGGGTAACAACACTTAGACAGATTTTGCAGCCGTTGCATACTAAGCTGCCTGCGGCGTTGGGGATGATCACAACTAACAGAACGGAACAATAGGGGCAAGTTTGTTGTATCTGCATCTTACAATTGGTCACTTTTGATGTCCCTCTTTTTACTTTTAGGCTACATCATGTCGTCTAATTTCGCGTTTTTTGTTGTGCAAATTACACAAAAATCAATGTGGTTGGATTCTTTTGTAAATAAAAACCTTGTACAATGCAAAAATTTGTTTCAACCCTGTTCACGCTTGCTCTGCTAATGTGCTTCATGCTGCCGGCAAAGGCTATTGTAGCGCCCTCGAAGGAAGCAAACGCCCAGGAGCGCTTAGAAAAATTGGAAAAACGGATGGACAAATTGGCCCACAAATGGCGTAGCAAAAACGCTGCTCGGCGTGCGCCAATGGCTGCTGATATTTGGACAGATGGGCGCTTTAGGCTGGGTGTGCTGGCTTTGGGTGTGGGGCTTGGGCTGGCGATCATTGCCGCTATTGGTATTCTCTCTGGTTTTTTTGGTTTTCTGGCTGGGCTGGCAGCCTTGGCTGGCGTTGTTCTAATCGTTTGGGCGCTGGTAGATAATGCCTGATCGTACAATACAATGCGATAGCAAAACCCGATCGCTGCGGCTTATGCGCTGCGGTCGGGCTTTTTTAACAAAACCTTAGCACAAGGGGCATGTAACCTGACATGCCTTCGGCAGTCAAAATAACAAATTGATTCGATCACATCAAAAAATTAAGAACCATGAAAAAGAATCTGTTTGTAGTAATTATCTGCGCGTTGTTCATCCCGATGCTAGCTACAGCGCAACAAGGTCAAGCCAGAGGACGCAGTGCCGAAGAGCGTGCTAAAATGCAAACCGAGCATATGACGAAGCAACTCAACCTAAACGAAACGCAACAGACACAAGTGGCTGCTATCAATTTGAAATATGCCCAAAAAGTAGATGACATGCGCGGCAACGGCCGTGAGCAACAAGCGGAGCGCCGTGAAGCCCTCAAGCAAATGGACGAGCAGAAAGAGCAGGAATTGCAAGGCGTATTGAGCGCAGAGCAATTTGCCCAACTGAAGCAAGCCAAAGACGAGCGACGCGCCAAAATGCAAGAACGCGCATCCGAACGGAAAAATGAAGGAAAAAGAAAACCTGCACTACGCGGACGCGGCAAAGGCGGAAACTAAAATGCGCGGTTATAATCAAAAATTGCAGCACTCACTATCTGGGTGCTGCGATTTTTTTCCATATAGGATAAAGGCACTCTATGATAAAAGCCTTCGTCTTTTCTACGCAATTCTACCGCAGAAATCCTTACCTTTGCACATCTTTTGCGCAAA
>CALMSP010000174.1 GCA_937872405.1 uncultured Saprospiraceae bacterium | reverse complement strand
CGATCGCCATAAATAGTCGCATTGCCCGGAATATTCGGATTTGCTGGGTTTCCGATAACGGTTGTCGGTGAATATCCTTCTGCAATCAGATACTGCCCAAGGGCTATACCAAAGCCACCGGTACGAATAACCGGTACACGCAGGTCGGTAATTTCCGAGCGGTTTTGCCAGTAAAGCAGGCGAGTATTCCAGTTTACATTGTTGCTGCGAATAGGCGTTATGCCCAGACCCAACTCAAAACCTCTGTTTTCCAAGTCAGCGGCATTGGTGGCAATATTCGTAATACCCGTAGAAGAAGCCGGCACCAAGTCGAGAATTAGATTACGAACGACTTTGTTGTAATATGTGGCCTCCAGCGTAATCCGATTATTGAAAAAGCCTAAGTCCACGCCGAATTCTAATTCTGCTGCGGTTTCTGGCACTAAGTTCGGGTCCACGCCACGGGTACTCACTTGTGTACCCAATCGGCCACCGATCAACTGTGAGGTGAGGGATTCAAAAGTTACGCCAAAGTTTGGCAGACCGCCCGTTTCACCGTAAGCACCGCGAATTTTGAATTGGTTGATGGTGTTTTTCAGGCTCCAGAAGTCGAAGTTTGCAATATTTGCTGCCAACGATACTTTTGGGAAAGCATAGTACTTATCTTGTTGTGCGTTCAGCGTGGATTTGTCAAAGCGAACCCCTGCCGATACGATGATTTTGTCTTCCCAGTTTAAATCTTCCTGAACCACAAAACCGATATCAGTTACTTCCTGATTTACCTGCGATTCGACAGACTGTACCCGTGCCCAGTTAAGGTTTTGCTGCCCCGCCGACAAACCGCGACCACGCGTGAGCTGGTAGTTGGAGCGCTGATCCAAACGAACCATACCCGCTGTTGTATTCGAGTTGATAGATCCCAGATTGGTATTGAAAATAAAGAAGCCCTGCGCATTGAGGTTGAAATTATCTTGGCGCCCCCACATCACATCGCCAGGGTTGGCGGTAGCCCGCTGGTGCTGCAGGATTTCTGGGAAGTGTATTAAGGTATTACCACTCAGATAATCCAACCCGCCATTAACACGAAACTTCAGATAAGCATTACTACCTTGATACAAATCTACGTCAATGGCGATAGCCGAAATGAAGCGATCTACCCGCTCGTCATTTGTACCCAAGTCCCTGATTGCCAGCGGATTATCATTGAAATATGGATTAACTGGATAGTTGCCGTTGGCATCTGGGCGCAGGTTAGCATACGTAGGCGTATTGGCTAAGGTATAACCTATACTACCACCGGTGTTATTTTGGTTACCGGTAAAACCCCGTGCCGTGAAACTGCGTGTGTAATTGTTATTAAAAGCAACTTTGATACCGTTCGTGATTTTGTGATCCACATTAGCGCGCAGGTTGAAGCGCTCATAACCGGTATTCTTGATGATACCATCCTCATTCTGATAGCCGCTTGATGCAAAGAATTGGGTGCGATCATTACCGCCACTCAAACTAAGCTGCGTGTTGGATAGCAGTGCCGTTTCGCCGTAGAGGTCTTTTTCCCAATCCGTTACTCGATTTTCGGCTACTGCATCGCGGTAGCGCTGCAATTCAATATCGCGGCGTGCGCCCGTGTAGTACAGATTGATTTTATCCTCATTCCAACCCTCCAATCCCACTAAATTCTGGGCTTGAGCCATACCAATATCTTGGCTAAGGCTTACCCGCGTTTTTCCTGCTGTACCGCGCTTAGTAGTGATGATGATTACCCCAGCGTTGGCACGCGTACCATAAATGGCTGCCGCCGATGGGCCTTTCAATACCTCAATGCGCTCAATATCATCCGGGTTGATGTCCGCAATACGATTGGCAGCATCATCTTGGTTGGCACCGGAAGCGCCACCACCGGCACCACTCACTTGTGTACGACCATTGCGAATGGTGGAGTTATCTACATACACCCCATCAATGATGTACAACGGCTGCGAAGAACCCGCACCAAGTGTGGACACCCCACGCAACTGTACATTGATACCGCCGCCTGGTGCACCACTATTGGCAGTCATTTGCACGCCCGGAATCTTACCATACAGGGCATTGTCAATAGTTTGTGGTGTTGTGCCGCCCGTTAGTTCATCTGCAGAAATAGAAGTAACGGCGTTACCAGAGTTGGCGCGCTTCACCCCGGAAGCCAGACCCGTAACTACGATTTCGTCCAAACGAGCAATGTCTTCATCCAGTACAACTGCAACTGTATTATTACCGGAGCTAACCGCTACTTCGCGGGTTTTAAAACCGGTGTAAGACAGCATAAGCGTGGCGCTTTCGCCCGGCACTTCTATCCGGAAGTTGCCATCAAAGTCGCTCACGGTACCGCGTGTAGTGCCCTTTACTACAACAGATACCCCAATCAGCGGCTCGTTATTGGCGCTTTTCACCGAACCGGTGACCATAAACTGTGCAGAAGCAGTAAAGCCCCACAACAGTAGCGCCAGCAGTAAGCCGGCCTTTGTAAAGTGATACTTCATACCTAATAGGATTTTGGTTAAAAAAATCTGGTTAAGAAACCCAAACAATCATAGGATTGTTGAACGTCGCTTTGGTATTTATTTTTCAAGGCAAATCTATAACGAATTTAAGTTAACCTGTGCGGCTTGTGGTTAAAAATTTTATTTTGGATGGTTTTTTGGTACAAGGTAGCCATTTTTCGTCAACAAATTTGTAGATACCTAACATTTGAATATACCTTTGTACAAGCGATCTTGACGCTCATAGCCGGATGCTTCATACAGCTATGACGTCCAAAATTGTATCCTCTCTGTTGTAAATAATTGTCTGATTTTTAAAATAAAATCTTTTTAAATAGCTGATTTTAAGCGTTTTAACAACCAACAAACGATAAATATCATAAAGGATTCATTACCTGATTCATTAATATTTTGGCTATTTCTTACAATAACACAACCAATTATGTGGCAGCAATGGAAAAATTATTACAAACATATAAGGATAAAGCCCCAGAAATCGTATTCGAATGGTATGATGCAGAAACCGACGCCATAGGCTGGGTGGTCATTAATTCTCTACGCGGCGGTGCGGCGGGCGGAGGCACTCGAATGCGCATAGGGCTTACGCGCGATGAGGTCGTGGCATTAGCCAAAGTGATGGAAATCAAGTTTTCGGTGAGCGGACCGCCCATCGGCGGGGCTAAATCGGGCATCAATTTCGACCCCAATGACCCTCGACGCGACGGCGTACTGCGGCGCTGGTACCAAGCCGTGTACCCCTTGCTGAAGCATTATTATGGCACCGGTGGCGATCTGAATGTGGATGAAATTCGGGATGTCATTCCGATTACCGAAGATCTGGGGCTTTGGCATCCGCAAGAGGGCATTGTTAATGGGCATTTCCATTCTGCCGACGGGCAAAAAGTACACATTATTGGGCAACTGCGCCAAGGGTGCTCCAAAATCGTAGAAGACCCGCGCTACGTACCCGATGGCACGCGCCACTACACGGTAGCCGATAAAATAACGGGTTGGGGGGTGGCAGAATCCGTCCGGCATTACTACGAGTTGTTTCAACAAACGAATCTGAGCGGTAAAACAGCGATCATACAGGGCTGGGGCAATGTAGCTTCGGCTGCAGCCACTTACCTCGCGGTACAAGGTGTGAAAATACTGGGTATTATTGATCGGGGCGGCGGGGTAATTCACGAAGCGGGTTTCGATTTGCCAGCAGTCAAACGGTTTTTCATCGAAAAAAAAGGTAATCAACTGCATGCATCTTCGTTATTGCCTTTTGATGAGGTCAATGCGCGCATCTGGTCGCTGGGCGCCGATATTTTTATACCCGGTGCGGCATCTCGTTTGGTGACGCCTCAACAAGTGGACACGATGCTTGCTCATGGGCTGGAAGTTGTGGCTTGCGGGGCGAATGTACCCTTCACCGACGATGATATTTTCTTAGGGCCAAGCGCTCAATATCTTGATACTCATGCCGCGCTAATCCCTGATTTTATTGCTAATTGCGGTATGGCACGCACCTTTGCCTATCTGATGCAGCCAGCTGTACAAGTGTCGGATGAAGCGATCTTCTCTGATGTATCTTATACGATCCGAAAGGCGCTGGAAGGGGTACAAATGTATCACAATGCGCCTATGGGTATCGCCAAAACGGCCCTGCAAATTGCACTAAATAAGCTGATGGCAACTTAAATGTTCAGACCATCGGCGCTGCGGAATTAATATGATTTATTATACATAAAATGAAAAATTAGCATTTTATAAGCGCTTATTTTAAAATAAAATACGGGCTGTATTTTTTTAAATTATTGATTTTAAGCGTTTCAAAATCGGAAAATGATAAATGTATCTGTGATTCATTACTTACTTTCTGAAAATGAATAAACAAAAACAATCAAAGAAGCCACCATCAAACCGACGCCTACTCTGGTGGGCACTGCTGGCGCTATTAGTGCTAATCTTTGGCGGTTTAATCTGGTCGAATACAACCAAATCCTCGCGCATGGAAGGTCCTCAATTCAGAAAAGAAGGCACATTGCAATTTGTGGGTGTGGATGGTCAGCCCATCCGTCAGATTGATATTGAGATTGCGGATACCGACATGGAGCGCGCGCGTGGTTTGATGTGGCGACGCACATTGGGCAGCGACCAAGGGATGCTTTTTATTATGGATGCCCCAGAACCGCAGTCGTTTTGGATGCTTAACACCTACCTATCGTTGGATATTCTTTTCGTGGATGCGGATAGTACCATCGTCAAAATACGCCCCAACACGAAGCCGCGTTCGCTGGATGCGGTTACATCCGAGATGCCAGCGCTATATGTTGTAGAGGTCAATGCTGGCTTTTGTGCTCAACACGGTATTCGAGAGGGCGATCAGATTCGTTTCACGAAAAATTAATATACGTCTTTATTTATTGAAATTGGTATCATATTTTGCGCGCCAAATTTCAAATATTAGAGCCTTTCCTATTGGAAATGACGTACTTATTTATTCTCAAAAGCTTGTTTTTCAACACTTTAAAAAACCGGTTAAACGCCTTTTTTATTGCAAATGGTATATGTAATCAAGCGCATTCAAATTATCATAACCAATTGATTATCTGCTTTATAAAATGATATTAATTTTAAAAACTGCCGTCGTTTTTTATGCTTCTGCAAAGCAAATGGGCTTGCAATACTTGGTAATGGGTAAAAACGGTGGGTAAGATTTCGCAAATCTTTGAGATTTGCGAAATCTAAAAAATAAAACAACTGATTTGACCCACTGCCCAATACTTTACCGATTTCATTTGGTTGCTCAGAAGTTACTACGCACGAATTTTAAGGGTTCTTGTAGCCGATCAATGCCCATGATTTTCACGAAATACGTACCACTCGGCAGCTGCTCTGTGTTAATAGGTAGTTTATTTACCCCCACCTGAATGTCCACTTTTTGTAACACTACCTGCTTACCAAAAACATCCATCACCAATAGTTTAGCATCCGCTACGGCTTCCGGGCTGTTGATTTCCACCATCAATTCGGAAGTATAATTGGGGTTAGGATATAAATTTATCTCATAACGCTTGTCCTTACAAGGTGTTTTGGCAAACACGATCGGCGAGTACTCAAAACTACCATCGAGGTCAACTGCCTTGAGCCGGAAATACTGGTTGTGCAAATCCGTTGGCACCGTGTAGCGATACGTGCGCAGCGAGGAGGAGTTGGGTGAAGCCGGTTTTTGTTGCGCAGCAGTAGCAAAAGTGCGTCCATCTTTGGAAGCCTCAATCTGGAAATAGCCGAGATTGCGCTCGGTGGCCGTCTCCCAGTAGAGCGACAGGTCGCATCTTTGCACACGCGGCTCAAACGTTAATAGCTCAATGGGGAGGTTCGTATTTGAGTCGCCGATACTGTGGACAGACAAACCTCCTGCCTTATTAGAATTTCCAATAAAAGGTGTAGTGGAAATACCCGTTGCATCAAAGAACGCATTCATATCATTTGTAAGTAATTCTACACATTCTAAACAGGTATAAGTAATCGTAGTAGGTAAACAAAAAGAAAATAAAGTTACTGTTGTTGCGTTCAATAGATTGGCATTAGGACCATTTACCGCATCTTGAATTTGAAAATAAAGGTATCCATCATCCATTCCACCCACATCTACGGGGTCTATTGTAGTTATATCTGTTGTTCCCGATAATAAGTCAACTGGCGTAATGCCAACAAAGCCTGTATTGGTTTCAGATGTAATCTCTGGATCGGGTACGCCAGGCAACGTGAATCCACCTGCTTCAAAACCCGAAACTTTCCCCATCGGAAATACACTTTTAGGAATCCTTAGGACAAAAGCAGACCCCGCCCATTGATTCCAAGCTCCCGTAAAATTACCGATTGCTGTGCCTCTTAATTCGATACAGTTGCTGCCCACATTCACCAATGTTAGTTGCAATACCGGATCTTGTGCAATACTCCGATAGCTTATCATGCAAAAAATTAAAATCACTGCAAATCTGAGGATTCGATACAAAAAAGGGTTAAAATTTTTCATCTATTATCAGGTTTTTATAATGTTTTTATAATTATTGCAACAGAGAGGCGTTTTATAAACGCCTCTCTATCACTTTTTAAAATCAAGGCAATTGCTCTAATATTGAATAAGAAGTAGAATTAAAAGTATTAGCTGGGTGCGTAATTACATTATTTTGAATGATTATTACATCAGAAGGTGATGCATTGTAATGTACCTTAGCATCCATATTTACATCATAAATAGAATAGACATTATTAAATCCTGCATAAGATGAAGATTTAAAAGTATTACCTGGATAGTTAATTACCACATTAGCAACCGATGTGGCATCCGATGGCGAAGAGTTATGTCTTATTCTATTTTGTAATTCACTCTGCTCCGTATTCCCTGCCCAAAGCCCCCATACCCCGGTCTCTACTTGCTTGCGTGCGTGCGTGCCATACACCCCATGCGAAGGACTGGTGACCGTGAAGTCAACCGTGGCCAGCGCCGTTGGGCCGCTGAAGACCACGTTGTTATTGGTCATAATGCCCAAATGGTTGCGATGCCGCACGGCAATCTTGTAATTTCCTGCAATCATACCTAAGGCAATGGTGCTATTACCGGCAGTATCTACGACCGTGCCATCGGCAGTGACGTAAGCGGCGATTTCTTTCACAATCGTGGTAGGTGTAGCGCCGTCACGGATTTCGATTTTAACCCAATCTACTACATTTGGGATGTCATTCGGATTGGTATTCACCGGCGTAACGCTGAGACCATAAGGATCAGTGGTTGGCAATAAATTGAGCGATGCCAATGTAGTATTCATCTCATCGGTAGTCGTGTTGTAAGGCCCTTGCAGGAAAACTTTTAATTGTAAATTAGCGAGAGGCAGTTTGGTCGCAATGGTGAATACATCGCCATCTTCAAATACAATCTTACCAAACGTAGCAATACCCGATGTGAAACTTATAGCATCCACTACGTCAATCGTGCCGGTCGTAAAGTCGCCGTCGCCATCGCGATCAATCAGCACGCTGATCTCATCCGCCGGAGAACTCAGGCTCAGGCTACTCAGATCGGCTCGCACCACCACGCTATCCACTGTACCGGTTTTGTCCACTTTCCACTCGCGTTGCAGGCGGAAACTATTCGGCGCAAGGGCAGCAGGTAAGTCTGTGTTAACTTGTGTAATGCCGCCATTGTCATTTGCCCACATTAAGAAGACGCGGTCATCTGCGAAAACAGCAGTGTTGGAAGCATTATCCGCCGCAATTCCATCCAGACCAATGGTGAGAATGTCGTCGCTATTGGCAGATTTCGACTGTTTTTGATTCAAATCGGTACAAATATCCTGCCCAATACCAGTAATGTCATGCTTGTATGCGCCATTGTCAGAAGCATCCCAGAAAACCGTACCGGTCGCGCCATTCCAATCGCTGGCAACGTAATCGCGCTCGGTGGTTTGGTCTAGGGTCAAGCCGTATTTGATCGCTAAGTAGCTTTCTACTTTTGCAATTTCAAAAGCAGCCAGTGGACGGCTGTACGCCACGACCTCCGCAATTCGACCATTGTAATAGCCGCCGGCGTTGTTGCGTCGTCCGATGAAATAACCATTTGCAGCGCCCGTACCTGAACCCCAGCCTGCCGTAGTAGCAAAGAGCGAGCCGCTCGTCGCGCCATTTGCACTGGTGAACACATCGGAAGCATTGCCCTGCGTGCGCATGAGAAATGCGCCCGGCAATGCCGATGAGGAAATCGCTGGACCATAATTGCTGATGCCTACGCTGTTGATACCAATATTTGGCGAGATGCCGGTCGTACCAATCACGGGTCGGGTAGTATTCGTACTGCGATTGTAACTCACGATGCCTCGGTCGGTATTGTAAGTACCTATGTCGGTGACTGCAAACAGCGTGAAATCGGTGCTATTCAAAAGTGGCGCGGTGAGGTTTTCCAAGTGGTCATCCGCACCGTCGAAATTCAGGATTGGGTGGAAGTTCATCAGGTTCGTTGCATCCGATTCATAAGTTGGGCGCATCGTACCGCTACCGCTTGCGTGGTTGGTTTTACCGCTGTAATCGTCCCACATACTTACGGGACTGCCGTCGGTTGTTACATCGGTGCCGTCGTCGCTGCGCAGCCAGAACTGTATTTCGGTATTCACACAAGCCGGACCTTTCAGATCTTGACCCAGCGTAAAATACGCACCGTCCATAAATTCGAGGGAACTTACTGTAATACAACCATTTACATCCAATGGCATTTCAAAATCTACCGTTGCGAAAGTGGCGCTGGCATCGCTGATAATCAGGTGACTGCGTTCATCGTAATTATCAAAACAAATGGTCACATTCTGGTCAAACCAATTGGTTTTGTCCACCCGCCATACCCGATTGAGACGAGCGGTAACCA
>CALMSP010000173.1 GCA_937872405.1 uncultured Saprospiraceae bacterium | reverse complement strand
GCTACGCCTCATTGTCCATTTTTCAAAATCATCATACATTCTGCCTCACTACCGTAGCACCTATTTAAAAACCTGCATGTCAATTTATTATGAAAAATATTCCCTTTCTTATCGTCGGTATTTTCTTCGGCATCGTAATGACCAAGTCAGAAGCGATTTCTTGGTTTCGTATTCACGAAATGTTCCGTTTTGAAAGTTTCCACATGTACGGCATTATTGGTACGGCAGTGGTGCTGGGCGCAATAATTATAGCTGCGATGAAGCGATTTCAGATGAAGAACTGGCGCGGCACAACAGAATTAGACTTCAAACCAACGCCCCTGAGCGTTCGCCGGCATTTGATTGCTGGTTCTATTTTTGGTTTGGGTTGGGCATTGGCGGGCGCATGTCCTGGCCCAATGTACGTTTTGATTGGCAATGGTTACTGGATTATGGCACTCATTATGCTGGGGGCAGTGGCAGGTACGTACACATATGGATTGGTACGCGATCGGCTGCCGCATTAAAACGGGCGGATTTTAATTGTAAAATAACGGATAATCAGTCTTTATGAAATTTATTGGGTAGCTCCGGATCTGTAATGGTGCTGCCCCGATAACGTATATTTTTTTTGTTTTCAGATTGAAAAAACGGAATAACTTGATCCCATGCATGCGCGCTTCCGATACCTTATGCCTCTCCTGTTATTGCTGCAAGGCTTATCTTTACTGGCACAGCCAGCCTTTGATCATTGGCTGAAAAAGAAAGAAGGTGCTAAAATTGAGCCATTTATTATGCTGCAACTTTGGAGCACCTATTCGATGGGACAAGAGCGCTACAATACGGATACCCAACAATACGAACCCTTAGAGAACCGCTTCAATACGCAGCTTCGGCGGGCCCGCTTGGGCTTTCGGGCAGAACCCTATGAGCGTTTGCAGGTAAATATCGTGGGCGCTTATGATTTGATTGGGCGGGATGTGAATGCAGCACCCGTTGGCGATGCCAATAATGGCGGGCTTCCTCGCTTGGGTATCTGGGATGCTTTCGTACAATGGAACTTATTGCCAGAGAGCCAAGCCTTGAATCTCATTGCTGGTTATTTCCGTCCTCAACTTAGTCGCGAGAGCATTACTTCGGGCTGGTCGGTCAATTCGATGGAAAAAGCGATGTCGCAAAATTATATTCGCAAGCACCTCACCGGCATAGCGTCAGGGCGCGCCACGGGCCTGAACATAGGCGGGCTGCTGTACGAGCGTCGCATTCATTATAACCTGGGGGTGTTCAACCCTACATTTCCAGCCAACAATGGCAACTCTACTGGCACACAGTTTTCGCCACTGCTGGTGGGGCGCGTAGCCCTGCACGTCGGTGATCCGGAGATGACCACTTATCGCATTGCTTATGACATTAATTACTTTGGCGCCAGGCGCGGTCTTACCCTCGCAGGCGGGGGGGCTTGGCAGGGGGCTACTGACCTTTTTGATGAAAGCTACACCGCAGCATTCGATTTTTTACTCAATTATGGCTCCTTGCAGCTTGATGGCGAATGGAATTTCCTATGGCGTGAGGGGCATCAAATTCTTCCCAGCGATGGCAACCGCTATTTCACCAACTACGAAGGCGCCGGACATATTCGAGCAGGTTACAATGTAATTATCAATCAAAAATATCTGATCGAACCAAGCTTCATGTATATGCGCTATATGGGCGCTATGAGCACTGAGGCGCAACGCAATGCACGAGCTGTAGGTGCGTTTGCTGGGCAGGAATACACCTTCGATGCTGGGCTAAACTGGTATCTGCATCAAAAAAACCTTAAAGTGATGCTTCACTACACTTGGCAGGGCGGCGATGCCGGAGCTGCCGGGCTAGGCGCTACTGTCAATCCACACTTTTTTCAGGCAAACGTAGGCGCCATTCAACGCGGCAATTGGATCGGGCTTGGGTTGAACACCATTTTTTGATATTCCTACCAATATTTATACCCTTTTCAAGTGAAAATGATGGACTTGTTTATTCTCAAAGTGCTGTATTTCAATATTTTATAAAATCGGACATTGGGCTTCGCAAATCGTAAATAGCATCATTAGCTGCGGCACCTAATTTTTTTCTTTCCCCACAGGGTACTATCTTTGCGACATGATAGAACTGGATTTACTATCTTTCCAGGATAAACTGCAAATCCGGCATACCGAATCGCAGCAGTGGCTGTTCGATCCGATACGTCGGAAGTGGCTGGTATTGCAGCCGGAAGAATTAGTACGACAATTATTAGTGCAGTATCTGCTGGCGCGGGGCTACAGCAAAAACCAGATTGCCATTGAAAAAGAATTGATTATCAATGGTTTGCAACGCCGATTTGATTTGCTAATTTACAACACCAATACGCAGCCCTGGCTACTGGCCGAGTGCAAAGCGCCCCAGGTGAGCTTATCAGATGCTGCCTTTCGGCAAATTGCACAATACAATTTGGCCCTGTACGTTCCGTATGTGCTCATCACCAATGGATTGCATACTTACTGCTGCCAAATGGATTATGCTGCGCAATCGTACGCATTTGTACAGGAAGTACCGCCACCCAATCGTTGAATAGGAAAACTCAAGTTCTGAACATCAAAAATATGACGCCAAAAAAAGTTAACGAGTCGAGAACCGTGATGACCGAAATGGTGATGCCCAACGACACCAACCCTATGGGCAACCTGATGGGCGGTAACCTCCTACGCTGGATGGACATCGTAAGCAGCATCTGCGCTGGCAAGCATTGCGAAGCACACGTCGTGACCGCTTCTGTAGATCATGTATCCTTTCAGCGCCCCATCAAAATGGGCGAAATCGTCACGCTTGAAGCCACCGTCACACGCGCCTTCAACACCTCCGTCGAAGTCTATGTGGAAGTATTCGCCGCCGATATCAAAGGACACGACTCGCGGCGCTGCAACCACGCTTATTTTACCTTCGTGGCGCTCAATGGCGAACATGGCACACCTATACCGGCCATACCCGTGCTGCCGCTCACCGAAATCGAACAACAGCGCTACGATAGCGCCATCCGCCGCCGCGAACTCCGGCTGGTGCTCAGCGGCAGAATGAAACCCGAACAGGCAAAGGAAATTCGTAATCTGTTTGCACAATTAGAATGAAAAATAATTACGTAAAATGTTGAAAATGAATAAAATAGTTGTTTTACGGACACTTATCTGATCAAATCTTGCAATATCTAAAAACATTTCTTAACCTATACAACGTTCTGGTATTATAATACAAACCTGAAACCTAACCATTTATGAGAATTGTACCTATTTTTCTACTGCTCGCAGCGCTTTATGCTTGCCAACAACAACCATCACAAGCAGATAACCCGATGATTCCTGTAACTTACCCAACTACCGCAACGGTTGACCAAACCGACGAGTACCATGGCACCAGCATTACCGACCCTTATCGCTGGCTGGAAATTGACACCGCCGCCGACGTAGAGGCTTGGGTGAAAGCGCAAAACGAAGTCACCTTTGGCTACCTCGCACAGATTCCTTACCGCAAGCAAATCGCTGACCGCTACGCAGAATTGTTTAACTATCCGAAATACGGGATCCCGCAGCGCGCCGGCGAATACTATTTTTTTGCTAAAAATGATGGCTTGCAAAATCAAGCGGTCTGGTATATTCAAAAAGGTCTTAACGGCACCCCAGAAGTGTTCCTTGACCCCAACGCAATGTCCAAAGATGGCACGGTGGCCGTCAGCCCAATTGGCATCTCTCAAGACGACAAATATTTCGCTTACGCTAAATCAAGCGGCGGCTCCGATTGGCAGGAGATTCACATTATAGAAATTGCCGCCAAAAAAGAATTGCCCGATGTGCTGAAATGGGTAAAATTTTCCGGCGCAGCCTGGCATGGCAATGGCTTTTTTTACAGCCGCTACCCAGAGCCAGCTAAAGGTGCCGAACTTTCTGGCAATAATCAGTATCACTCCATTTATTACCACCAGCTCGGCGCTCCACAGTCGAAGGATAAATTGGTATACGAAGACCGCCAGAATCCTAATTTTTATCATTATGGCAATGTAACCGAAGATGGCAAATACTTTATTATGTATGTAGCACCAGGTACGGATGGTTTCGCTACTTATTATAAAGACTTAACAAAAGATGGCCCAATAACGCCTTTATTTACCGGATATAATAATAAAAGCTCGGTAGTGCATAATATTGGCAACCGTTTTTTAGTATTGACCGACATAGATGCGCCCAATTATCGCCTCGTGGAGGTGGACATTGCCAAGCCGGATAAAACCAACTGGAAAGAAATTATTCCACAGCGCGATAATCTGTTGCAAAGCGTGAGTACTGGCAGCGGTAAGCTCTTTGTAAATTACTTAGTGAACGCTACCGACCGTTACTATCAAATGAATTATGATGGGTCGAATAGGCAGGAAATACAATTGCCAGGTTTGGGTAGCGCCGGCGGATTTGGCGGTAAGGAGGATGATCCGGTGCAATTTTATGCATTCACGTCTTTTATTTATCCGAATACCATTTTTAGATACGATCCAGCAACGGGCAAATCAGAAGCGTTTTTCAAATCCGATTTAAAATTCAATCCAGAGGATTATACAGAAAAACAGGTTTTTTACTCAAGTAAAGATGGTACGAAGGTATCTATGTTTTTAGTACATCGTAAAGACCTGAAAATGAACGGCAAAAACCCAACGCAGCTCTACGGCTATGGCGGTTTTAATATCAGCTTGACGCCCAGTTTCAGCGCTTCGCGGCTCATCCTGTTAGAAAATGGAGGCGTATATGCGATGCCCAACTTGCGCGGTGGCGGCGAATATGGTGAAGAATGGCACAAAGCAGGTATGCTGGATAAGAAACAGAATGTATTCGATGATTTTATTGCGGCTGCCGAATATCTGATTGCTGAAAAATATACGTCCCCCGACAAGCTGGCCATCGCAGGTGGCTCCAATGGTGGATTGCTGGTGGGTGCAGCCATGACCCAACGCCCCGAATTGTTCGCTGTGGCTTTTCCGGCAGTGGGCGTATTGGATATGCTGCGGTATCACAAATTTACAGTAGGCAAAGGCTGGATACCAGAATACGGCTCCAGCGAAAACCCCGAGCAGTTCAAGTACCTGATCAAATACTCGCCCCTACACAACCTAAAACCGGGTGTGCGTTATCCTTCTACTATGATTACGACCGCTGACCACGACGACCGAGTAGTGCCAGCGCACTCGTTCAAATTTGCGGCGCAACTGCAGCAGGCGCACCAAGGTGACAACCCAGTGCTGATTCGCATCGAAACGCAGGCAGGCCATGGTGCCGGCAAGCCTACTTCAAAAGTGATCGAAGAACAGGCGGATATCTGGTCGTTCTTTTTCTACAATACCAATTCGCCAGTGAAATACGACATTAAAGGATAAAACCGAGCTATGCGCTAATTTTTGAAGTAATATACTGAAAATCAGCGCTCTATGTTTAAAATCTTGAGCATTCAGCTACTATAAAACAGCAGCGCCGTGAAACAAAAAAACGTTCATCAGTTGGATCGCGTGGACACCAAGTTGCAACGCTTGTTGACCGATTTACAGGCTTACTCTGAAGCAGAACTCAATCGAAAGCCCAGCCCTGAAAGCTGGTCGGTGTTACAGATCATGCATCATTTGATGCTTGCGGAGCGACTTTCCGTAGGGTACGTGCGTAAGAAACTGAGTTTCAATCCAACACTACCCAATGCAGGGCTGCTTACCTGGTTTCGGCTACAGGGTTTGCGCACTTACAATTGGCTGCCCGTCAAGTTGAAAGCACCAAAAGCGGTTGGCAAAGAAAATCTGCCCGATGAATCTACGCTGGCAGACGCCGCCCGGCAGTGGCTGGCACAGCGCGCAGAATTGCGCACCTGGTTGTCGGCTTTGCCAGAAGAGCTATTCAAAAAAGAGCTATACAAGCATCCTTTGGCCGGGCGGCAAAGTTTGTACGGAATGTTACTTTTTTTTGAAGGACATTTCGACCGCCATCTTCGACAAATACAGCGCAGCCTGCGGCCGTAGGGCATTGGGGGCAAGTGTGGCAAATAAAAAATGGATTGCAATTTTACAATGCAACCCATTTAGTAGTCCGTACGGGAATCGAACCCGTGTTTCATCCGTGAAAGGGATGCGTCCTAACCCCTAGACGAACGGACCATCAATTTATGTGTGTTTGCTTTTTTCAAAAGCGATGCAAATATAGGCACTTTTCGGATGCATCCAAATTTTTTGCAAAAAAAATTATGTACTCAGATTTTATTACAAATAAGCCGCGTGCGCGTATCTTCGCAATAAGTTTGAAGAGTTAACAAATGGGTTAGAAAAAATGTTCCCAATGTGGTATTTTTTGATTTATTGTCGTTTTTACACTAAGTTTGTATTATCATTCTATCACACATCAAAAAAAGTAATTCCTAAACTCAAAATCAGATATAAACCATGGCTAAAAGAATTGCGATTAATGGTTTTGGTCGTATTGGCCGGCTCACTTTCCGGGCATTGCTGGGCAATCCTGATGCAGAAATTGTTGCGATCAATGACCTGACAGATAATGCGACCCTTGCGCATTTGTTAAAATATGACACCGTACACGGAAAATTCAACGGTATGGTTAGTGCTGACGATCAGTATATCCATGTGAATGGTCAGGCAATTCGGGCATTGGCCGAACGCGAACCTGCCAAATTGCCTTGGGCAAGTATGGACGTGGACATCGTGCTGGAATGCACCGGCCGATTCACCGACCGCGAAAAAGCTGGCTGGCACCTTGACGCCGGCGCTAAGAAAGTCGTAATCTCAGCGCCAGCTACTGGTGACATCCCGACGATTGTGTTAGGTGTAAACGATGACCAAATTGACCCTTCTCAGCGCATCTATTCCAATGCGTCGTGTACTACCAACTGCTTAGCGCCAATGGTGAAGGTACTTGATCAACTGCTGGGCATTGAAAGTGGATTCATGACCACCATTCACGCCTACACCGCCGACCAGAACATCCAAGATGCGCCCCACCGCGACCTGCGCCGTGCGCGCGCTGCGGCTGTATCTATTGTACCCACCAGCACCGGTGCAGCTAAGGCCGTCGGTTTGGTACTACCACATTTGAAGGGTAAACTCAATGGCAACGCCATGCGTGTACCGGTGCCCGATGGGTCGGTAACGGACTTCACGGCTGTGGTAAAGAAAACGGCTACGGCAGATGAAATCAATGCTGCATTCAAGGCTGCTTCGGAAGGGGCAATGAAAGGTATTTTGGAATATTGCACAGACCCAATCGTGTCGGCTGACATTTTAGGCAATGCACATTCCTGCATTTTTGATAGCGAACTGACGCAAGTGATCGGAAACTTAGTAAAAGTAGTGGGTTGGTACGACAATGAAGCTGGCTACTCGGCACGTTTGGCTGATTTAGCTCTGCGCGTATAATTGAAGCTGCAATGAAGCATAAGCAGGATGCAAGGGTCGCTCATTAGCGCTATTGCGTCCTGCTGTCATTGATTTCATCTATTTTTCAGGCTGTAAATTACAGGCCAACCATTTCAATTCGCTAAAAAACTCCTGCCATGAATTTCAATTTTGCCCACAAAAGAATACTCATGCGAGTGGACTTCAATGTACCGCTTGACAAAAATTTCAACATCACAGATGACACCCGCATTCGGGCAGCTATCCCGACCATCAAAGCCGTGTTGGACGGCGGTGGCGCGGTGATTTTGATGTCGCACTTGGGGCGCCCACAAAAGAAAGATGGTACAATTGACCGAGAAAATACAACCTTACGACATATTGTGCCACATTTGGGCCAACTCCTGGATATGCCGGTACAGTTTTGCGAAGAAACCATCGGGCCCAATGCAGAAGCCATGTCCAACGCCTTGCAACCAGGGCAAGTATTGCTACTGGAAAATACGCGCTTCTACGCGAGCGAGGAAAAAGGCGACGAAGCGTTTTCTAAGCAATTAGCTCAACTTGGCGACATTTACATCAACGACGCATTTGGCACCGCGCATCGCGCACACGCCTCCACGACAGTAGTGGCAAAGTTTTTCGAACCGGAAGCAAGAGGGTTTGGCTACCTGATGCAGGCAGAAATTGACAATGCCAATAAGGTACTTGATAATCCGGCACGACCGCTCGCGGCTATTCTTGGCGGCGCCAAAGTATCTGATAAGATTCTGATTATCGAACGGATGCTGGATTTGGTGGACAACCTCATCATCGGTGGAGCTATGGCTTACACCTTCTTCAAGGCGCAAGGTGGTGCAGTCGGAAAATCGTTGGTAGAAGAAGATCGCTTGGATACTGCTCGTCAACTACTCGAAAAAGCACGCTCTAAAGGTGTGACCTTACTGCTACCGCAGGATTCACGCATCGCCGATAACTTTGCCAATGATGCCAACATTCAAACGACTCCCAGCAATGCCATACCGGATGGCTGGATGGGATTGGATATTGGCGAGCAAGCCATCATGGATTTTCGCAATGCGATTCAACAAGCCAAAACCATCCTTTGGAATGGCCCAATGGGGGTTTTTGAAATGCCCAATTTTGCTAATGGCACCAAAGCCGTGGCGGAGGCTATAGCCGAAGCAACCCGCGCGGGCGCCTTCTCACTGGTGGGCGGAGGCGATTCCGTGGCGGCGGTCAATGATATGGATTTGGCGCAGGATATGAGCTACGTATCCACTGGCGGCGGCGCCATGCTTGAATTCTTTGAAGGCAAACAATTACCGGGCATTGCTGCCATTCAAACCACAGCGGAACACTCAAAGTAAGAATTTACCGGTATTGGGAATGCTTTTTTGGCTCAAACACCTGTTTTTTTGCAAATAAATCCTAAATTTCGGCATTTAAGCTGAAATTCATATGTCGCTATTGCAAATAGGAGGTAAACCCGGCCGAACGGAAAATACAATACTGGGACTCATTGGCTTTGTGCTGCTCATCGCGGTATGGTGGCTACTGGCCGAAGCCTTAGCCGTCAAACGCCCAATAGTAGAGGGCTACACAACTCGCCTGCCTTCTACAGTAGTGCCAGATGCTGACGAAGAGAGTATTAATGTGGATTCCCTGCTGCGCGAAGATTCGATTCGCCTGGCCAATGCCACCGAATTTCAAAAAGTCTATCCACTGCTGCCGCTGCCGGGTCAAGTGTTACAATCCTACGTGCCACTTTACAAAGAAGATAAACTACTGCGCGAAACCTTTTATTCCATCTGGCTCAATGTGCAGGGGTATTTTTGGGCAGTATTGCTATGCATTCCCATTGGGCTACTCATTGGCTTGGTGCCATTATTCAAAGGCTTATTCGACCGGCAGGTAAATGCATTGCGCTACCTACCGCTCACCGCACTTACTGGGCTTTTCATTATCTGGTTTGGCATTGAAGATCAGATGAAAATCGCTTTCCTGGCTTTTGGCATTATCGTTTATTTATTGCCAGTAGTCGTACAGCGCGTCGAAGAAGTAGAAGATGTGTATTTAAAAACCGTTTTTACCCTCGGCGCTACCGATTGGCAGACCATCCGCACGGTTTACTTCCCTTCCGTAATGGCGAAGCTCATGGATGACATCCGTGTGTTGACCGCCATCTCTTGGACCTACATCATCATCGCCGAATTGCTCAACCGGCAGGGAGGTATCGGATCCCTTATTTATGTGAAAGCCCGACAGGGGCAAATTGAAAAGGTTTTCGCCATCCTGATTGTCATTATCCTCATTGGGTTTATTCAAGATCGCATTTTCGTTTATGCCGACCGGCGCTTGTTCCCGCACAAGCATTATAAAACCATTTTTAACGGATTGAAAGAAACCGAATATGGTATCCTCACGATACTCGGCATTGCGTTGTTGGTTATTCTACAAAATGCGCTCTTTCCGACCGCAAGCGAGTGGGTGTCACAAATAGCTGTTATTGGGGTATTAGCCAGTGTACTAATCATTATATACGGAGAATTTAAATTTCAACGCGCTTACGTAGAATAATTATGAACTTTAACGATACAATACATCCTAATATTATAGAATTGCGCAATATCCGCCAAAGTTATGATGGTGGTAAGAGTTTTGTTATTGAAAAATTTGATCTATTAATCGAAGACAAACCTGCTCAGGGGCAGTTCGTTGTTATACTCGGCGCTTCGGGTTGTGGCAAATCTACGGTATTGCGCTACATCGCTGGCTTGCAAAAGCCAACTTCTGGTGAGGTGTTGGTACACAACAAACCCGTCACACGCGAGGTGCGCGTAGGTATGGTTTTTCAGCAATATTCGTCGCTGCCCTGGATGACTGTACTTGATAATGTGGCGCTGGCACTGCGCTACCAAAGCAAGCCCGAAAAAGAGCAACGCGAGCAGGCTATGGAATTCATTCAGATGGTAGGATTAGATGGCCACGAGCATAAGTACGCGCAGTACCCAACCCTCTCCGGTGGGCAGCTACAGCGAGTGGCTATCGCCCGAAGCCTTATTGCCAATCCTGAAATCCTCCTCATGGACGAACCCTTTGGCGCCTTGGATATTAACACCCGATTACAAATGCAGGATTTATTAGCCGACCTTTGGCTCAAATTTCATTTAACGATTATATTTATCACCCATGATATATCAGAAGCCGTTTATTTAGGTGATGATATTTATATGATGAAACGAATGCCCTCGCGCATCATGGAGCATGTAAAAGTAGATTTACCCTTTCACCGCACAAAGGATACCAAGCGCGACCCCCATTTCATGGAATTGGTACACCAAGTGGAAGATAAGATGATTCAGGTGACGAATATGCCCTAAAAAAAATCGAACGAACGCGCAACAATAGGGGCAGCGCTTTTTCGTTTGGCATAAGAATGCTTCTCATACACTTACAACAAAATACCTATCCCCCTCCTCATGTAAGCTAATTTATTTAATTTTTTTAAATGAAAAACACGACACACAAATCATGAAAAAAAGTTTTTTGATACTTCCGATCATCTTGTTGATGACGCTCACCTTGCTTGTAGCCCAAGAGCAGCCGCCTAAAAATTGGTTTCATCTCGATCCGGTATTAGACAGCTTCACGGGCGTAAGCACCGACCGTACTTACCAGCAGTTGCTCAAAGGACGCAAAAGTACGCCCATCATTGTGGCTGTGCTTGATTCTGGGGTAGATTATGAGCACGAAGACCTGAAAAATGTAATGTGGATCAATCCAGGTGAGATACCCGGCAACGGTATTGACGATGACGGCAACGGCTATATTGATGATGTATATGGCTGGAATTTTATTGGCGGCAAAGACGGGCAAAATGTGTACCACGATACCTACGAAGTGACGCGCCTGTACAAGCAACTACGCCCTAAATATGAAGACAGAAACCCTGCGTCCATCTCCAAAAAAGAAAAGAAAGAATATGAAAAATATTTAGAATATAAAAAAGTAATCGAAGATAAGTTAGAAGAGCTACCGCCCAATGTTGCGCTGTACGAAGCTACCTACAATGCAATCGAAGCCTTAGCTAAAGCAATCGGCAAAAAGCCCATCACGCTGGATGACTTGAAAAAGTTTAAATCCACCGATCAAATGATGATGTCTGCCGCCAATTTAATGATCAACCTTATGAGTAGCGAGGGGCAGTCATTTGAAAATATTCAAGCAGAAGTAAAAAGTGCTTATGATTATTATAATAACCAACTTACTTATGGTTATAATGAGTACTTCGACCCGCGCCCGATCATTGGTGATAATATTGATGATCCTTATGAGCGTTATTATGGCAATAATGATGTGCGCGGCCCTGATGCGGAGCACGGAACGCACGTAGCAGGCATCATTGCTGCCGAGCGCAACAATGGTATCGGTATGGACGGTGTAGCCAGCAATGTGCGCATCATGTCGGTACGCACCGTACCCGATGGCGACGAACGCGATAAAGATGTTGCCAACGCTATTATTTACGCAGTGGATAATGGTGCAGCTGTGATCAACATGAGCTTTGGTAAGGGTGCTTCGCCCGATAAACCGGCCGTAGATAAGGCCCTGCGTTATGCTCGCAAAAAAGATGTATTAATCGTACATGCTGCCGGCAACGACGCTAAAGAAAACAACGGAACCAATAATTTTCCGAATAAAAAATTCAAGAAAAAGGGGCTTTTCGGCCCGAAATATGCCGATAACTGGTTGGAAATAGGTGCTCTAAACTGGCAGCGCGGCGAAAAGGCTGCGGCGTCGTTCTCCAACTATAGCCCGCAATACGTGGACTTATTTGCGCCAGGAACTGCCATTTACTCCACCATACCAGGCAGCGAATACAAAAATCTGCAAGGTACCAGCATGGCGGCACCAGTAGCGGCAGGGGTAGCGGCTACGCTGCGCTCCTACTTCCCAGAGCTAACTGCCAAACAGGTAAAAGATATTATGATGAAATCCGTGATCCCCGTGTCCGGGAAAGTAAAAAAACCAGGCTCGGATGAGTTGGTGAATTTCAATCGGCTGAGCGTATCCGGCGGCGTCGTGAATATGTACCAAGCAGTAGAATTAGCACGTCAAACAAAAGGCAAACGCAAAATAGCTTGGCCAACCCGTCATGTAAAACCAGAGCCTAAGGTGCTGCCTTAACAGCATTGGATATTAGCATGAGCTACAGCCAACAGGGGCGTTGTGGTATCGGCCGCTACGCTCCTGTTCGTATATAATGGGAAACATGTCATTATTACCGTTTTAATTAAAAATAACGTACTTATTTATTCTCAAAAGCTTTTACAAAATCTAAAATCGGATCTCCAAAATCGAAAATAGTATAAAGTGCTGTTTATCAACACTCTATAAAATATAAAATTCGGCCTCGCACAGCATGAATGGCATTACTTTTTATAATGCAACTGAATAAAGCCATTAGAAAACACCCGATGTGCCGCTAATATGAACCGTTTTTCAGTAAGCGTCGGTGCCCACAAAGGAATCCCTTCGCCAAGCACGATGGGCAGTAGGGTGAGCCATATGTCATCAATCAAATCGGCGTTAAGAAGCGAGGTATTCAATTGCCCACCACCTACAAGCCAGATATTACCTCCGGCTTGTTGTTTCAAATTTTTTACGAATTCGACAGGGTTTTCATGTATAATCGTTACATAATTAGTTGATTGTAGGTTTTTCTGGTGCGTAAAAACATAATTAACGGTATTGGGATACGGAAATGGTTCGCCAAAACCGAGAATTTCCTGATACGTATTTCGCCCCATGAGCGTGGTATCAATAGTGGCAAAAAAATCAGCATAGCCAAAGTCGCTACCATCAGGGTTGGGGAATGACTCCAGCCAGTCCACGCTACCGTCCGGGCGTGCGATGTAGCCATCGAGGCTGGCAGCAATGTATAAAAGCACAGAACGCATAATATGATATAATTTTAAAATAATAGTTAACAGGAAAAGACAAAAACAGCCGCGCACAGGTTGCACAGGTTACAAAACTTCTTGAGCATCCAGAATGTTTACAAGCTATTCTGGTTGCGTATTTGGTGTATGTTTATGATGCCTTGTAATAATTTGAATATCAACATGAATAATCATTCTCAAAATAATCGGATGGTATCTCTGCAAGCCGAAGCGTTGATTCCTACGCCCTGGGGCAACTTTCGCATGATGGCTTTTGCCGAAGATGCTGACAACTGGATGCCGCATTTAGCCTTGGTACACGAAAAATTCAACCCCAACCAGCCCACACTGGTGCGCCTGCACTCAGAATGTATCACGGGCGATCTATTTCACTCTCGGCGCTGTGATTGTGGCGAGCAGTTGTATCGAGCATTGGAAATGACCGCCGAAAAGGCAGGCATCGTTATCTATTTGCGCCAGGAGGGGCGAGGCATTGGCCTGATCAACAAGCTCAAGACTTACAACTTGCAAGATATGGGGCTTAATACAGTGGATGCCAATGTGCACTTAGGGCTTGCTGTGGACGCGCGCGAGTACGACATTGCCGTGGATATGCTGCTACAATTGGGCGTGCGCCAGTTGCATCTGCTTACGAATAATCCTGATAAAATCGAAGCCTTAGAGCACTCCCCCTTAGAAGTGCTAAGCCGCATTCCTATTGTGATTCCGCCACAGGCTGAAAACTCGCAATATCTGCAGACCAAACGGGAAACGATGGGGCACTTATTTTGAAAAAGCATTCGTCGGGTGGTGTATTTTTTTCTGACAAAAGTCAGGTGCCCTAATGACATTCCTCATTATCCGAAAGGGCTGAAAATCATTATTTTGCCTCTGATAAAACCCGGTGATGTATGAAAACGGTTCAAACCATCCTCTTTCCGACCGATTTTTCCGAAACAGCGCAAAATGCCTTTCGCTATTGTTTGCGTGTAGCCGATGCATACCAGGCAAAAATTGAATTGTTGCATGTGATCTATCCAGAATATGAAGTTATGGATATTCCGGTGATGGCAATGAAAGCCACGCAGGATAAATCCGAAGCAGCTAAAGAAGCCCTACAGAGCTTCGTGGATTTGAGCCTGGTGCAAGTGCAAGCTGCTTACCAGTTGCGTCGGGCACCGAGTATCAATTCGAAGGTAGAAATCGGCGACCCAGTAAGCGTAATTGCCAAAGTAGCTCGCCGCGATCATGCCGATTTGATTGTAATGGGCACTAAAGGCCGGCACAATGTGCTGGAAAAAGTATTTGGTAGTGTAACTACCGGCATCATAGCGCGTGCGCATTGCTCGGTGTGGGTGATCCCAGAAGAGGCTACCTACAACGCCATTAATATTGTAGCTTATGCCACGGATTTGCAAGAAACAGACCCCTACCATATCTGGAAAGTCAGTCAACTACTCGAGGTATTCAATCCGATTATGCACTGCGTACATGTGCAATTGCCAGGCGCCGATAATGGGCAGTTGAATATTAGCGAGTTGGAAATGTTCTTTACTACTCATGCACCAACTTTACAAATTCAGTTTCATAATTTGAAAGGCGCATCTGTGTACGAACGGCTGGAGGAATTTGCAGATACCTACGACGTGGAGGTACTCGCTATGTATGCCCCGCACCACAACTTGCTGGAACGCATCTTTTACCAAAGCACTACCCGAAAAATGGCACTCCAAACCCGCATACCCCTCTTTCTGTACCGAACAGTATAGCGTTTTGAGTGCTTATTTTAAAATTGGATGTAGCGCATTTTATTTACATTAAAAACCGATAAATGTAGATGATAAAATTATAAATGGTTATAGTGCGGGAGCCAACTTTAAACAAGGCTGAACCTGTAAAAATACTGATTATTAGTAGTTTATGCTGCGCCTCAAATCTGAAAAGTCAAACAAATTGATTTGAACCGCTGTCGAAAAATAAAACCTGTAAAAAACAACACCCAAACAGCAAGCCCCAAAAAACCCGATCCCCAATATCCCAATATCCCAATATCCCGTCCGATTTCTCTTTGCATGCTATTAATTACAACCGGAACAGTCATCCAATTATTTATTTGTCCATAATATTATTACAGTATGGGAGAGGTTAGCGTAAAATTTAGTCAGACCCATAAGGATAAAAACCATTTTATCCGTCACCTATTGCGCGATGTGGAAGCGCTGGACGCAATGCTGCACGCTGCGTTGTTTGAGAAAGACCGGCAGCGCATAGGCGCGGAGCAGGAATTATGCTTAATCAATGCACAATACAACCCCTGCCTATGCGGGCCAGAGATATTGAATAAAGCTACCGATCCGCATCTGACCAGCGAAATCGGGCGTTTCAATCTCGAACTCAATCTGGATCCAGTAGAAATTCGACCCGACTGCCTGCGCAGTATGGAGCGCCAGTTGGTACAACTATTGGGCATGGTAGAAATGGAAGCCAGCCACGAAGATGCGCGCGTATTGCTCACGGGCATCCTACCAACGTTGCATATCGAACATTTGCAGAGCGGTGGCATGACTCCGCTGCCGCGTTATCAGGCCCTAAGCCAAGCCGTACATGCCATGCGCGGTAAGGATTTTGAAATTCACATTCTGGGCGTCAACGAGCTAATCGCTTCGCTCGATAGCATCCTCTTTGAAGCCTGTAACACCAGTTTTCAAACGCACTTGCAAGTAGCACCGGAAGATTTTGTACGTTTGTACAATTGGGCGCAGTATATCTCTGGGCCAGTATTAGCGGCAAGCGCCAATTCGCCCTTGCTTTTTGGTCGTCAGCTTTGGATGGAAACGCGCATCGCCTTGTTTCAGCAGAGCGTGGATTCGCGCTCCTCCAGCAACCACCTGCGGGAAAAGATACCGCGTGTACATTTTGGCGATTATTGGTTGCAACACTCCGTAGCAGAATTCTTTAAAGATAATATCGCCCGCTTCCCTTTGATACTCACCAAAGACATCGAAGAAGACGCCATGGACTGCCTGCAGCGAGGCATCATACCGTCTTTGCCAGCGCTGCGCTTACACAATGGCACGGTTTACACCTGGAACCGGCCCTGCTACGGGATCTCGGAGGGGCAACCCCACCTGCGCATCGAATGCCGTTATATACCTTCGGGCCCTACTATTGCCGATGAAATGGCCAATTTCGCCTTTTGGCTGGGCTTGATGCTGGGTATGCCACCTGATTATCATGGATTTGAACAAAAAATGCCTTTCCGATTTGCCAAAATGAACTTTTTAAATGCCGCCCGATCCGGTTTGGATAGCATTTTTATCTGGCAAAATCACGCCTGGAACGCTAACGATCTTATCCTGCGTGAATTATTGCCCATAGCTGCCAATGGCTTGAAAAAAATCAAACTCAATACCGCCGACGTGGCGCGCTATCTTACGATCATCGAAGATCGGGTCGCGAAAAGGCAGAACGGGGCGCTCTGGCAGGTATTCAACTTCCACCGCCTGCGCGAGTCGTATGGCGTGAACGCTGCCGCCAACATACTCACCCAGGAGATGTATGCCCGACAGGAAAGCGGACAGCCAGTGAGTGACTGGCCGGACATTGTACTCAACGGATTTTTTCAACTTACCGACACCGTAGAGCAAGTCATGAAAACGGACCTTTTCACCGTGCAAGGCGATGAACCCGTAGAACTCGCCAAAGACATCATGCTGTGGAAAAAAATTCGCCACCTTCCTGTGGAAAACGCAGCGGGGGAGCTGATTGGGCTGCTATCGGCTACCAACTTGCGGGAATGGGAAGAACGTACTGAACCGCATGAACAATTGATAGTTCGTGATATTATGACCCAAAACCTCATCACCGTACCCCCCGAAACATCCGTGCAGGATGCACTACAGCAGATGAAATCGAAGCAAATTGGCTGCCTGCCCATTGTCAGAAAAGGTAAAATGGTAGGGCTGGTGACCGATACGGATTTTAAACGGCTTAATCGTTGGTAAACTCGAAAAGGCGTAGCAACTTGCACACAAAGCATAAAGTAGCGGCATGAGAATCATTTATAACAAGGTTTTTCTGGAACATCACACGGGGATGCATCCCGAAAGCCGCAAGCGATTAGAATTGTTCAACGATCTGCCCGAAGTGGGTCTCGAAAGTGGCATAGAATACCTGCGGCTCATCCATTCCAAAGACTACGTCCGCCAGGTGCAGGATGCATCCCGCCTCAGCGCTCATCTCAATCAGGATACCATAACTTCGCCGGGTAGCTTTGAGGCAGCCTGCTACGCGGTGGGCGCTACCATACTGGCCGCCGAAGAAGGCGGATTCGCGCTGGTACGACCGCCAGGGCATCATGCTTATCCGCATAAGGCCAGTGGGTTCTGCCTCTTCAATAGTGTGGCTATTGCCACTGAAAAACTTGCCCGCGAAGGCAGGCGCGTGCTCATCTTTGATTTTGATGGACACCTTGGCGACGGCACCTGTGAGATATTTTATGATAATGACCGTGTGATGTACTGGTCGCTGCATCAGTATCCGGCTTTTCCGGGGCACGGCTTTGTGGATGAAATCGGCATGGGCAAAGGCAAAGGTTTTACTGTGAATGTCCCCCTGCCGCCAGGATGTGGCGATGATATTTTTATGGATGCCATTAAAAACTTTTTGCCCGTGGCAGAACAATTCCAACCGGATATTGTGGCCGTTTCGGCGGGCTTCGATGCCCATTTGTACGATCCACTTTTAGATATGAAAACGACGGTCGGAACGTATTATCAGATTGGTAGCTTACTGCGAGAGCGGTTTCCAAGAATTTTTGCCACATTAGAGGGTGGATACAATATTGACGTGCTGCGCCGATGCGTTTATAATTTTGTAGCTGGCATCAACGGAGCGCCGGCGCCTTTTACCGAAGAGCCTACCGTGTCGGGAATGCGCGTTTGGGAAACTTACGACATGTACCTGCATACAGCGGTTGGCCTCTTATCGAAGTATTGGAAATTTTGATCACCCCTTTACCCGCAGCCATGCAGAGCAAAAGAAGCAGCCTTCAGCAGTTGGATCGTATATTCAAGCCCAATAGCATTGCCATTATTGGCGGCTCGGTAAGACCAGAAGCTGCTGGCTACACCGTCATGCGCAACCTCATCGCTGGTGGTTTCCAAGGACAACTCGTTGCCATCAATCCTAAATATAACGATGTACAGGGCAAACCTTGCTACCGAAGTATCGGGCGAGCGCCAGGGCCAATTGACCTCGCAGTCATCACAACGCCCAATCGTACCATTCCGGAGCTGCTAAAGGAATGCGGTGAAGCTGGGGTCGGCGGTATTGTTATTATTTCTAGCGGTTTTAAAGATATAGGCGACGCCCGCCACGATATATATGCCAATATGATGAGAATAGCCCACCAATATGGTATGCGAATCGTTGGCCCAAACAGTATAGGCATTATCAATCCGCACTTAGACATGCAGGCGGCTTACACGCGCCACCTCGCATTGCGCGGCAGCATCGCCTTTTTGTCGCAGAGTGGCGCACTTTGTACTTCCATCCTCGACTGGGCCGCCGATCAAAACGTCGGATTCAGTCATTTTATATCCGTCGGTTCCATGACGGACATCAATTACGCTGATCTCATAGACTACTTAGGCTCCGACAATACTACTACCTCCATTCTTATCTACATGGAAAACCTGCGTGATGCTCGCCGATTCATGAGCGCGGCCCGAGCCTTTGCGCGTTCCAAACCTATTCTCGTACTCAAAGCCGGCAAAAGCCGCGAAGGTAGTCAAGCTACGCTATCCCACGCTGATGCCCTTATCGGCGACGACGACGTGTATGATACGGCCTTACAACGAGCAGGCGTCGTGCGCGTGGAGCGTGTAGCGCAACTGTTTCACAGCGCTCAGGCCTTAGCCATGCAGCCTCGCCCGCGTGGCAATCGCTTGGCTATACTCACCAATGCCGTTGCACCCGGCGTGCTGGCTACGGATTATCTGATACAACATGGGGGGCAATTGGCGCCGCTTTCCAAAGATACCATACAGCAACTCCAGGCCTTGCTGCCTGCACATTGGAACCATGCCAACCCAATTGATCTGCCCAATGATGCTACCGCCGACACCTACGCCGAAGCCTTGCGCATCTGCATCAAAGAGGCCAATACCGATGGCGTGCTGGCTATTTTTACGGCGCATCTGATAGGTGATGCCGACAGCGTTGCCCAAGCTCTGGGCGAAGCGGCCGCCGGCTGCCGAAAGCCGGTGCTGGCCTGCTGGCTCGGCGAGCAGGATGTAGCCACCGCACGCAACCTGCTGGAGCAATGCAAAGTGCCCAACTATCGCTACCCCGAAAGTGCAGTGGATGTTTTTCTCAAAATGTACGATTATACCCGCAACCTACAACTGCTATACGAAACGCCTGCTAGCACGCCCCAAGAATTTACCCCCGATACCGAAGCAGCACATACCCTTATTCTTGAAGCCATCGCTCAGAACCGCTCCCGATTAGATGAAGTGCAATCAAGGGCGCTGCTACAATGCTATGATATTCCGGTAAGTCGCCATGTATTGGCACGAAGTGCCGCCGCAGCCGTTCAAGCTGCCGATATGATCGGTTATCCGGTAGCGATGAAGATTGTAGCTCCCGATATTATTCATAAAACAGATGTGCATGGCGTTCGACTCCACGTCGCGTCTTCCAATGCTGTGCGCCGAACCTTTAGTAGCTTAATGAACATTGCTCGGCAGGCTAATCCCGACGTACCCGTAAGCGGCGTATTGGTCGAGGAAATGCTCCAACCGGCTTTTGAATTATTTATCGGCGCTCGAAAAGACCCCATTTTTGGGCCCGTAATAGCATTCGGACAAGGAGGCGTAGCAGTTGAAATTCTCAAAGACACCCACCTGGGTCTGCCACCGCTCAACATGGCAATGGCCCGCCAACTCATAGAAGGTACGCGCTTGTACCCAATGCTGGAAGGCTACCGCAATCAGCAGGGTGTCAATCTGCAAGAACTGGCTTTCACTTTATACAAGTTTTCGTACCTATTGATGGATTTTCCCGAAATCGCTTCGGTTGATATCAACCCATTTATAGCTGGCGCCAACTTTGCAGCAGCCGTCAATGCTCAAATCGTGCTCGACCCCGCCGTCACGCGCCGCAAAGGGCACGGCTATCAGCACTTAGTGATCTCGCCTTATCCAACTAAATACACGCGCAGCGTCCAACTGCGCGATGGTGCGCCCGCTATCCTGCGCCCTATCCGTCCGGAAGACGAACCGCTGGTCGTGCGCATGTTCGATTATTTGTCTAAGGAGTCGCTCTATTTTCGATTCTTCGGCTACGTGCCCAAAGTGTCCCATGAGTTTCTTACGCGCTATACCCAGATTGATTACGACCGCGAAATGGCTATTATTGCTGAAATTGAGCACGAAAACGAACACAAAATGATCGGTGTGGTGCGCATCATTGCCGATGCATGGTGCGAAAATGCAGAATATGCCATTATGATTGCCGACCCTTGGCAGAAGCAAGGGTTGGGAGCGCTGCTCACCGACTTTATACTCGAAATAGCCCGCGACCGCGACATCCGCAAGATTTATGCCTCTGTGCTTGCTAATAATAAAGGTATGATTCGCTTGTTTGAAAAAAAAGGTTTTACTATCCGACGTGATGGTTACGACGCCTACTATGTAGAACTACTGTTGTAAATAAGCGCGCCATTTGCAATAGGCAGCATCCAACATTCTGCACGGCTCGCTTTTGTCATCTTTTCAGCCTTACCAACTGCTGCACCGCATATCCAGAGCGTTTTAGCTATAACCTGTAGCATAGCAACCGCCAACCGTACACTTTCCGAATAGAGTTGGGTGATTCAAATAGATATTTAGACGGTTATAATAGGGTATTTTTGTTTTAAAATAGGCGTTTGTAGCGTTGTAATAGGTACTTAGAGCGTTGCAACAGGGTATTTTTGTTTTAAAATAGGCGTTTGTAGCGTTGTAATAGGTACTTAGAGCGTTATAACAGGGTATTTTTGTTTTAAAATAGGCACTTGTAGCGTTGTAATAGGTACTTAGAGCGTTATAACAGGGTATTTTTGTTTTAAAATAGGCGCTTGTAGCGTTGTAATAGGTGCTTAGAGCGTTATAACAGGGTATTTTTGTTTTAAAATAGGCATTTGTAGCGTTGTAATAGGCACTTAGAGCGTTATAACAGGCTATTTTTGTTTTAAAATAGGTAATCTCAACGTTTTTAATGTTGATTCGACAATTCTAATTGTTAGTTATAGAACTTCAAGCGAGGGCTGTATTGTAAAAATGAACATCATAAACGTTACAAACGGCTACTACAATGTTCCATTTTACAAGTGAACTGTTCAGAACGGCTGTTGGAGCTTTCTATACAACTATATGCACGCACTGAGCGGCTTTTATGCCGTTTTCAATGGAAAGAAACGAGTTTTGTTCTTTTGCACTGTTTTGCTTTGCCAGGTTTTATAAAATCGTAAACCGGACTTCGCATATCGTAAGTGGTGTTAGGGGCTTCTGGTAGGCTAATAGAACGTTGTGCAGCGCGCAAAAAAAGAGGCAGATTGCTTTGGGAGCAACCTGCCGACCTGTAGTACCAGTAAGTAAAATGAGCAGCATAATTAATTTTGGGGCATTCAGACCTCAGCCGTCGGATTTAAACAGTGATTGGGCGAGGTCAAAACGGATGGAGTAGGTCTCCGTCTGCCGGCAGTCGGCAACAGCTTATCCTTGGCACATGATGCAATCAGGATCGTCTATACTGCAGGCCTTGCCCTC
>CALMSP010000172.1 GCA_937872405.1 uncultured Saprospiraceae bacterium | reverse complement strand
GTGAGCTGTAATCATCTGCTACAACGGTGGTAGAGAATGTAAAGAATGCGATGAGGAGTGCGAATAAAGTACCCATGATGTTGAAATAATTTTTAAGGTTATTGAAAAAATGTTATGAACTTAAGGATGAATATCATCCGTTATAATTGCTTGAATTTCAGTATTTTGCTCATTTTGTGAGCTGTAATCATCTGCTACAACGGTGGTAGAGAATGTAAAGAATGCGATGAGAAGTGCGAATAAAGTACCCATAGTTTTAAATTTTTGAATTTTGATTTAAAACTATGGGGTTTTCCAAACATAGACGCAAACTTTTTAGAGTATTTATTACATACCATTTTCTATCCTTTTTTTTGAAAAAAATATGTATATACTTTTGACAATCAATATTTTGATAAAAAAGAATCAATGCTTATTTTTGAGTCTAACAACTCATTTTTAGTCCATGGAAGAGCTAAAATCATTGATAGAAATTGTTTCTTTACATAAAGTGAAGCAGATTAGTATAGTAGGATCGAAGCACTATCAGAATGCAGCGCCGCAGCAGTTATATGAAAAAATCCTTTCAGGAGCGATTGACAGTGAAGAAGATATTATAAAAACGTTTTACGGTGACAGCGATAATGCACCTGCCTATGCGGTACGATTAAAGAATAAACTAAAAGAGCGCCTGATAGACACCCTATTTTTTATTGACACAAATCAAAAAAGTTTTAGCGATTATAATAAAGCCTACTTTAATTGTTACAAGGACTTAAATGCAATAAAGATATTATTAGGGCGCTCCGCTCGAAGAGCCGCTATTCCGATGGCTGAAAAAGCGCTGCGTAAGGCGCAGGAGTATGAAATTACAGATGCCGTGGTGATGCTTGCTACGGAATTACGCTACCATTATGGTACAATTGAGGGAGACATAAAAAAATTTGAATTTTATAATAATGTATTGAATAAGTACATGGAGTTGATGCAGATAGAGAATCAAGCGGATGAATACTACTCGCGTATTCGGATGCACTTTGCAAAAGCGAAAGGTTCGAAGCCAGAGCTGCTTCGGGATTCTGATAAATATTTGCATCATATGCAGGACATTTTGAGCAAATATGATTCTTACAAGCTCAATTTTTTATATTTTTTGATATACGCCACCCACCATGAGCTTAGTTATGAATATGATAAGCTGCTTGAAATTAGTGAAAAGGCGTTGGACTATTTTCAAAAAAAGCAGCATATTATATCATCAGTTAATATTTTTTCTTTTAAGCTACGTGCATTTGTATCTCACCTTAAATTAGGTCATTATACGAAGGCATGGGGTTTGGGGGCGGAATGCCTGCAACTGGCGGAAGTCCGCCCGAACAACTGGCTATTGACGATGGAATATTTGGTTATTTTATCTTTTCATACCCAAACATTGCAGCGTGCATACAATTATTATCGCCAAGTGCTTGACTACCCTGATTACAACAAGCAGGGAAGTAACATCCAGGAGCGGTGGCGCATCTATGAGGCTTACATTGCATATCTGATAGCAATTGGTAAAATAGCGCCCGATGATAGCCTGAGCGCGGGGTCGTTTCGGGTGCAAAAATTCATTAACGAAGTGCCGATTTATCAGAAGGACAAGCAAGGAGCTAATATTTCAATTATCGTTATCCAGATTTTGCTGTTGCTCCAGCAGCAAAAGTACAATGCGATCATTGATCGGGTGGAGGCGCTCCGGTCGTACACCCACCGGTATCTTCGGCGCGATGATACTTTTCGTAGCAATTGCTTCATACGGATGCTGATAGAAATGGCGAACTGTAGTTTTCATAAAAAAGCGGTGCTTCGCAAAACCGATCGTTACTTAGCGCAACTAAAGGAGTTGCCGCTACAGCAGGCTCGCCAGAGCGCAGAATTGGAGATCATCCCCTATGAAGTGCTATGGGATTTTGTGCTGTCGCACTTGGATGAAGAGTGGCACTAAGCAGGGGTGTTGCAAGCGCCCAACGAATAATGGACAAGAAGGCTTCCCGATACTCCCACAAAGAAGCCATCAATAACGAGAGTTACTGCCCAATCAGCACGAATGCCGACCAGTAATATGGATGGCTAAAATTCTCGGAAGCAATCAAATTAAGCTTGGCTTGCCGCAATGATGTACCAAAATTTTTACTCTTACTATTCAAATATTCTCGATAAAAAGAGACCATCAAATCTGCGGTAGCTTGATCTTGTACTTTCCATAATGAAACGATCAAATTATCGGTTCCAGCATAAAAAAAGGCTCGCGACAAGCCTAACAAACCTTCACCGCTAACAACTTTTCCCAGGCCTGTTTCACAAGCAGAAAGTACTACCAAATCCGCATTTAGGTTTAAATTGTACACCTCGCCCGAATACAACACATGATCTTTTTGCACTAAAGTATCAGGAAAAAATAACAAACCAGACAAATCGGGCTGATCTTCGTTGATAAAACCGTGGGTAGCAATGTGCAAATAGCGGCTACGGCTGATGTCGCTTTGTTTTAGCTGTTTTTTGTTGGCATTGTTAAAAAGATAGGTAGTCGCTTTTTGTCCTTTTTGTTTAAAAACATCTGCAATCGCCTGAATTTCATTGGCTGTAGCCGGAAGCGGACTGATAAACTTTCCATCCAAAGTCATCGTTCGGGTGGTTTCGGTGGCGGCTACAGGATTGCGCGCACCATTCGAAAATAAATCAACAGACTGAGGCTCGTCAAAAACGGGGGCATACGCCAACAATCCTTCGCTTTGTTGCTTTATGGTGGTCATAGATTGTTCTTGATGATACAATCTTGCCGATAAAGCATAACTAATGCTATAATTATTTACTAAATAGGGTAATTGATTAAAATTAATTTCGGTCCGGGGATTTACTTTTTTGGAAAGCAAGACCTCAAATGGCAATTTACTCAAAGCGCCATCAGGAATGATAATCAAAGATTGGATATTATGGCCCAAAGTAAATGGAAATAGGCTCCGATATAAATCATACGCTAATTCCACATACTCTTCATTTAGCTTATAAGTAATACTTTTACGCAAACCCACCTGCTGTCTATAAAAAAAAATGCCTATACGAGAGCGCTGTACCGTAAAATTATTTTTATCTATTGCAAAAACATACAATGTTGAATCGCCTGTAAAATAGCTTACTAACGTAGTATTGTCGGGCATAGAAAACTGAATAGCGCGTACACCAGACAAGGTTTGGTCGTATTTTAATTCATAATAAAGCGCATAATTTTTTTCTAAGTTTAGAACTAAATCCCGATACGCCTGCTGTGCTGCGAACAACTCATTTTGGTACAGAATGCGCTCTAAACTATCCGGCTGCTCCGCTAAAGCTTGCTTATAAAAATTTATATCAGACTGTAATTGGCTTTCTAAAATAATCAAGGAATCCGGGATGCTCGCAAACTGCTTGGCCTGATTCGCCGCAAGTGATTGCGCTAGTACATTGTTTTTACTTTTTTCCGAAAACTGAAATGCTTCTTCCAAATACCGCTGATCGCCCGTTGTTTCTGCTAATCGAATACAATTTTCGATAGCTGATTGTGATAAATCATAAAATTTTTCTGAAAGCCGAATTTTATCATCCGATGATAATAACTCATTGCGCACGAGCATCAAGACAGAATCAGTGACTTCATATAAAAGTTTAGCCCGTAGGAATGCAGTTGGGGTGCCTCCTGCGCCCAGCAACCGCGCTTTGTGCAGCAGCGACGTTATAAAGTAATCATATTGATAAAAACCATTGGGTGAAGGTACTGCATCTACATATTCCGCTTCAAAGTCGGCATGATTGGCGGCTAAGGCTTGCTGTAAATACTGCAAAGCGGCGTCGCGATTGCCTTCGGCTTCAGCGATTTGAGCCAAGTTATTATACGTATAAGCCAGTTTATAACTTTTATTACTAAATATATCCTGCTGGATGGCGAGGGCTTTTTGGTTGTAGTTTTTTGCTTCTGGCAGGTTATTTAGTTTGAAATGTACATCGGCGAGGTCATTGCAGAGATTGGCGTATTGCGTGCGCTGCTGGGCATTATTTTCAATCAAAGGCACAATACTTTGCAGTTGGGCGAGTGCTTTGGCGTATTCACCATTTTTATAATAATTAATGCCCTGGTTATTTTGTGCAGCAATCATTCGAGGATGCGCAGGCTCTAACGTCTTTGCATAAAGCGTTATGGCTTGCTGCTGGAGTTCGATTGCTTTTGTATAATCTTTTTGTAATTCAACTAAATTCGCCCAGTTATTGTAAACATTGGCTATTTTTTCGGATTGATCGTCGGGTAATTTTTCGTAATTTTGAATAGCTTGCTGGTAGTAAGAAGTGGATTCTTGGTACGCGCCTTTATTTTGATAAGTAACAGCAAGATTATTAAAAATATCAGCGATGCGATTTTCAAAGCCTTTGGGGTTTTCTTGAAAAATAGATATTGCACGACTATAATATTGAATAGATTTGTCATATTCGCCCTTATCACCATAAAGCTTGCCTATATTGTTTAAAATTGTAGCGAGGTTGGGATGATTCTTGCCGAGTATTTTCTCTCTTATATCTAATGCTGGAATATAATAATCTAATGCTTTATTATAAATTCCTAAATCAACATAAGCAACTCCGATATTATTCAAAACACTTGCAACCAGATTATGCTGGATACCATATATCTCTTTTCTTATTAAGAATATTTTTTGATAATAATCAATCGCTTCTAAAGGTAGCCCTTTCCCCACCAAAGACACCCCAATTAAATTATAATGATTTGCTTTTAATTCCTCCTTATTCATTTCCTCACTTTGCTCAATACGATTCAGATTTGCCTCAACTATATTGATACATTCATCATAATTTTGCTGAAAATAATATCCTCTTCCGATTTGATAATACGTCTCATTTATTTGACTATTCGTTGAATTATATTGGATATCTGCTTGCAACTGTTGTAATAAATTTACGCCTTCTTTATAAAAACCTTTTGTATATAAAGATTGCGCAAATTTTAAGAATTCAGTTGTATAATTATTCCAATAATTTCCTTTTGTAAATAAGCTTTTGGCAACGTTTAAATGCAAAGCTATGCTATCGGTATAATCTCCTTTTTCTGATAAGATTTCGGCTGCCGCTTCCAAATGCTGTAAAGCAAGAATGGTGTCTGGAACAGGTTGAGCCTTAACCGTAAACGAATATCCCAACAAGCAGCATACCGATAGCAATAGCTTAGTCATATTTATTGTTTTTGATTCCTTTCCAATGATACGAATAGCTTTTCTTATTAAGCTTCACTGATACTTACCGTCGCATTCGTCTTTGGGTCACCAATGGCAAAGGTAAATTGATTGTTTGTACCCGGATTTTGTAGCCCTTGTATAAACGCTATCATCTGAAAACCATTGGCAAGATTAATATTGCAAGTGTTATTCACAATCGTCCCATCCAATGTATCCACTACGCCCAGCAGGTTGCCGTTGCCGTCGAAGAGGTGAATCCATACCATTTGCTCGATCATCAATACATTATGATCATCTCCATCTACTTGAAGCTGAATGGTTTGATAGCCACTAGGGTTATTAAAAACGGTATCATGAATATCTAATAAATAACCTTCGCTGTGGAGATAATCGGTTACCGTACCTTGTAAAGTGGTAGGTGTACCCCGATAAGGTACTATACTGCTGACCGTATTGGGAATAAAAGAAAGGGTAACGCGCGCACCCATCACGCCATCAAAATCAGTACCCGTACCGTCGCCCACGCCAATATCAATGATATTAGAATAGATATTGTTGTTGGATTGACTTGCATACACTTGCGGTTTGAGCATGGCGAGCAACCTAATAAAACCGCTGTTTTGAAATTGGTAGCTAAAAGAGGTTTGGTCTGATCTTAAAAAGCCCCAGGCCCAAGGTGAAGAAGCACCCGTACTATAGCACATTACATACACCTGTACATTGGGCAAAATATTATTCGCAGTGAATGTCACCCGCTTGGATGCGCGGGGGGGTACCTGTACCTGGTAAGTCAAGCCGACAAGCTCATTGGCTAATTGCAGTGAATGATCCATTTTGTTTAGGTTTTAATTGTTTATAATAAAAATTCATACACATTTGCTAAACTTTACGAAGTAAGCCGCAAGTGAAGTGATGTTGCTAATTCGGAATTGCTATGAACGAAAGTAAAAATGATTGACCGATGTAGTGGTAAGTTGTTAGTATCAAAACGGATAACTTATCATAAAGCTTCACACTTGATATAAAATGGGTGATCTTGATGATGATATTACAAATGTATGCCTTTGGGAAAGGTAAGCAAAATTTTGTCGTCCAACTTGCATTTTTAGCGATAAAAATTGTGGCAAATTCGACCGAATAAAGAATGGGTAATCCGAAGTGCGTAATTCTATGCTTGTTATTAAGGCTGTTTAAAATGAATGATTTTTTTACTTTATCCAATTACCGGATGAAGGTTACGGCGCAACTTCTTCCAGCCATTGATCTAAAATCGCTGAAAGTTTTCCGAAATCTCCAAGTTTTCCGAAATCTCCAAGATTTCGGAAAACTTTCAGATTAGTTTCCATTCCAAGGGAAATCGCCGCAATCAATTTTTGCTATGGAGATACGCACCTCGGCACTTGTAGAAGCACACGCATCATCTGGATTGTTCACTGTTAACACGAGCGTCACAAAGCCACGACTGACCGCATCCTTGCCCGGTGTATAACTTCCTATAGTAGGGTCCGTTTCTTGCAATCCTTCCAAAACACCATTAAGTCCGTCGGTTTCTTTGATTGTCCAAGTGTAGCGTAGATCAGCTGGATTGCCGACGTAAACTACTCCCTTGAATACATCTGCCAGGGCTATTTTTTTGGTCGAACAAATCGCCTTTGACATTAAAGGATTGACGACTATTGTTGAATTTACTTGCACTTGCTGACTTACGGCTTGCATACAACCAGGGATGGTTTCTCCTTCTGCGGCAGCAGTGACGGTGTAAACAACGGTAAATGTGCCTGCGCCTAAGGCCTGCGGATTAAACTGAGTGACTGGATTATTATTAATGGAAAACACAGCCGATTTTGGCGTTGCAGCCAACTGTCCGTCGCCACGATCTACTGTTCCCATCAATACCACCGCGGGGTCCGCTACGCAATAGGTCGCATCCAAACCGCTAATCGCTGGCGTAGGATAATAGCAACGATTGCTGATGGGGAAAATGATAGCTGCATAGGCAGGATTACTGGTCTCGCGCACGCTTACGCTGTATCCTTCATTATCTTTGTGAATAATTTGTAATCTATAAATATAACGAATGCCATCCATGGTAGTTACGGAACCAATAAACACGAGCGGTGTTCCAGGAGCAATGCGGGTCAAATCCTCTGGCTGTGCCGAAGGATTGGCATTGGTTGGAAAGGGAAAGATACTACCCAACGAGACTTCCCAGGTATCGCCAGCAGTGGGCGATATGACGATGATTTCATCATCAAACAAGCCGTTATCGGTGGAAGTGCCATTGGGTATTATCCCCGTATTGTTGCGACAGGTGCAAGGATCAAAGATTTCTGGTGGATCTTGGGTTTCCATCAAAAACGTGGTTAGAATATCACTAATTGCTGGATTTGCCGGGTTGGCATCGCCTATAATTGGAATCGGAGTGGAAAGTACGGTAAGCGTTGTTTCATCCAATACAGGTACGACCAAATTATTACCATTCAAATCGGCAATAACTGCACCAATGGGTATCCGCAAAATAAGCGTGCCAGCAGTCGTTGGTGTTACTTGCACGGTGAATACGCCGGGCGCGGTTTCCATGATCGTTCCAATGCTGATCGTTGCTGTACCGGCATTGTCAAAGTCGGCGGCTGTAACCGTCGTTGCATCTATATCTTTGTTGAAAGTGATGGTGTAGGTCAGCAGCGTCCCCACTGATACAATGTTATCGGCATCGCCGTCGTCTATACTGACAACCATAGGATTCGGCACACTCACCGCTTGTCTGTACTGTGCACTTACTACCTGTGATTGGCTATTATCTAAAGTTAGAATAGCAATCGGTTCTTTGGAGACGTCATTAAAAAAGTAGTGAGCAACGGTTGTATCTATGCCTAAGGTATTCAAATTGAGTGTCTGAATCGTCACATCCGTCACATCTAGCCAGCCAAGCGGCGGGATTTTTGCGTCAAATCGCCTTTCGGTAAAAGTCGTTCGCTTTTCGCGCAGCACGGGAAATGTACCACCGGGAATCGTCACATCGCCCCAGCCATCTATCACATCCAAACGAGTGGTGGCAAATCTAAACCGCAGCGAATCTGGGGTCGAATTCAGGCCAGATACCAACTGCTGAAAGATCGTTGGGTTCATCTGGTTCGGTGCAAAAGGATATAGGACTCCAGAAGATACTTGATTGATGTCAAAAAAATTGACCGGCGAGCGCTGTTCGACGATAGGTGGCAGCTGCGTTATTGCGGCAGTGACGCCTAATCCAACGGGATCAGGACCATACATAAGTGCCCAAGAGTTGTACGGTCTGGCTGGTAACATTCAGATAGTATTCAATGCCACCCTGCACATACAATAGGTTAGCACTTGGAAAACTCGCACTGCCAGTGCCGGTAGCCGGACTCACAAAAACCTGCTGCTGGGTGAAATCTACTGCTAAAGTGCTAAAATCCCAGTTTTGATTGCCTCCTGGCGGCGTGATGAAAATGTTCGGATTTCCGACGGGATTAAGGTCAAAAACAAAACGCAACGTATCACTCAAAGCTGGGAAGGTCGCGTTCGTAACGGTGATTTGCGCGTTCAAGGGCAGGCTAAAACCAAGCAGGCATAAGCCTACCAAGTATAAGAAGTGTCGAGTTTGTTTCATGAGTTTAATTTGTTAGGATATGCTAGTAATTTAAAACAAGGGGCACAAAACTACCCCCAAAAAGAGCTTTTCTATTTTTATATCGGTCGTTGGAACAAAGATAGTAAAAAAATAGAGCGAGGTACCAAAATATAAGGGACGGTTCAAATGGCTTGTACCAGCGGCTTTAGCCGCCGATGCTACTCCCGCAGCAGCTTCCGCGCCCGAGCTACATCCTTATGCGGGATGCCCGCGGCTTCCAGTTCGTCTAAATCTGCTAAGAAAGTAGCCGCATAGGTCCTATCACCGCGGGCGACGCCCTGCTGCGCCGCTTGCTGGGCTTCTTTTGAATTGCTTGTTAAAATAAGCATTTTTTAAAACATAGAAGACTAAGCCTGTTTGGGCACTTATTTTCAAAAATCATCCATTAGTATGAGAAAGCCCAAGTTATGAGCCCTTAATTTTGAAAGAAAAAACAACTTATGAAAACAACCCATTGGGCGATTTCAGTCATTTTAATGATGAC
>CALMSP010000171.1 GCA_937872405.1 uncultured Saprospiraceae bacterium | reverse complement strand
CTACCGCATACACGACCCCACTACTTGGCCACAACAAGCCAAATTGGCGAACGAAAATAAATGGCAGGAACTCGTCAATTTCCAGAAAACACTGGGCGCGGGCCAAATAGCTGGCGATGGCGATACGCCATCTAAAGTGGAAAAACTGGCGCGCCGCATCCTCGGATTTTCCAATAACCCAGAGGATCTGAAGATTATTGAAGGTATTGGGCCGAAAATTGAACAATTGCTCAAAGATGCAGGCATCAAAACCTGGGGCGATTTGTCTATGACTTCCGTGCAGCGTATTCAGGAAATACTCAATGCTGCTGGCGATAATTTCCGGCTGGCTGATCCAAGTACCTGGCCCAAGCAAGCAGAATTAGCAGCTAATGGCAAATGGGGCGAACTCATTGCTTATCAGGATTTTCTGCAAGCCGGTAAAGACCCAACGGAAGGGTAAGAGGGGAATAGGGTCAACCCCTCAACCTCTCCTCTCAACCCTTCAACCCCCTTTAAAACCTTTCCGCAATCCCTGTCGTTGTATGTAGCGACAGGGATTTTTTTTTACATTATAAAATAAATACAGCAGCATGAAATTAATCGTTACATCACTCCTTATTTTCTTTTTGGCATTGCATAGCCTTTCGGCCCAACGTGCAGAAGCAAACCCACCAGCGCCTGGGTTTAACGCCGAAGTATCTGATAATCAAGCCATTGCCATCGCCGATGACATCATGAAAGCGCTCGGTGGTCGCGCGAACTGGGATGCTACGCGCTACATTTCCTGGAATTTTTTTGGGCGGCGTAAGCTCTTCTGGGACAAACATAGCGGCAATGTACGTATCGAAACAGGACAAGATATTTACTTGGTTAATATTCAAAATAATACGGGTCGGGTACGCATTGGCAATGAAGTCATTCAGGATCCTGATTCGCTACAAAAGTATGTAGAACGCGGCATCGGCATGTGGATCAACGATAGCTATTGGTTGGTGATGCCTTTTAAACTAAAGGATTCTGGCGTCACGCTGCGCTACATGGGTGAGGGTGTTACCACCGAGGGCGCCTCTGCGGATATATTGCAACTAACCTTTGAAAGTGTAGGACGAACGCCTGAAAATAAATATTTGGTGTATGTGGACAAGCAAAGGCGGCTAATCGTGCAATGGGATTATTTTCAAAAATTTAATGATGAAAAACCAGCTATTTCTACCCCTTGGCTCGATTATGAAAGACATGGTGCTATTCTGCTTTCGGGCAATCGAGGTGGTAATCGCCAACTTACAGAAATCAGCGTTTCGGATACCCTGCCGGAGTCTTTATTTACTACATTTGATACGCCGTAAACAATCTATGATGCCATGATAACAATTATTTATTTTGCATGCTCTTTTCCAACACCCAAAATTCTAAAGGTTGACTGAGGATTTCAAACTTCGGGTTGGGCTGAAATGGAATGACCTCGCCCGTGAAGTG
>CALMSP010000170.1 GCA_937872405.1 uncultured Saprospiraceae bacterium | reverse complement strand
TTAAGTTCCCCTTTTGCATCAGCGAGGAGTTTGCGGCCCAGCACCCGGCTATTGGGGTTGGTGGGGTCTTGGAATATTTTTTCCAGCACGTACACATCGAGTAGCATTTTGTAAACCTTCGTCTCGTCTGATACGGGGGGCGTTTCTATCGGCGGCGGCACTATCTTCTCGAAGCGGTAAATATCGTCATTCCCTAAACCATCCATCCGGTTGGATGTAAAATAACCTACCTGCAACACCCCATCGGGCGTGGTAGCTTTATGATCAATCACCAGCCCGAAATCATCGGCCCCAGAGTTAATAGGCGGTTTCAAATTGTATGGTGGCGCCCAGTTGCCATTGCCCATTTTATACGTTTTAAAAATATCCAGCCCGCCCATGCCGGTGTGGAAGTCCGATGAAAAATAAAGGGTGTCAGCATCCATAACAGGAAATTTTTCATCGCCGACTGTATTCACGCTGCGCCCCAGCAGTTTTGGCTCGCCCCAGCCAGTAGCCATGCGCTCTGTCACCCAGATATCGTAACCGCCCCAACCATCCGGATGATTACAGGAAAAATACAGCTCGCGCCCATCAGCTGAGAGTGCTGGATGTCCATAATTGATGCGCTCTTGAATGAATTCGAGGGGTTCGGGTGTCGTCCAGGCATTGTTGCGCCAGCGACTCATCATGATCTTGCAATGAGCATCCTCGCGTTTGCCGCCATAGCATCGCGTAAAATACATTTCCGTGAAATCGCGGTTGAATATGGCTATTCCTTCGTTATTAGAAGTATTGACACGTTCATCAAAACGGGAAACCTGAAGCGAGGACAGGTTCACAACAAACAGGTCGGAAAACCGATTGCCCGTCCACTTGTAGGTATCTTCGCCGGTGCTCGTGCTGCGGTCGGAGGTGAACACCAATTGATTGTCGCGGTACAATACGGGTGCATAATCGGCATAATTCGTGTTGAATTCAAGTAGCTCCACTTGATATTCTGGATTTTTGAGATCTTTCCAACCTTGCGCCACTTCGCAGGCTTGTATTTCCCGACGATATTCATACGGGCTACCGATTTCAATACCCAATTCTTTGAATGCCTGCATGGCTTCACGGTAGCGTTCCATGCGCTTGAGGGCATAGGCTTGCTCGCGCAATGCGTCCACGCCAGCCTGATTGTCGTAAGCGATCTGATACCAACGAATGGCCTGCTCGTTTTTGTGCAACTCGCGGTACGATTCGCCCAGTAGCAGGGCAATGCGGCCGCGCTCCACACGGGTTTTGGCTTTTTCGTATTCTTTGCCCAGCATTTTTACAGCCACAGCGTATTGCTTGCGCTCGTAAGCGGTTTTGCCGTCGCGGATTTTTTCTGTGTAGGAGCAGGCACTCAACGTGATGCACAATATACTGCTGATCAGCAAATATCTCATAAATATGATTTTGACTTGAAATTACAAAAAAAACATAGTCGCAGCCTGCTTTGTTGCGCACTGGGCGTCCGGCTGACATTTAAGAAAATGTGAAAGCCGATGGTGGTGGGGCTTCGACGGTATGCTCACTGCCGTCCAATGGCTCTATGAAGCGCAGCTGCCAAGCATGTAAGGCAATAGCTTCCGGCTGCCAGTACCCCTGTGCGCCGTATTTTGTATCGCCAATGATTGGGCAACCGATGGCCGCCAATTGTGCGCGAATCTGATGAAACCGTCCGGTGTCTAATTGTATTTCTAATAGTCTGCCGTCGGATTTTTCAGGGCGGGTACGATAGTGCAAACGACAAATCTGCGCCTTTGTATCCGTAGGCTGGCTCACAATCGCCCGACGATTGGCCATATCTTTCCAAAGATAGTGCTCCAGCGTCGCTTCCGGTAGCGCGGGCGCCTGCTCTACCCATGCTAAATACGTTTTTTGCACCTGCCGCAGCCGAAATTGCTCCTGCAAGTGCCGCAAGGCTGTCTTACGCTTCGCAAATAGCAATACTCCGCTTACGGCGCGATCCAAGCGATGTACAACGCCAACAAATGATTTGCGCTCGCGTTCATGCAAATAATGCTGCACCTGCGCTTCTGCTGAGGTATAATGCGGCGACACTTCACTGGCCAAACCAGCGGGTTTGTAGATCACTAAAGTCCAGGCTGATTCATACAAAATATCAAGAGCTTGCATAAGCGCTTTGTGTTAATGCCTTTTTTAAACGTCAATTTCAACATTCTGAACAAGAAATCGCTTAACAAATATCATGTGAAGTTTGATAGCCGGATAGTGGGTCAAAACGGTTGTTTTTTTTGTTCAGATTTCGCAAATCTCAAAGATTTACGAAATCACATCCACCCA
>CALMSP010000169.1 GCA_937872405.1 uncultured Saprospiraceae bacterium | reverse complement strand
TGTGAATACCAATATGTACAAGCTCAATCGCAACAATACCTACCATGTGCATTGTGCTGGCGGCTACCGGTCTATGATTATGGCCTCTATTCTGAAAGCGCGCGGTTTTGAGCATATAGTGAATGTGCTGGGCGGCTGGAAGGCAATTGAAGCAGTAGCGGAATTACCGAAATCCGAATACCTATGCCCCACTACGCTCGCTCAGGACGTGATTGACGCAGCCGTAGAAGCGGTGGTTTGACAGAATTATATTGCAATAACAAAATAAAAACGGAGTGTGTATTTTATAATATATCACTCCGTTCTGTTTTATAATATGTTGATTTACAGAATTTTGAAATCAAAACTTGATTAATCTCTTTTTTAATGTGCTGTTTGCCGAGTTTTCATGAAGTCATAAATTTTGACTTTGTAAATCTGCCATTACAGCAGCGATACTTGCACAAAGCCCAAGCGTTCTGGATAATCAGTGGTGTAATGCAACCCCCGACTTTCGCGGCGCATGGTAGCCGAGCGTGTCACCAAATACGCAATACTAATCAGGTTGCGCAATTCGCATAATTGCGGCGAAAGGGTCGTGGTGTTATACAAATCTTCGGTTTCTTGATGCAGAATCCACAAACGATCAAGTGCACGTTTGAGACGTACATTGGAGCGCACAATGCCCACATAGCTGCTCATGATTTCTTTTAATTCTTTTAAACTCTGCGTGATAAGTACCATTTCTTTAGGGTCAGTGGTGCCGCGTGCATCCCAATCAGGTATCCCCTGACGAATAGAAAGGTGATCAATATTCGGTAAAATATCATCAGCAATTCTTTTGGCAAATACCATCGCTTCTAATAACGAGTTGGAAGCCAAGCGATTAGCGCCGTGCAAACCCGTGCTGGTACATTCGCCGCAGGCATAGAGCTGCTTAATATTGCTGCGCCCCAACGCATCTACTTTGATGCCGCCACACATATAATGGCAGGCCGGCACCACGGGTATCATATCCTGCATCGGATTCACGCCAATGCTCAGGCATTTATCATAAATCGTAGGAAAATGTGCTCTAAAACCTTCGGCATCAAGGTGTCGGCAATCCAAAAACATGCATTCATCGCCGCTAAGTTTCATCTCATTGTCAATAGCACGCGCCACAATATCGCGTGGTGCGAGTGATTTTCGCGGGTCGTATTTGTGCATAAATTCCTCACCCTGTCGGTTTTTCAAAATGCCGCCGTAGCCGCGTACCGCTTCTGACACTAAGAAAACAGGGTTCTCACCCGCTGGATTGTAAAGTGCCGTTGGATGAAATTGTACAAATTCCATATTTTCTACCCAGCCTTTCGCCCGATAGACCATGGCGATGCCGTCGCCGCTGGCAATCACTGGATTGGTCGTAGCCCGATAAATTTGGCCTGCGCCGCCGGTAGCTACTACCGTCACTTTTGCCAGCAATTTTTCGATTTCGCCCGTTTGTTTATTGAGTGCATAAGCCCCATAGCATTCGATATTGGGCATGAGGCGCGTCACCATGTAGCCGAGGTGGTGCTGCGTGATGATATCCACCGCAAAATAATGTTCTAGCACCTTAATATTGGGCAAGGTTGCTGCTTTGCTCATCAAGGCGCGCTGCATTTCCCAACCCGTAAGGTCTTTATAATGCAAAATACGGTTTTCCGAGTGCCCACCTTCGCGCCCCAAGTCGTATTGCTGCGCTTGGGTTTTATCAAAACGGGCGCCCCAATCAATGATTTCACGTACACGCTCTGGCCCTTCCTGCACTACAATTTCTACAATTTGCTCATCGCACAGCCCGTCGCCAGCATCGAGCGTATCTTCTTTGTGTTTTTGGTAGGAGTCCACTTCTTCATTCCACACCGCCGCCACGCCGCCCTGTGCATAGCGGGTATTGCTCTCTCCTTCTTGGGTCTTTGTGAGCACGGTAATGTTCAAGTCGGGGCGCTGGAGCGCTAAGTGAATCGCTGTGGAAAGGCCGCCGATACCGGAGCCAAGAATTAGTACATCGGTTTGAATCATGGTTAGTTTCATTTAAAAACTAAGGTAGAAATAAATTTTGGAGCCAATTGTTTGTGGTGGAGGAAAATTAATGAGGTTGAGGGGTTGAGCGGTTGAAGGGGGCGATTTTTATAAAAATTGTAAATTGTATCATACAATTAACGCAGGCTTTTATTTTTTACGGGTGTTGTAATATTGGGTGGTTTTAAATAAAATGGTTCAAAATAAGCCACATCGGCGAATTTTTTTTGCTGAAAAGCTTGTACGGCGGGCTGTATCAAATGTGTGGCCGAGCATAGCACAGACCGAAAGTGTGCTTGGGGTATAATAAAAAAGGGCTTGCACTTCTCTGCGCCATTGCCCGAAAAAATGAGAGACTGTCCGGCATCGAAATACGACTGAAAGGTGTCGTGCTCCACGCGAATAGCTGCCGGTAGCTGTACTGGGTTGCCTTGCACATCGAATATGGCCGCATACACTTCCATACGGCGCGCATCAATCATGGGGCAGTAGAGGGTATTGGTCGGATCAGAGGCCTCATGCGCGGCCAAGGCTAAGGCCTGCAAGGTATCTATGGCTATGAGGGGCTTACCTTGGGCATAACAAATACCTTTGGCTGTTGAAACGCCAATACGCAAGCCCGTGTAAGACCCCGGGCCACTACTTACAGCTATGGCGTCTAAATCGGACCATTGTAGCTGGGCATCTTGCATACAGTTTTCAATCATCAGGGTGATGCGCGCCGCATGGTTATTGAAGTCGAGGCTTTCATGCAGTGCCAATAATCTGTCGCCTCGGCTGATGCCTATGGAGCAAACATCGGTAGCTGTTTCTATGTGTAATATTACAGGCATGTAAGCAATTGATTGAATATTTTAAGTGGTTATTTCAAAATGAATGCCGATTATAATTTTTTCAACGCATTGATTTTAAATGTTTTATAATTTTAAAATGATAAATTCTAAATAATTTATGGACTTATTGTAAATTATCAAAACAAGCCCTCCAGCACTTTGTCATCCGCCAGATGCGGAAGCGTTATTTTCAGTCGTGGTTGTTCTTGCATTGCCCGACGAATAGCAAATAGCGCTCCTGGATTGCGTGCCCAGCCGCGCCGTGCGATACCATTATTTACATCCCAGAATAGCATTGCTTCCAGCTTGCGCTGCGCCGCCGCCGACCCATCAAGCACTAAGCCAAACCCGCCATTCATCACCTCGCCCCAGCCTACGCCACCACCATTATGCAGGCTTACCCAGGTAGCTCCTCGGAAGGCATCGCCCACAAAGTTGTGCACGGCCATATCTGCCGTGAAGCGCGAACCATCATAAATATTGGCGGTTTCGCGGGAGGGAAAGTCGGTACCAGATACAACATGATAATCCCCCCCCAAGACAATAGGGGCAGTGATGATGCCTTTGGCGATGGCCTCATTGAAAGCTTGGGCAATCCGAATGCGCCCTTGCGCATCAGCGTATAAAATGCGCGCCATGGAACCTACGATGGGAATGTTGCGATCGGCTTGTTCTATCCACAGCAGGTTATCTTGCCATTGCGATTGAATTTCTGGTGGCGATTCTTGCAGCAAATTTCTCAATATTTCCGCGGCAATGCGGTCGCTGGTGTCTAAGTCAGCCTTGCTTCCAGAAGTACACACCCACCGAAACGGGCCGAAACCATAATCAAAACACATCGGGCCCATGATGTTTTCTACATACGATGGATAGCGATACAACCCCCGCGCTTCGTTTTGCCAGATATCAGCCTGCGCTTTGCCTGCTTCTAACAAAAAAGCATTGCCATAATCCCAGAAATAGGTGCCGCGCGCGCTCATAGTATTGATAGCTGCCACATGCCGCCGCAGCGACTGGTGCACGGCTTCCAGAAATTGAGCTTTATCCTTCAGCAACAAGGCTTTAGCTTCCGCAAAAGTATAACCAGTTGGGCAATAGCCCATATCGTCAATGTTGTGCAAAGAAGTTTGATCCGACCCTAAATCTACTTTTACTGATGCGGTAACCAACCCTTCCCATAGATCTACCACGTTGCCATGATATACCAGCGCAACCGCTTCTTGGCGCTGCCGATGCACTTCTATTTGCGTAAACAATTGATTTACATCGGTAAACACATTATCAGATTCTATGTAACCATCCGCAATACGCTGCTGCACGGCGTCGGGATCTACCTCAGCAATGACGCCAACGGCACCCGTGATGACCGCTGCCCGCGCCTGTGCCCCTGACATGCCCCCCAGCCCAGAAGTCACAAAAACCCGCCCAGCTAATGGCCGCATGGTAGGGTCGGTATGGTCCAGCTTCAACAGGCGCGCTGCATTGAGCAACGTAATGGTGGTGCCATGCACAATGCCCTGTGGCCCAATGTACATAAACGAACCAGCAGTCATCTGCCCATACTGCGTCACACCTAAAGCATTATACTTATTCCAATCGGCTTTACTCGAATAGTTTGGAATCATTATACCATTTGTGACCACCATGCGCGGCGCATCAGGATTGGAAGGAAACAAACCCAGCGGATGCCCTGAATACAGTACCAGCGTCTGTTCATCATGCATCGTAGCCAAGTATTGCATTGTCAGGCGATACTGCGCCCAGTTTTGAAATACCGCGCCGTTGCCACCATACGTGATCAACTCATGTGGATGTTTGGCGACCTTCGGGTCAAGATTGTTCTGAACCATCAGCATGATTGCCGCAGCTTGCCGCGAATGGTGCGGATATTCATCTATTGGGCGAGCATACATGGTATAATCCGGGCGAAAGCGATACATATAAATACGACCATAACGCTCCAGTTCTTCTGCAAATTCTGGGGCCAGCACGGCATGATGCCGAGGTTCAAAATATCGCAATGCGTTGCGCACTGCCAGTTTTTTTTCTGCGGTGGTTAACACACCAGCAATACGCCGCACCGGCGCGTGGCTTACGCTCGAATCCAACGGGCGGGCGGGCGGCAATTCGGCTGGAATTCCTTCTAAAATAGCCTGTCGAAACGCCACATTGGTTACATCTTTTTTATAAGATATCATAAGAAACGCCATATTTTTATCCTCATTGAATGCTTATTTTATCTTTGTCGGACGGGTATCCCCCGAACGAAGTAGCCATTTTTCTTTGTAAATGGAAGCGTAAACAACT
>CALMSP010000168.1 GCA_937872405.1 uncultured Saprospiraceae bacterium | reverse complement strand
CCCCGCGCCTACCACTATCACATCGTATGTTGGAAACATATTTTTTAAAATAAAACCCGCGTGATTTACATTTCAAATATGCAAAATTACAAAAAAGCCTACAATTAGTCTGATTGCTGAACAGCACGAACGGAAAAAACGTTCGGCAGTGGCCTTACAAATTAGCAGAACCCTGCAGTAGTACAAGCGTCGAGCACGCTCCTTGCCATTTAACGCCATTTTAACATATACTTATCCCAACGATTAGCGGGTACTACGCTGTCTAATTTCTTGCAACAGTAAAAATCAAATGAAAACAATATTTGAAATCACCCGAATTATTTTTTAATCAATTGACAACCTTTTTATGAAAACAATCATCAAACAGGGGCTTTGGCTGGCGCTCTTTGCTATGACACTGACCAGCTGCCTCGACAAGCAGCAGGGGGAAACCCGACTACAATTTGACTTCGACTTTGCGACAAGCCAGCACGGCTGGAGTGCCGATTTTGCTGACTATCCGGTAGGTGAAGAGGAATTCTATGAATTGAAATTTTTATATGATACTCTACCTGCACCTTTGGATAACAAGAAAAAAGCACTTCGCTTGCATGGTAGTAATCGCAGTGACGACCTGTTCTTTTTCGCTAAGAAACAATTGACGAATCTCACTGCAAATACAGAATACGAGCTGGAGTTTGATGTGCAATTGGCCTCTAATTTCCCCATGAACAGTGTAGGCATAGGTGGCGGGCCAGGTACCAGTAGCTATGTAAAAGCAGGTGCTGCCGCCACGGAGCCGACGAAGGTAGCAAAGGATGGGTTTTACCAATTCTCGCTCGACAAAGGCAACCAGTCGCAGGGTGGGAAGCACGCACTCGTAATTGGCACGCTGGGCATACCAGGCAACGATTTTGTGTATAAGTTGATTCGACGCCACAACCTCGGCACGCCCCTAAAAACAAAGACCGATGCACAAGGCAACCTCTGGGTGTTTGTTGGCATGGATTCTGGCTTTGAGGGCATTACGAATTTCTATATCACGAATGTGAAACTACAATTACAGCCGGTACGCTAATATTGCGACCTAAACACTCAGGCGGAGAAGCAGTTTTCTGATGATACCTTACATCAGGAGGCTGTTTTTTTTTGCATTTCAATAAAATACTTTATTTTTGATTAGCCATAGAACGTATTTGTCAAGGATTTTTCGTTGCTTTGGCGCTACCGCTGCACGAATAGGCTTGCGTAATCTAAGGCTTACTCGACGTATTATACATGCTCACTATCGTTTTTATTAATATCTGATATTACACTTTTGAAAAGTTAGCACACTTGCATTAGCAAGCCGTGTGCTGCCCTAAATTTTTTTATTTAAAAGCATATTTATGTCCTCAGCTATTCTGTCTGCCGAAGACTTGCAGCAAGTGGAACGCCTCATCAAAATCAGTATTGATAAGCCACTTTATCCTGAAACTTTCATTCCTTGGGCACAGGACATTGGCCCTGACGAATGGTACATGCCCGAACGCCTCATTTCGTTGTATGGACTGCCTGTGTACGACACCCTTAGCCCAGCGCAGCGGCGTGAGCTGAGCCGTCTTGAAGTGGCGCAGGCTATGTACACCTATTGCTGGTCGGAAGGTTTGTTTTGTATTTTTATGAATCGCTATATTCAGGATCGCCCGATTGCCGATGCGGAGCGCCAGTTCTTACTTCGGGAAATTATAGAAGAATGCCGACATCAAGAAATGTTTGCTCGTGCTATACAACGTATTGATGCACAGCCTATTATGCCTAATAGATTAGTGCAGCGAGTCGCCAAATGGTTCGCTGGGCACATATCGGATGCTATGCTTTTTGTGGAGTGCGTCGCTATAGAAATGATGGCGGATCGTTATGGAGAATATATCCGGCAAGATATAACAAGCTACTCCGTTATGCGGCGCGTGGCACAATTACATCATATAGAAGAAGCCCGTCATATTATATTTACAAAAGCTGCCCTGCGCTATTACACAAAACGCATCGGTTTTTTGCGTGCTACTTGTTACAGTGTCTGCATTTTACTTACCCTGCGGGTATTTCAAAACCTGTATGTGCGAGCGGAGTTTTTTGAACAATTGGGTATCCCCAACCCTCGCCAGGTGCGCCGAGAGGCGTTTCGGCAGTACCAAATTCGCTTTGCGGAAGACTGTTTGCCATCCGTGTTAGAATTTATTAATAGTTTTGGTGGCTTTAATAGTATAACACGACCACTTTGGCGTTGGATATTACGAATTGGGTAAATAAAATTGGCGTGATATGATGTTTTTATAAAGAATGACTATGTTAATTAGTCAAGAATAATTCCCTTATGGAAGAAATGAAAATGACCTTTGCCAGGTTGCAAATTATGATGCTCTTAAATCAAATGAAATGAAGCGCGTCCGAATCGAGGCGCTCGCTGCGTACCTGCCGGAGCGCGTTGTAAGCAACGAAGAAATAGAATATCGGGTAAATCATCATCAACCGAACACATATGAGCCAATTGCTCCAGCGGCCTTGGAAGCGGCTATTCACCACAACGGACGCAAAGTACTGTCTAAGGGGCTGCTAGAACGCTTGTTTGGTGGGCGTTTTCGGCGCTTTGCGGCACAGTCGGAGCAGGTTTCGGACATTGGGGCCGCTGCTGCTCGCCCGATTGTGCAATCCGTAGGCGCGCAAGCCATTGATTGCCTGATATTTGCTGCCGCGAGCGCCGATATGGTCGAGCCAGCTACTGCCAATATGATACAAATGAAATTGGGCCTCTCCTGTCCGGTATTTGATTTGAAAAATGCCTGTAATAGCTTTGTGAATGGCGTGCAAGTGGCAGCCGCCTTGGTGCAGTCGGGGCAGTACCAACGGGTTTTGGTGGTCAGTGCTGAAAAATTACAGGATGCCATCCAGCTAAACATATCCAATGCACAAGATTTGCGGCGACGGCTGGCGGCCTTAACCTTAGGCGATGGCGGTGGCGCGGGTTTGGTGAGTACTTCTACCAATGGTCATGGTATGATTTGGCAGGGCTACCAGTCGAGCGGACAATACTGGCATCTTTCGATGGTGCCAGGCGGGGGGTCTTTGCATCCGCATAGTGGGTACACCTATTTTGAGGGACATACGCAGGGCTTACAAGGTATTTTTTTGCAAGAATTTGCCAAATTATTGGAACGCTGCTTTCAAGAATCAGGAATAGCACCAGCAGCCGTACAGGCCGTATTTATGCACCAGGTATCGTTGGCGACTACGCATGCCGTGGCAGACTATATTGGCATTCCGCGCACGCGATTTTTTCATACCTTCCCGATGTATGGCAATATTGCGGCGGCTTCCATACCTGTAAGCATGTACGAAGCAGCACAAACCGGCAAGATACGCCCCGGCGATGTGGTGCTTGTGATTGGGCTGGGAGCGGGTATTTCCATTGGCGTACAATTATTCATCTGGTGAATGTAAAAGTAGGAGGTAAAAAATTTAAAAAAGTAAAATCATGCTGTATCGGTCTGCTATCTTAGAAAAATTAGCCATTGTTGCAGAGCAATCGCCTGATACCATATTACTTTATGATGACCATGGCGCGATGACCGCAGCCCAATTATATGCTGATGCCTTGCATTTGGCGCAAAGCCTTATCCACAAGGGGTTTATGCGTGGCGACCGCGTGGTATTAGCAGCTGCGCCCGACCGACATTTTTTGGTCATAGTGTATGCCTTAATCAGGTTGCAGGCATGCCTCGCTATCATAGACCCCGAAATGGGCCGAGATAATTACAGATCCAAATTGCGACAGTTTGCGCCGCTTTGGGCCTTTGTTGATAGTCGCTTGCTCCTTCTGCAAGAACATCCGATACTACGGGGCTTGTATTTTGCACTTTCCAAAAAAGGTGCCTATTTTCCTTACACACCTGGGGTGCGCGTGATTGCCTGTGGCACCTGGCTACCCCTTTGGCAGCGCAAGTATTTTTACAGCACCCTGATGCGCGGCCCTCGGCGTGCCCCAGCTTCAGCGCAGTGGCAACCCGCTGACGAAGATGCGGATTTCTTAATAACCTACACCTCCGGCACTTTGAGCGAACCCAAAGGCGTTGTGCACAGTTTGCGTACCTTACAGCATAGCCTCAATGCTATTGCTGGCTTGATCCATTCGGATAAAGAAAACCTCATGGCCACGTACTTGCCCCACTACATGCTGATTAGCATTTCGGTAGGGTTGGCCGCCGTGCTATATCGTGCTGCGCAGCCGCCTGCTGCCAAGCTAACTTTTTTTGAGCAACGCGGCGTCAGCACGGTGATGGGACCACCAGGCGATTTTTTGCCGATGATTCGCTATTGTGAAGATAATCAAATACTTATGCCTGCATTTTTACAACATATTTTATTAGGATCAGCTCCTGTGACCCGCGCTTTTCTGCAACGCCTCATCAAGGTTGTACATCCGCATACCCGCTTGACTTGCCTGTACGGCATGACCGAAAATTTGCTTGCAACCAATATTGACGGGCGTTTCAAAGCAACTTACGACGTCGCGGGCGATCTGCTGGGCGATCCCGTGCCAAGCGTAGAGCTTAAAATTGTTGAGGATGAAATCTGGCTAAAATCGCCGCAATTATTCAAACGCTATTTCCACCTTACCGACCGACCCGAATGGCACCCTACGGGCGATCTGGGTACCTTCGATGCAGCAGGGCGCCTATTGCTGTTAGGGCGCAGCAAGGATATGATTATACGACGAAATTTTAATATTTATCCCGCTCTTTATGAACCAACTATAAACACTATTGAAGGGATTGATGAAGCGGTATTGGTTGGGGTGTATGATGAAATGATACAAGATGAACGAGTGTATCTTGTCATAGAAGGCAATCCTGATCTGTTAGCTACCAGAATAATGAATTTACTGCGAAGTGGTCCCTACGCCATAGACCAGGAAGCGCTTCCGGATAGCATTCTTTTTCAAACCTTACCGCGCAGTGGTCGCCAGCACAAAGTGGATAAAATGGCCCTACGGCAGCTGCTGCGTGCTCAATTCAACATCGCATGACCGTACTGGTCACTGGAGCAATCGGCTTTATTGGTGCGCATCTTACCCGCCAGTTGGCGCTTGCCGGCCATCGGGTGATCGCTACTGGCCGGCAGCCAATGCCGCCTCATGAGCTATTAAAGTATGCACAATATGTGGCGGCTGATCTAACGCAGACTGCCCAACTGGCGGCCTTGCCACAGCAGATAGATGCCGTAATACACGTAGCAGCCTTGGCCTCGGATAACAAAACATGGACGGATTTTGAAATGCATAATGTACAGACCACGAGAATTTTAGCCGAAAAATATTGTCACGTACCCTATTTCATACTACTATCCTCGTCATCGGTTTACAATTTTTCCAGCGGGATACCCCAACGCGAAACCGACGCTCTGGAAAGCAGTGCGAACAGCCATTATGGTCGTTCTAAATACCTCAGCGAGCAGGCGCTATTGCAAACCCTCGCACCTGCGCAGCACCGCCTGATTCTGCGGCCCAGAGCAGTATATGGTATTGGCGACCGGTTGTTGCTGCCTCGCTTGTTGCAGATGGTGCGTGGCTCGTTTTTTATGAGCCCTGGCAGTATGAATGTTTACACCGACCTCACGCATGTGCAGCATATAACTCGTACCATTTTACAATATTTATCACAACCGACCCTTTTTCATGATGTTATTTTAAATATTGCTGACTTTGAGTCGTATCATTTAGCAACTATTGCAATAGAATTATTACAGACCCTATACGCACGCCCCCTCTACCACCTGCCCTTGCTGCTTTCACCCTTGCGGCTGCTGGCTAATATGCAGATAACCGATCGCCTGACCCCACTGGCGCTGCAATCGGTCACTCAAACATCCCTATTAGATACCAGTCGGTGGCGGGCTGTGGTACCTCCGGATACGAATCTTCACCTGTATAATATGCTGCTTGAGTGGCAACGCTGGTTGCGCGGGTACGATCCGACGGATCCGGCGCGAGCCATTCAATTGTATTTAGCGAAAGCCAGGGAAGCACCTTGGCGTGTAATGCTTTGATTTTCAATAGAAAATACTTATAAAATTGCTGCTGTTTAATCAAAAACAATCGAAACCTTATCGTACTTCGGCTGGCTTTCATATTCGCCCAGCAGCGCGCCACCAATACGGCTGGGAGCAAACAGATGCCAAAAATGAGACAAACTTGGCAGCTATTCAGTCTCTAAATAATTGATTATCAATGGCTATTTTAAAAATATTGTCATTTTAAAATGGCACTATTTTTTTTAAAATATTATATATTTACAAAGAATTAAAAAATGAGTTTAAAATTCCATTTTTGTTTTAGGCTTTTTAAACGATTTTAATGCTTGTAAATCAGCAGGATGTGAATACAGAAACCATTCTAAATAGTTGCAAAAAGTATTTATTTAATAATGAATAACTTGACCATTTTTGGCGAGGCTATAATAGATGCGCAGTCGGTGCAGCAGATTAAAAACTGCTTTTCGGAAGAGGACATTGCCGTGCTGACCGCAGATGCGCATTATGGTTATGGTCATCCGATTGGTGGGGCAGTAGCATATCGGCGTAAGATATCGCTATCGGGCGTGGGCTTTGATATTGCTTGTGGCAATAAGGCAGTATGCACCGATATTCAGGCCGACGATGTACCGGTGGCAAAGGTAATGGACGAAATTTTTCGACGCATTTCATTTGGTATTGGTCGGCCGAACAATGAGCCGGTAGATCACGAGGTGTTCGATATGATTCGCAGGGCACCATTCAAGCCGCAGCGCAAGCTGATAGAATTAGCCCAGTCGCAATTGGGGACGGTGGGCGCTGGCAATCATTTTGTGGACCTATTCCGCGATGATGAAGGTTGGCTCTGGATAGGGGTTCATTTTGGTTCGCGTGGCTTTGGGCATCGCACTACGATGGGCTTCATGGCATTGTCGCAGGGCTTAGCATTCGATGATAAAGCCAAAGAAGGCAGCATGGATGCGCCACCCATTCTTTTTGACATTGATTCGGAAATCGGGCAAGCCTACATCGAGGCGATGCAGTTGGCTGGCGCCTACGCTTATGCGGGCCGCGATCTGGTGATAGCCAAAGTGCTGGAAATAATTGGCGGAAAAATAACCTACGAAGTGCATAATCACCATAACTTTGCGTGGCGCGAGCGCCATTTCGGCGAAGACTATTGGGTGGTGCGTAAAGGCTGTACGCCAGCATTTCCGGGGCAACAGGGCTTCATTGGCGCTACCATGCAAGATACTTCCGTGATTGTAGAAGGGGTCGATAGCGAATGGTCGCAGCGCGGGTTGTACTCTACAGTGCATGGTGCAGGGCGCATCTTGTCACGACGCGCGGCAGCCGGTAAGACCAAGTGGCAACGCAACGAGCAGGGGCGCAAGCAATTGACCATCATTGCAAAAGGAAAAGTGGACTTCGACGCGGTGAAAGCGCAAATGAAAGCTAAAGATATCGAACTGCGCGGAGCCGGACCCGACGAAGCACCAGAATGCTACAAAAATTTAGAGGAAGTGCTTGAATATCAAGGTAATACGATTCGTGTGCTGCACCGCCTGCACCCAATTGGGGTGGCTATGGCAGGTGCCGATACACACGATCCATACAAGGATTGAAATGCCGAGAATGTAATAAAAAATGACACGAAATGTATTCTTTTTTATAAAAATTTACATTTTGAGTCAAAATTTTATATTTGAATTATAAAAATTCAACTTTAGGTTGAAAATTTAATCATACGATGAATACTTTTGAACAGGCGCAACATTTAATTACTGAAATAGAACAAGCCCATCCGCAAACGATAGCAGAACTCGAACAGTTTCGTATTCGGTATTTGGGTACTAAAAACATTATCAAACCCCTGATGGGCGAGATCAAAAACGTACCCAACGAACAAAAACGTGAATTTGGGCAACTGATCAATCGAGCAAAAGGGGCTGCGGAAGCCAAATTTCAGGCATTGCGAGCGCACTTAGAAACCACTGCCGAATCAGTAGATGCCAGTTTGCTCGACCTCACAGCCCCCGCCGAACCACTAACTTTAGGCTCGCGGCATCCTATTGCTATAACGCTCAATCGCATCATCAGCATCTTCGAGCGTATTGGCTTTGTAGTAGCCGATGGACCGGAAATTGAAGATGATTGGCACAATTTTACGGCGATGAATACCCCTGAGGATCATCCAGCCCGTGATATGCAGGATACGTTCTATCTCCTCCATTCTACGGAGATGTTGCTACGCACCCATACCTCGCCGGTGCAGGCCCGCGTGATGAAAAGCCAACCGCCGCCCATTCGCATCATAGCCCCTGGGCGCGTGTATCGCAACGAAACCGTATCCGCGCGCTCGCATTGCCAGTTTCATCAGGTGGAAGGCTTGTATGTAGATGAAGGAGTGTCTTTTGCAGATATGAAGCAAACACTGCTGTACTTCGCCCGCGAAATGTTTGGCGCTCCTAAAATTCGGCTGCGGCCTTCCTTTTTCCCATTCACGGAGCCAAGTGCTGAAATGGACGTATGGATTGGCATGGACAATGAGCGCAACTACCGGCTCTCCAAAGGAACCGGCTGGCTCGAAATAATGGGTTGTGGTATGGTGGATCCACAAGTGTTAGAAAACTGTGGTATTGATAGTGCCCAATATTCCGGCTTTGCTTTCGGTATGGGCATCGAACGACAGGCACTACGGCTCTATGACATTGGCGATATTCGCCTTATGTTTGAGAATGATGTGCGCTTTCTGCGGCAATTTGCTGCTGCGATATAACAAAAATTACCCTACAACAGGCGTGGGTATGTTGGCATCATGACAACTCCCCGCCTTCTTCCTCCTGCTTCTGCTGGCGATACACGGCTTTTAAAATTTCATTGCGACGACGCACCGAAGGCTTCGTAAAATGCTGCCGGCTACGCAACTGTTTGATGATTTGCGCACGCTGGTATTTGCGCTTGTAGCGCTTCAAAGCCTTGTCAATAGGCTCATTGTCTTTAATTTCAATGATTAACATATATTTGTTTTTATTAAAACTTAGATTCAATCGTGAAAATGGGCTTTTCTGCCTCGCTATCCCTATTGCGCAAGGCAGGTGCAATCATCTGTTTTTCGTTTATGTCACTGATTATCAGCGAGTTGTTTTGACGAAGGCTGTAAGCTGTGGCAGAATCCGGAGGTGCGAGCTTCAAGCGTGTGCAAAGATAGGCATTTATATTCGGACTACCGCTGCGAGAATGTGATGTTGTTTTAATATTTTTTCTGCAAATGCCACATGCCCGCGTGGTGCCACAATAAAAAACTGTCCTTCGCGTGCAGCAGCCAACATGCTCATGAGCTTCCACTTCGATGCCACCTCGCGCACACGCTCCGTTTTTAGGGCCAATTCAAAGTAGCACTTGCGCCCGTGCAGTACCGCCGTAGCATCGGGTATGTAGGCTATCTCGCCATCCTTGCGGCTAAGGGCAGCGGGCAATTCATAGCCTTCGGCGTTGGCGCGAATTTGTTCGTAGCCGCGTGGCCGAATCACCTTACTAAGCATTTGATGAATCCAACGTTCATCTTTTGTGTTGGTAAGCATTCCTTCTTTAATCATGACTGTATGATTTTATTATAAAAATTAAAATAAACGGACGAATTGTATCTGAGCAATTTTATTGTAAACATTTGAAAATCAAATATTTATTTGCATATGAATAACGCAACTTGATTATGTACTCGCAAGTTATTTATTGCAAATTACAAATAATGTGAATGAATTATAACTGGTGGGTACAAGGAAGCAGCATCCTCGAAAAAACATCAACTTGTGCGTGATTAGACATATAATAATAACGCTCCAAGCGCTTGAATAGTTCGATAAGGCTACTTTATCGAAGAACGTAAAGGAATACCCGACGAATAGCAGCAACCTGTTTTCAAAAAAAGGTGTCTATATCAATATCCGACAAAACGTAGAGACACCCCCTTAAAACCAACACCCGACTTTTTTAAAATCATGTCTGCGCCACATAGCAAGCGTGTGCGCGCACGCTGGTAAAGGCGATCACAAAAAAATGAAAACAAATGAAATCACCCGTCATTTTATTTGCCCTGCTGTTAGCAGGACGAACGCATCAGTCTTTGTATTTGAATAACGCTAATCATGCGTATCACGTTGATTATGATACGTTTGTGTTTCAACAAGCCAAGCATTTAATTTTAGTAAAAGCGGAGGTAGATGGCAAAAGCGGTCTGTTTATATTAGACACCGGTGCCTCGCATCTCACATTGAACATGCGCCGTTTTTCCGATAAAAAATTGATTAAAAATGTAGGTTCCAGCAACAACAGCCAGGAAACGAGCGCGCCGCTTCACGCCATGCGGGTAGAACGCTTTGAATGGGGGATGGTGCAGCGCAGTAAATTATTATGCCCCGTTGCAGATTTGTCCTCGATAGAAAAAACATTGGGCAAACCCATACTGGGGCTGATTGGCTACGACATACTTCAGCACTATGTTGTGGATTTTAACTTTGAAAATCAGATACTTACGATTGGTGAAAATACAGCATTTGAAGATGCTGTTGGCGCTACTTGGGCGCTTGATTTTCGCACTTGTGGTCACCTGCCGGTTGTTTCGGCTACATTGAGCAATCGGACGATCTATCTGGCTTTTGATTCTGGGGCCTCCGTGAGCGTACTGGATCACAGTTGGAAAAAAGTGGCCGAACCACAGACGCTGCGCCGCCAACCTATGCGCTATACGGGCGCTGCCAGTGGTGTTAAGGAAGCGGAAGTATTTTTGCTGGAACACCTGATGCTCGATGAGCGCCCCTTGCAGCATGTACAAATGGTGTTGACTGCCCTTGACAAATCCACGGAGCGGTGTTTTCGGATAGACGGGCTGTTGGGTATCAACGCTTTTCCTGCGCGCCGCTTAGTGCTTGATTACACGCGCAATAAGCTGCATGTGTGGCTGTATGATCTGCCAAGTGCGCCAGAAACGAGTTTGTAACACAAGCATTCAAGTTGTTGGTGCAGGCGCTGTAAAATATTAGGATAATTTACTGCGCTTGCCCCAATTTTCTATGTCTTCATCCGACCACAAATCGGGGAAAAATATAATGCGTTGATAACGAGGCGGTAGGTACTGCTGCCAATTGGTGCCGCCGGTAGCCGCTATCACTTGGGGTTTGTTGTCGAGATAGCGCACGGCCGAACGCAAATGCGATAAAGCCCATCGAACATTAATATTGAAATCATATTGTTTTAATTCGTTACGTATAGATTCTTGTTCTTGAACTTCTTCTGATAATAAATTAAATTTTTTTAGTATATTACAATTTTGCATACGCTGTGCTAAAGTGATGAATTCGCTGGCATATTTTTGCTCAAATTGTTTGAGCGTCAGGGTTTTCTTACCCGTAGCGAGTTCGGTAGCGCCGGATTTCCAATAGAGGGCCGGATAGAGGGTTTCAATAGGCGATTGTGCTGGTAGCTCGTGGCGGCGGTCGGCGTGTACGAGGTTGTACATATCTGTACTCAAGATTTCGATTTTTCGATATTGCGCTGACTGAAAACCACTGGCTGGCAGTAAGCTCATACGGAATTTCAGGAATTCGTCGCGATCCATGCCATCCACCATCATATCAAAAGATTCTACCAAATTATTGAAATAGCGGTTGGCACGTTTGATTTGTCGAATGAATAGCTCGGCGGGGCAGGGGTCCGCTTCGATGATCTGCTCTAATGCTTGTATGATGAGTTTGAAATATAATTCCGTAATTTGATGATAAGTTATGAAAATAAATTCATCGGGGAAAGGCGTGCGTGGCGTCTGTAGGCTCAGCAGGGTATCCAAGTGGATATAATCCCAGTACGTGAGGTAGTCCGCATAAAGCAGCCCGTCGAGGTAAGAGAGCATATCCTGCCCCATCACGGCGTATTTTTGCTCAAGCATATCCAGCCGGTCGAGCATATCATGAGTTAATTGCATAGCACTACTGTTTTTTGTTCGTTGCAAAAGGTTTTAATCATAAGTATCTAATAATCAGCAATTTAAAAAAAAATGTGTTTATTTACACGACAAGTATTTGTTATTATAAAAACTAAATAAAATAATTAGACGCATAATTATAAAAGTATTTGGGCATCTTAGAAAAAATAGGTAATTCAAAGCCGATTGACGATCTGCATACCCAAATATAGGCAAAACAGACAAATGAGCACACTCGACAGCACATTGGCGAAAGCATATAGCCATTCTTGATTGGTACATAGTACCCAAGTTTCGTTGGTAAAGGTTGAAAATGTGCTAAAGCCGCCACAGAACCCTGTGAGTAACAGGAGTTTATAACGTGGGTCAAGCAGTTGCCCTTTTGCAAAAAACGCTACAATAGCGCCGAACAGAATACAACTGAGGGCGTTGGCGACCAACGTAGCCCAAGGGAAAATGTGATAGTGGCGCATGAGCCAAATGCCAATGAGGTAGCGACACACACTACCCAGACCGCCACCTAAGAAAACGAGTAAAAAATTCATGTTCTTATTGTTTCAATGTTGACAAAAGTAAGCAGCTATGAGCGATACAGGGTATTTTTAGTGTTAAAACCCGTTAAAATTTGGCAAATTACGGTTTTGTCGGCTATTTTGTCGGCAAATTGACTGCACTTTCCTGGAATAAATGCGTTATAGAGCGAAGCAACTACGAGTCAATTTATTTACCAGATACGAAGTTGGTAAATAAACTGTAGGACTTATGCACCAAATATTTCCAACCCATAAGGCGCATAGATCTGTCTTTTTTGAAAGGCTTTAAAAAACGAAATGAATAGCTATGAGAGATTACTACCTAATCGCCTGTTTACTTTTTGGGAGTGTCGCCGCGACGCTGGCCCAACCCTCCAACAACACCTGTACGAATCCAATTCAGATTCCGCCATCCACCAATTGGTGCTCTGGGGTGGGGGAGTTCAGCAATCAAGGGGCTACACCTTCAGGCTACAGCGCAGCTACGTGTTTTTCTAATGCCGGCGCGGATGTTTGGTTTACCTTTGTGCCTGTGGCAACGGACATTACCATTACCGTTATCGGCAATATTCCGCAAGGGTCAGGCGGTACGCTGCAAACGCCAGAGGTGGTGCTGTACAGTGGCGTCTGTGGGGGTACCTTTTTTCAGGAGCGATGCGATGCGGCTACTGGTAATAATAATGTAATAGAATTGTATAAAGGCGGCTTAATTATTGGTCAGATTTATTATATCCGCGTGCAAGGACGTAATAATCGCACCGGCACATTTCAATTGTGTATCAACAATTATAACCCACCAGCAGAGCCAGGCGCTGATTGTTTCACGGCTTCGGTGTTATGTGATAAAAATACCTTTGTGGTGCAACAGGTCATTGGGGCGGGTCAAGACCCCCGCGAAGCGAATGATGCGCCTTGTTTAAATTCGTTTCCTGGCAATGTAGAAACCAACTCAACTTGGTTCACTTGGACAGCTGCCAACGACGGCTCACTCACATTTGTGCTGCACCCCTTGAATCCCTCCGATGACCTCGATTTTGTGTTGTACGAATTGCCTGAGGGGCCGCTCAATTGCAGAAACAAGCGCGTGCTGCGCTGTATGGCTTCTGGCGATAACCGATTTCCCAGTAGATGTATGGGCCCTACCGGCCTGCGCGAAGGCTCTACTGATACATCGGAGCCACCAGGCTGTAATGATCCGCGGCAGGATAATTTTCTCGCGCCTTTGCAAATGCGAGCAGGTGTAACATATGCACTTTTTGTAAATAATTTCTCTGCAACGGGCAATGGATTTCGCATTGAATTCGGCGGATCTGGCGATTTTCAAGGGCCAGAGGCTGATTTTACAGTAAGCGAATCCGATTTGACCGCTTGCGTTGGGCAACCCTTCACTTTTACCGATGCTTCTACTATTAATCCGGGCACTATTGATGCTTGGGAATGGAGATTTGGCCCTACTGCCAACCAGCCTAACGCCAACACGCGCGGCGCGCACACGGTTACATTCAATCGGCCGGGCACCAAGCCCGTGGTACTTACAGTGACCAGCAATCGGGGTTGCAAGGTGACTACGGTCAAAACGGTTAATGTAGAATGCTGCCCAGATCATTTCAACAATAGTGGCATAGCCAATAACACCAGCTGCCGCGACACACAAGATGGCTCGATTAGCTTAAACGTTAGTAGCAATTATGCTCCTTATACTTATGCTTGGAGCAATGGCGCAGCCACAGGTAATGTCACTGGGTTAGCGCCGGGCAGCTACACCGTTACCGTTACGGACCAAGCCACTTGCAATACGGTGCTAACATTCGACATTACACAACCGCCGCCTTTTACTTTTGATACCCTCATCACTCGCCCAACTTGCGGGGGCGGCCGCGACGGCGCTGTGACGCTCACGGTTAATGGCGGTACGGCACCTTATCAATTCAATTGGAATAATGCAGGATTTACATCCGATAATACCCTGCGCGATATTCCGCGTGGTTTGTACAATCTGACCCTGCGCGATGCCAATAACTGCGAAGAAGAACTCAGTTTTGCTGTGCGCGAATTTGATTTTATGCTTAGCCCAGCGGTGCAGGCTGTGACACCTCCTAATTGTCATAACACCAACGACGGGTTCATCACTGTGGCGCTTTCCACAGGATTGCCGCCATTTCAATATAACTGGAACGATGGGCGCGGCTACCTTTCGGAAAATTCTTTGCGCAACTTAGCTCCAGGTACCTACCAGGTCACCGTGCGCGATGCCAATCTCTGCGAAGGGGATTTTGCTTTTAGCATGAATGCGCCACCGCCCTTAGTGCTCAATTTTGACATCATGGACGCCAGTTGCAATGGCTTGTCAGATGGCAGGGCTACGGCAACCGTGAGTGGAGGTGTGGGCAACTATACCTATCTCTGGAATACCAATGCTACTACAGCCAGCATCACACAGGTGCGCTCAGGCAACTACTCGCTTCGGGTACGCGACGGCAATGGCTGCGAGATCAATAGTAATATTCAGATTGCAGAGCCTGAAGCTATTTTGGTGCGGGTAACGGATATTCTCAATGTTGTTTGTAATGGCGACCGCAGCGGTGCTATCACCGTGATGGGTATGGGCGGTACGCAGCCTTACGAATATAGCGCCGATGGCAATATCTTTCAGTCGGGCAATGTGCTGACCGGGCTGGGCGCGGGCACTTACACCATCACCCTCGAAGATGCCCAGGGCTGTATAGCTACGACTACCGCCGTCATCACAGAACCCATAGCACTTATCGTAGATGCTGGCCCCGACCAACGCATAGATCTTGGCTACTCTACTGGTTTACAGGCTATTTCAAATGATTTAGATGTTTTATATGAATGGTTGCCTGCCGATGGCTTATCTTGCAACAATTGTCCGAATCCGACAGCAGGGCCTGTACGCACCACGTCCTATCGAGTCACTGTGACCAACAAAGACGGCTGCACAGCCTCCGATGAGGTGCAAATTCGAGTAGCGCTCGACCGCCCCGTATATATTCCGAATGCTTTCTCGCCGAATGGCGATGGCTCTAATGATTATTTTACTATTTTTAGCGGACCTGCTGTGCGTCAGATTATAAAATTGCGTGTATTCGACCGTTGGGGAAATCTTGTTTTTGAAAATTCTAACGTGCAACCCAACCAGGAAACTGCCGGCTGGAATGGCACATTTAATGGCAAACCACTGTCACAAGGGGTATATGCATACATGGCGGAGGTAGAATTTATTGACGACAAGGTGGTACTTTTTGAAGGAGATGTCACAATTGTGCGGTAATTTTGTCGAATGAAAAACCTTGTAGCATCAGTATTGGTCTTTGCGCTGCTGGCCGCCATTGGCTGCATCCGCGAGGAAAAAGTGGCACTTCAAGAAGAAGCCATCGCATGGGATGTCAATGTAGAGCGTGCGCAGGATGTAGAAATTATTTACAGCGACTCTGCGCTTGTGCGCATCACCATAGCAGGCCCTACCATGCTTTACTACGCCAACAACCGCGAGCCACAGCAGGAATTCCCAGATGGTGTGCAAGTAGATTTCTATGATGCAGAAGGGCAGCGCACCAGCACGCTTACCGGCAAGTACGGCCTCCGGCAGGAAGCACGCGGCTTGGTGATCGTGCGCGATAGCGTAGTGTGGCGTAGCATCAACAACGAAACGCTCGAAACCGAAGAACTCATCTGGGAAGAACGGATGCAACGAGTATATAATCATAAATTTGTAGTTGTTACGCGCCCCGATGAAATCATTTATGGACATGGCTTCGAGGCAACTCAAGATTTCAAATACTCGCGGATCAACGCAATCGAAGGGCGAATCAAAGTGAAGGAGCCGAACGATGAGCCGTGAGACACACGCATTTACAATATGACAAAAGTGTTCATTAAATTATAATTGCTACTCATTTTTGTTACATTATAATTATATCATACACTTGGCTCAACATCCTATTATCAAAGAACAGCTACGCGATGCTCCTATTCTTTAGCTTATTATTTTTATTATTGTCAGCGCTCTTTTCGGGTACAGAGATTGCATTTGTATCCGCTAACAAGCTGCGCATTGAGCTTAAAAAGAAAAAAAGAGCCAGTCGAGGGCAGATATTAGCACAATTTTATGAACGTCCCTCCGATTTTATCAGCACAATGCTGGTGGGCAATACGATCGTTCTGGTCATTTTTACCTATTTAACGACCATTTTATTAACGCCATTATTACAAACTATCATAACGGATGAATTCTTATTACTATTTAGCATCACTATTGTTACCACCATTATCATACTTTTCTTTGGCGAATTCATACCGAAAACCATTTTCCGCCTCTATGCCGATGACATATTGTACTTCTTAGCCTATCCTATTAAGTTTTTTCAGATACTTTTAGTCATTCCAGCATGGATTACAACTAAAATGGCGGAAGCTGTACTGCGTCTTTTTGTTCGTAACTTACCCGAAGACAGCGATTCCGCGTTTACACGCACAGACTTGGAACATTTTGTTAATATGTCATCTGGCAATAATAGGGACATTCCAGATGTTGTAGATCGAGAACTTTTTGGTAAGGCGCTCAACCTGAAGGACTTACGTGTTCGGGATTGCATGGTACCTCGACCAGAAATCGAATATATTGACCTGAATGCTTCGGTACAGGAACTGGAAATCTTGTTTCGGGAAACCCGCCTTTCGCGCATTATTGTCATTGATGGCGAGATAGACGACGTGGTAGGGTACGTGCACCATCAGCAGTTGCTGCGGGAGCCTCGATCTATCAAAAGCATCATCATGGACATCCCCTTTGTGCCGGAAGCCATGCGCGTGAGCGACCTGCTTAGCCGATTCATCAAAGAGCGTAAAAATATTGCCTGCGTAGTGGACGAATTTGGCGGCTTGGCAGGTATTATTACTTTAGAAGATGTTATTGAAGAGCTTTTCGGCGAAATTGAGGATGAGCACGACGAAGAAGAGTATATCGAGCAGCAGCTCTCACCTGATGAGTACCTGTTCTCTGGGCGCCTCGAAATTGACTATCTCAACCACAAATACCCTGATTTGCAACTCCCCGAAGGCGAGTACCACACCCTGTCGGGCTACTTAGTGATGACCACCGAAACCATACCCGAAGCGGACGCTGAAATCGAACTGGGTGACTACCGCTTCATTTTGGAATCCGTTAGCGAAACGAAGATAGATACCGTACGCGTGCTGCGTTTGCCGAAGGAAGATTGATGTTATTTAGAATGGGTTAAAAGTCTGAAAATCAGTATATTATGAAAGAGTAGGCATGTCGTTTTTAGCAAAACGGCACGAGCGTGTAGCGATAGCGCCAGCAAAACAGTAAGCCAATTCAAAAACAAAAGCACTTGCGGAATCTTTCTGCAAGCGCTTTTTTGAATGTGGGCGATGACGGATTCGAACCGCCGACCCTCTGCTTGTAAGGCAGATGCTCTA
>CALMSP010000167.1 GCA_937872405.1 uncultured Saprospiraceae bacterium | reverse complement strand
GATGAACGCACCAATGCCGCCGCCCACCATGCCCATTTTGATTTTGCGTTTCATGCTCTTTTATTATTTCAACCCAGTGAATATTACATTTAAAGGGCTCATTTTTACAAAAATAAATATGGATCCTTTGGCAATTCATCATTATTATGATATGGCATATACCAAATTTTAGAATTCTGACAACCAACCGTTGGAACACTACCCTCTGTGGTGTCAAGAAATGAGCGCATATTAAAATGCCATCCTATACGGCAATATTAAACATTTAGTAAAAACTGACCAAAGATTTCGGTGTTCTTTTATGGTTTTGGCAGACAACTTTTTTGCGGGCAAAAGCGTTGCTTAGAGGCGAATTTTTACTAGTATAAACCGACATTTTTTCGTATCTTTGCAAAATGGATATGGTAAAAGAATTGAAAGAGATCCCGGTGCAGAATGGCAACTATGATGCCAGCAACATTCAAGCGCTGGAAGGGTTGGAGGCTGTGCGTAAGCGCCCCGGCATGTACATTGGCAGTACGGATACTAAAGGACTGCATCATTTGGTATGGGAAGTGATTGACAACTCGGTGGATGAATACTTGGCGGGCTATTGTACTACTATTGATTTAATCATACACCCCGACAATAGCATTACGGTGCGCGACGACGGGCGCGGCATTCCGACGGATATGCACGAAAAGCTCCACAAATCGGCATTAGAAGTGGTGATGACCGTACTACACGCTGGCGGAAAATTTGATAAAAACACCTACAAAGTCTCTGGTGGGCTGCATGGGGTGGGGGTATCCTGCGTTAATGCACTGTCCATTTACCTACGAGCAGAAGTGCACCGGGAAGGCAAAGTATTTGAGCAGGAATACGCTCAAGGCAAACCATTAGGCGATGTGCGCACGATTGGCGAGTCGAACCTTACGGGCACGACGATTACCTTCCGCCCAGATGCAGAAATTTTTGAAACCTTAGAGTATAAATATGATCTTCTGGCGCATCGTATTCGTGAGTTGGCTTATTTAAATAAAGGACTGAAGCTCACGCTTACGGATGAACGCCACATTAATGACAAGGGTGTTCCTAAAATGGAAACCTTCCATTCTCAGGGAGGGCTACGCGAGTTTGTACAATATTTGGATGCATCCAAAAACAAGCTCATTGAGCAGCCAATTTATGTTACGGGCAAGGAAGATGGTGTGGAGGTAGAAGTAGCGCTACAATACAACACTTCCTACAACGAAAACATATACTCTTTCGTCAACAACATCAATACGCGCGAAGGCGGTACCCATGTCAATGGCTTCCGCATGGCGATCAATCGCGTATTCAAGCAATATGGCAACGACAACGGGCATTTCAAGAAATTGAAATTTGTACCCGCCGGCGAAGATTTTCGGGAAGGGCTGACCGCAGTGGTGTCGGTGAAGGTACCGGAGCCGCAATTTAAAGGACAAACCAAAGGGGAACTGGGCAACTCGGAAGTGACGGGCATCGTGTCTCGCTGTGTCGGGGATGCGTTGGCCACTTTTCTCGAAGAAAATCCTAAAGAAGCCAAGCGTATTTTAGAAAAAGTGGTGCTGGCTGCAACTGCTCGCGAAGCGGCGCGCAAAGCCCGCGAAATGGTACAACGCAAAAACGTGTTGACTGGCAGTGGCTTGCCAGGTAAGTTGGCCGACTGTGCCACTAAAGATCCCGGTGCTGCTGAACTTTTCTTAGTGGAAGGGGATTCGGCAGGCGGAACGGCGAAGCAAGGCCGTGACCGCAATTTCCAGGCCATCTTGCCGCTGCGGGGTAAGATTTTAAATGTGGAAAAAGCGCTGGAGCACAAAATTTACGAAAACGAGGAAATTAAGAATATCTTTACGGCGCTGGGCGTGAGCATTGAGGAAAACGAAGATGGCGACCGCATTCTCAATATTCAAAAACTGCGCTACCATAAAGTGGTCATCATGTGCGATGCGGACGTGGATGGTAGCCACATCACCACTTTGATTCTTACCTTCTTTTTCCGTTATATGAAACCGCTTGTAGAACAGGGTTTTATCTACATTGCAACGCCTCCGCTTTACCGCGTACAGAAAGGCAAAGAATTTCGCTACTGCTGGAACGAACAAGAGCGCCGCGAGGCAATTGAGGCTTACGCCAAAGGTGGTAACGAATCGTCGGTGAAGGTACAGCGCTACAAAGGCTTAGGCGAAATGAATGCAGAGCAACTCTGGGAGACTACGATGAATCCTGATACACGCATTTTGCGTCGCGTTTCAATTAATGATGCTATCGGAGCAGACCGCATGTTCTCTACGTTGATGGGCGATGAAGTGCCGCCGCGCCGCGCCTTTATCGAAGAGCATGCCACTTATGCCAAGGTGGACGCCTAATTGGGAATTGGGCCGCCGGATCTAAACGAAAAATAAACAACCTGCCGGATGTGTCTGAAAGCCAATCATAGCGAGGGGTTTCATCACATCCGGCAAGTTTTTATTAAAATGATGTTGATAGGTTTCCTTTTGCTTACCCTTTTCTAAGCATTGCTCGACAGAAAGCGAGTTGACCAAGGAAAGTAGTCGCCTTTTTTCATGCAACCCTCGCTTACCATACTACTCTTGTAGCAACAATGCCTCCATATCGCTCAGACCGTAGCTACGAACAAACTTTCCTTTTGCTGGGCGCATATATAAAAAGACCAACAGTGCTGCAGCAACGCCAATCATGTACATCAAATTATTTTCGCGCACCGCGACCCAGATTAATGACAGATTGGCCATTTGTAGCAAAATTAATCGAATGGTACTCGATTGGCGGTAATGTTCTACTTTTTCCACAAGCCCTTGCAATATATTGCCTTGCGTTTTGCGCTGGCTGTCCATCAGATAGCCGACAAATATTGTACTAAGTAGAAATATCAAAGCCAGAATACCCTGCGTGCTGATAGGCTGCGTAGGTGTTTCGTGCATAGCTACCCGCACTACAATAGGCGTAGGGGGGGCGCTGTTGCGAATGAATAGGAGCGCACCAGCACAACAAATAAGCTGTGCTACCAGCAGCATATTGAAGACTTTTTGTAGTTGCTTGAAGTGTTGTGTCATTTAAAATAATTTATCGAAACATTAATCAACCTGACGCTTTCGCGCGAATCGCCATAGAATGAATCCCAATAGGGTGAAAGCTGCAAGCCCCAGCAGATCGCCGCCAGTGCCCATTTTTTCTGCTAATCCTGTATTGAAAATGCTCATCAGCGATATGGGCGAACCATCCGCATTCGTACCGATATTACTTCCCAGCATGACCGCTATAAGAATACCAGTGACGGCGCCGCCTGCAATCAACCCTGAACTAAATAACGCGCCAGGACCAATTTCGGATTCGGCTTCTGCAGATTTTTGTTTGCGATCAACTAACCATTTAATCAATCCGCCTACAAAGATAGGGGTAGTTGTGGACAAAGGCAAGTAGGCCCCCACCGCGAATGCTAACGAACTGACGCCGCACAACTCTATCACGGCTGCTATTGCCATGCCTGAAATCACCAAGCCCCAAGGCAAATTCTGACTCAATAAGCCTTTTATGACCGTTGCCATCAGCGTGGCTTGCGGCGCGGGCAGTGGAGTTGGATGCTCTATGGTGGCTTCGCCTATCCCTAACGTACTTTCCAGCAACAATAGTGTGAATCCGATGGCTACCACCGATACCAATACACCAATTAGTAAGCCAATTTGCTGTTTGATTGGGGTGGCGCCTACAATGTAGCCCGTTTTCAAATCTTGCGACGTAGCGCCAGCATTAGCCGCAGCGATACACACAATAGACCCCACCACCAGCGCAATAGGTTGGTAGGCGTCGCCCGTCCAGCCTAAGCCCAAAAAAATAAGCGAAGTAGCCATTAGGGTGGCAATGGTCATACCAGAAATGGGGTTAGAGGATGACCCAATCAGCCCTACAATTCTGGAAGAAACCGTCACAAAGAAAAATCCGAAAACGATGATGAGCAGAGCAGAAAACAAGTTGGTTGGTACATTCGGCAGGATCGTCATCAATACGATCAGCACCGCGCTACCAAGGAGCACATAGACCAATGGAATGTCTTTTTCAGTGCGGGTTTGTGCGGCTTTATCGCCATTTCTACTCTGCTGCAAGTCCTTAAAAGAATCGCGGAAAGCACTGATAATAGTAGGAAAAGTTTTAATGAGTGTCATAATTCCACCAAACGTTACAGCGCCGGCACCAATGTAGCGGATATAGCGATTCCAGATTTGACCTGGCGACATATTAGCGATAAGCAAATCTGATTCGGGCGCCAATGGGATGGTCAGGCTGGCGCCAATAATGGTAATCAATGGAATGAGCGCCAACCAAGAAAGAACGCCGCCAGCAACCATCACGCCCGCGATGCGCGGCCCGATGATGTAGCCCACGCCCAGCAATTCTGGGGTGATTTCACCATTGACGGTACCGTTGGGCAATGCAGAATTTTTGCTAAATACAATCGTAGGCACTTCTTTCCACAGCCCTAAAATGGACATCAGCAGTTTGTACAAAAAAGCAATACCCAACCCATAATACACCATGCGTGCCAACTTACCGCCCTTCTCACCAGCTATCAACACATCGGCGCAGGCAGTGCCCTCTGGGTAAGGCAGGTTGCCATGTTCTTTTACAATCAGTGAACGCCGCAGGGGTATCATGAACAGTACACCCAGGATACCGCCAATGAGCGCCAACACAAAAATCTGAAAGTATTGAAAATACTCGCGTCCGCCTGCCAGAAAGAGCAGCGCCGGAATAGTAAATACCACGCCCGCCGCCACAGATTCGCCCGCCGAACCAATCGTCTGCACAATGTTGCTTTCCAAAATGGTAGCCTTGCCAAAGCGCTTGAAAATAGAAATCGCCAACACGGCAATAGGGATGGATGCGCTCACAGTTAGCCCGACTTTCAGCCCCAGATATACTGTAGCGGCGCCGAATAAAATGCCAAAAAACGAGCCTAATATAATAGCCTTAGGCGTAAACTCTGGCACAAAATCTGAAGCGGCTATGTACGGTTTGAATGATGTATTATTATTTTCCATGCTGCTAATGTTTTTTGAAAATGCCGGACACTCTTGTTTCTAATGCAGTGAAAATTATGCACCTTTGGCAATTTTAATCGTGCCCCGTTTTAGCGCGTACGACTTCGCGGAATTGCTTCACCATAACAAACAGCAACACCGCCGCCAGCATGGCACCGCCAAAGTTGATAAGGAACACCAAATATTTGTTTTCCAAGGTACTAATTACCCCCAGTACTCCCGACATTTTATTGCCAATGGATGTTGCAAGAAACCAGCCACCCATCATGAGCGAGGTTAGGCGCGCAGGGCTTACCTTCGACACTAAAGACAACCCCATCGGGCTGAGGCACAATTCGCCAATTGTAATCACACCATAAGCCCCTACCAACCACATCGGCGACACTTTTTCTGCACCGTTGCTGCTGGCATACACCGCGCCTATCATCACTAAGGTAGATAAGCCTGTAATCAACAAGCCCCAGGCAATCTTGCCCGGCGTGGAGGGTTCTTTGCTGCGTGCGCGCAAGAACGAGAAAAAACTGATAATCAAGGGCGTAAATAGTACAACAAAAAAGGGATTGAGAGATTGAAACAACTCAGTTGAGATGAGTTTCAGCGAGCGTCCCTCCGCCGGCCATTTGTCTTTAGGCAGATTCTCTAAGTAAGCGGGCGTTGGAGCACTCGCATCAGGCGCAGTTACTTCTTGCGTCATGCCCAGTGCCTTAGCCGTATTGATCATAGATGTAGGCATTTCGCGATTGGTGGTCTCTTCTGCCCAAGCGGTCAAGACGTTGCCATTCTGATGGAAAATGGCCCAAAAAATAATCACCACTGTAAAGATGTACAGCAGCGTTCCAATCGGTTTTTTATCTTCGGGCGACGCATTCAGATAGGTGCTCAGGTAATAATAAACAACTGGTACACAAGCAAATAGAAAAGCATCTGTGGTGTTGGAACCAAAAATAGTACCCGGTATCAGGTAGCCAATAAATGCAAATGCAATCGCTGGCAAGAAGATGACCGAAAAAATGCGCGTCAGCGGCATGTCTTCGGGGTTGGTTGGCTTCAGCACATCGCCTTCGCGCACCTTATTTTGGTTGAATAGGAAGATCGCCAAACCAATGAACATACCAATACCTGCCGCCGCAAAAGCATAGCCCCAGCCATACGTATTGCGCAGCCAAGCCGCTACAAAATTGCAGATGAAAGCACCAATATTGATGCCCATGTAAAAAATATTATACCCCTGGTCTTTGCGCGTTTTGAAGCGCTCCTCGTTATACAGATTGCCCAGCAGGGTAGAAATATTAGGCTTGAAGAAGCCATTGCCAATGATGATAAGCCCCAGTGCAATGAAGAAAGCCGTCTGCCCAGGTAGCGAGAGTGTCAGGTAGCCCAGCCCCATAAGTGTACCGCCAATAACAATAGTACGGCGATAGCCCAGAATCCGATCTGCTAACAAGCCCCCAATAAACGGCGTCAGATAGACGAGCGCAATGTAGGTGCCATAGATGTCATTAGCGTCCGCAGCACCGAAACCCAAACCACCCTTGGGGTCGCCCGGTTTGATGGAGTCCACCATATATAAATACAGGATACCCAGCATCAGGTAGTATCCAAATCGTTCCCACATTTCTGTGAAAAACAGAGGGTACAAGCCTTTAGGATGTTTGGCTGATGAATTCGACATTGTTTTTTGTTAGTTTTGGTTAGATAATAGTGGTTGCTCATAAACAGCCTGAAGACAGCGCCGCTGTACGCTCCACAGGCAACATGCATTGCTTAAACTGACCAAAATTAGTTTTTTCATTGAAAATGCGAATAAAAATGTAATGCTATTTTGTAAAACTTGCCTGATTGCCCATTATTTTTAGCCCTGATAGGAAATTACAAAACAATATATCCCTTCGCTATGCAAGAGGAAAACTGGTACATTATTATCAATCCGGCTGCGGGCAACGGCACAGGCGCGCGCGTATGGCAACGGATTCGAACACAGTTGTTGCAAGCATTGCCCAATGCTGTAGAAGCCAGCTCTACCTATCCAGGGCACGCCACAGAACTGGCAGCGGCCGCCATCCGGCAAGGGTATCGCCATTTGATTGGCGTAGGCGGCGACGGCACCAACAATGAAGTGATCAATGGGGTGTTTCAGCAAACGGAAGTACCTGCATCCGCTATTACGTATGCCTTGCTGCCAGTAGGCACAGGCAACGATTGGGTACGCACGCATCGCATTCCGCGGCGCATAGAGGCCTGGCTACAGATGCTACAAAACGAACGGTACTTGTTGCACGATATTGGATTGGTTCAATTTTGTGAAAACGGCGAAACCCGACAGCGCTATTTTATTAATGTGGCGGGCATGGCATATGATGCTTTTGTAGTGGCTTTTGCTAATCAATACAAGAAATGGATCGTCCACAAAGCCCTGTATTTACTAATGGTACTGCGCTGTTTGCTATTGTATCGCCTGCCCTTTGCCCGTGTTCGTTTTAATGGACATACCGAAAAAAACTTTTACTACACCATTAATGTCGGCATTGCGCGCTATTCGGGTGGCGGTATGCAATTAGTGCCTCATGCCAACCCCACCGACGGGCTGCTGGCCCTCACGTTGGCTCGGCGCGTCAGCAAACTGGGTGTGCTGCTCAACACTTGGCGCTTTTATAATGGCTCCCTGCATCGGCATCCTAAAATTGATATTTTCCAAACCAAGGAGGTGCAAGTAGATTCGGACAATCTCGTCTATGTAGAAGCCGACGGCGAACTGCTGGGGCACACGCCTGTTCGTTTTTCTATTCTGTCACAGGCCTTGCGTGTATTGGTTCCTTGAAATTTTTTTTCCACGGCATGTGACTTTTCTTTTACGGCCACGTCACAATATAAAATCAATTCCACTCGAAAAGGTGAAATTTTATTTCGTAGTTTAAAAACTAAAAATCATGAAACATTGGATGTCCGTAGTAGTCACTACCTTGTTGTGTGTATCTATATCTTACGCACAGATGACCCCCAAAGGCGTGCGCTTAGTGAGCGAAAAAAACTCCTCCATGAGTTTAGGCAATCAGAATGCCTTAGTTGTACAATTGCCAGGTATGGATGGTAAGATCATTGGTAAAGCTTGGGAATCCTTCATAAAAAACAACTACGGCGGCAAAGCAGAGATGCAACGCAAAACGAAAGAATGGTTTACAGATGACATTAGCATACCATCCATTGGCGGCGCTACCCCTGTGGATTTGCACGCACAAATCAGCACCAGCAAGCGCGGCGACTCGGAAATGTTCCTTTGGGTGAATATGGGAACCCGATTCCTTAGCTCGCGCGAATACCCCGAACAGTATGCCGAAGCCGAAAAAATGCTGGTACAGTTTGCCACAGAAGTAAAACGCGAGACAGCCCGCAACGAGTTGGCAGAGCAAGAAAAAGAACTCAAACGATTGGAAAAAGAGTTGGAGAAGTTGCAAGCAGCGCATGACCGGCATTTAAAAGAGATTGAAAAAGCCAAAGAGGTTATCAAAAAAGCAGAGGACAACATCGCGCAAAACGGAAAAGAACAAGAGCAAATGCGCCAAAAAATAAGTGAGCAAAAAAATAGCCTCAACAACGCGCAGCGCAAATTGCAAGAAATAAACTAAAATTGTGATATAACCAAGACTTTTCTACCCTGCTAAGAAGTTGGCAGGGCAGAAAAATCAGAAGGAAGCGTCCTATTGGGGTTACCAATTGTAAAAAATCTGACGCACAAAAAAGTCATCGTACTTTTTATTCTGGCGATGTTACTCACCGATTTTTAGTAAAGTAGAATATGCTTATAATGCACAGCTTGCGAAGACGAGGCAACTTGTCTTTATTTTGAGGCGTCTGATGGCTCCTATTAAAATTAATGCTGTATTACAATCTGCAAAGTGGTATTTTTGTGCTGTTGTACTCAGAATTCACTAAGAGCATGTTTAAATTTCATACTTTGGTCTGCAAATGTTCATCTATGGAACCTCACTTTGCCTTTTTCTCGCTCCGTAGCGCTGCTATGCAGCTCAAAAAACGCTTCGTGAGAACCCAAATCTGATCATTTTCGACTTCAAAAACGAATTTTAAACATACTCTAAGAGTTATTATCACTCCAATTCATTTCGTATGAATGTGCATTGGCTTATCGTGTTGGCACTATTATGGTTATTGGCGTTGGGCTGCGATTCGGAAGCTAAGCAGCAAGCACAGGAAACGCAACTGATCGAACAGTACGTGTCGGCAAGGCTCCAAGATTATGAACGCACCCTTCGCGAACGCTGCCAGGAGCGGGTACTGACGGAAGCAATACGCGTATCGGATTCACTCATCATTCTGGAGGCTCGGCTGTCAAAAGATACCATTTTCAAGCCTTATAAGCCAGAGCGCCCAGAGCGCCCAGAGGCAAAAGTGTTGAATGACACGACCCCGCTGCGCCCGATTCTATCTAGGCCGGACTCGCTCCGATGAAAATGTATCCCCACAACGGATGTTTTGTATTTTGCGCTGGAAAATGTTACCATTTGCCACTTCCTATACCTATTTTTGCGAGGACATTGCATACATGCTCACCTATGAATTCGTAAAGCATTATGAGCCAAATAAAATTCGGAACAGACGGCTGGAGAGCCATTATTGCACTCGATTATACGGTAGAAAACGTTAAGCGCGTGGCAGAAGGTACGGCTTTGTGGTTAAAACAAAATAACGGCAAGCAGGTGCTCATCGGGCATGATAGTCGCTTTGGTGGACAGTTATTTGCAGAGACTTCGGCACAGGTGTTTGGTGCGCACGGTATTAAAGTAATTCTGGCTAAAGGGTTTGTGTCCACGCCCATGGTATCGCTGGGGGTCGTAAAGACTGGCTCGGATCAAGGGGTAGTGATTACCGCCAGCCACAATCCGCCGTCGTATAATGGATTTAAACTCAAATCGGCTTTGGGCGGCCCCACCGGCCCCGACCAGATTGCAGCGGTAGAGGCGATGGTGCCCGATGCGACCAACTTGGCGTTGCCTTCGTTAGAGGCTATGCGTGCTAAGGGTTTGTTGGAATATATTGACTTGGAGCAGCTTTACTTAGATCATGTGGCGGCGCATTTCGATCTGAATTTGATCAAACAAACGGGGTTGAAAATTGCTTATGACGCTATGTACGGGGCAGGTCAAAATGCTATGCGCCAGCTTTTTCCGGAGGCGGTATTGCTGCATTGCGATGACAATCCTGGATTTCATGGGCAGGCGCCAGAACCAATCCATCGCAACCTGCAGGAACTGTCGGATTTGATTAAAAACAGCCCCGATATTGTATTGGGTATTGCCAACGATGGCGACGCCGACCGAATTGGAATGTATGATGAAGACGGCAATTTTGTAGATTCACATCATATTTTGCTGTTGCTGCTGCTATACATGTTCAAATACAAACAGGAAACCGGAAAGGTGGTGATTACCTTTTCTGTGACGGATAAAATGAAGAAACTGGCAGCCCAGTTTGGGTTGGACGTGGAAGTAACTCAAATTGGTTTCAAATACATCGCCGAGATCATGGCTCAAGAGGATGTGCTGGTGGGCGGCGAGGAATCAGGCGGCTTGGCGGTGAAAGGGCATATACCGGAGCGTGACGGCATCTGGATTGGGCTGATGATTTTAGAATTTATGGCGAAAACCGGCAAATCGGTCAAACAATTGATTGAAGAAGTGTATGAACTCGTAGGCGCTTTCCATTGCGATCGAGATGATTTGCATATCGAAGAAGCTCAAAAACAAGCAGTTATACAGCAGTGCCAGTCGAATCCTTACACCTCGTTTGGCAACTACATTGTCGAATCCCTCGAAACGATTGATGGGTTTAAGTTTAATCTGGGCAACGACCGCTGGGTCATGATCCGCCCCTCAGGTACGGAACCCGTGCTACGGGTGTATGCACAAGCAGCCGACGCGCAAGAGGTCAGAAGCATATTAGATGCCACGCGCCAAACGATACTGTGAATGTATCAACGTTCTATTGGAGGTTTAATTTTGGGAAATTGGGGATAAGAGAAGCAAATATGCGCCAAATAGCGAATAAGCAACTTGGCGCATATTTTTATTACACATTATGCATTATCCGTTGAAACTCAGAACTTTGATCTCAACCCGTTGGTTTTTCCTGCGGCCATCGGGCGTATTGTTATCCGCTATCGGCTGGCGCCGGCCGTAGCCCTTGTATTGCAGCCTGTTTTTGTCAATGCCCTTTTTCACTATATAATCATACACTGCTTTAGCCCGGTTGGTGGAAAGGCGATTGCAATATTCATCATCGCAGACGCCATTGGTGTGCCCGCCTATTTCGACAATTACTTCGGGGTTGCGGCTCAGGAAGGCATAAATTTCGTCTAATACGGCATAAGAACCGTTAGTAATCACTGCTTTATTCACTTCAAAATAAAGATTATCCAGACGAATCGTGGAGCCTTCTTTCAGATCGGCACGATTGAGTTCCGAAATCTTTTTATTCTCGATCACCACTGGTGGTTCTTCCTTCTTTTCCACTACTACCGGCGGTGTTTTTGGGGTGGTAGTAGGTGGGGTGCTTGGCGTCTTCGGTGGTGAGGTGGGTGTCACAGGTGGCTTCTTCACTTCAGGCGCTTTGGGCGGCTCCGTTGTTTCTGCTATCGGCTGTTCGCAAGGCACAGGGATCAGGTCAGACAATTTATCTAACAACACGTTACCATTGTACGGAAACAGCGTTGGCGTATTATAAAACGCTTCAATAACGATATGCGTATAATTAGCAATTGGCTCCAACTTGATGCGGTATTCCAACCATCGGGTGTTGATGATCAGCTTCGTTTCACCCAGCAAATATTGCTTATCGCAATAATCAAAACCGCCGTAGATGCGCACTTTTACAGGCGTCACATAATTAGCCTGATCATCTGTGATACGGCTCACGCTTACATACGATTCGGATCGGGCCGCATAAAGGCTCAATTCGTAGCAGGTGCTTTTGTCCATTGAGCGGGTGAGCTTCTGGGATATAGCTTCCCAGGTGTCGTTGTCGCGCACCACCATGCCGAGGTATGTTTCGCCATCGTAAGCTGATTTGGATACTCGGAAGGTTGGGTCGGGCTGCGTATCGGGGGGCGATTCGCCGGGGAAGCCGCAGTCGTACCAGCCGCGTGGCACATGGCTATGGCGTGGAATATCCTCGAAAGAAGGGTTGGTCAGTTGAATTGGTAACGCACCCTGCCCCTGGGCGATGTTGCTCGCCATAATAATCAGCATACCCAGTATAAATAAGCGTAGCCTCATAGTCTTTTTGATTTGTAATTTTGATAAGAACGAAATTTTTGCCCCCATTTGTTTTATAAATGCCCCAAAAAACAAAATTATAGATAAAAACGTGCTAAAACTCTGGTTAATACCTTGTTTTTTTAATTAGACAAAGCGTTTTTTTGAAACTTTCCCCGTGTGTATCTGGCGCTCATTTGAAGGCGTTGAAGCCCGTGACATCCATGCCGGTGATAAGCAGGTGAATGTCGTGCGTACCTTCATATGTGAGTACTGTTTCTAAATTCATCAGGTGACGCATGATCGGGTACTCATTCGTGATGCCCATACCCCCATGTATCTGGCGGGCTTCGCGGGCTATCTCCAGCGCCATGTGTACATTATTGCGCTTTGCCATAGAGATTTGTGCCGGCGTAGCTTTACCGACATTAGCCAACATGCCGAGCCGCCACACGAGCAATTGGGCTTTGGTGATTTCGGTAATCATTTCTGCCAGCTTCTTTTGCGTAAGTTGGAACGCACCAATGGGTTTACCAAATTGAATACGCTCCTGCGAATAGCGCAGCGCCGAGTCGTAGCAGTCTAAGGCAGCACCCACGGCACCCCAAGCAATACCATAGCGCGCTTTGGAAAGACAAGAAAGCGGCCCTTTCAACCCTTGAACATTGGGCAAGACGTTGGCTTTAGGTACGCGCACATCCTCAAACACCAGTTCGCCCGTAATAGAGGCCCGCAGCGACCACTTACCATGAATCTCCGGCGCACTGAAGCCTTTCATATCTTTTTCTACGATCATACCACGAATGATGCCTGCCTCATCCTTCGCCCATACCACCGCTATATCTGCGATGGGGGAGTTGGTGATCCACATTTTGGCGCCATTCAGAATATAAGCGTCGCCGTCGTCTTTCACCTGGGTGATCATATCGCTGGGATTGGAGCCATAGTCCGGTTCGGTTAATCCAAAACAACCAATAAACTCGCCACTACCGAGCTTGGGCAGGTACTTGCGGCGCTGCGCTTCCGAGCCAAAACGATAGATTGGATACATCACCAAGGAGCCTTGTACCGAAGCCATCGAACGGATGCCGGAGTCGCCGCGTTCTAATTCTTGCATGATGATGCCATACGCTATTTCATCCATGCCGCCACCGCCGTACTCCGCCGGAATACTTGGACCAAATGCGCCGATCTCTGCCAGCCCTTTAAACAGATACGTTGGGCACACGCCGCGCTCGCTGTATTCCTCAATAATTGGCGATACTTCCTGCTTTACCCAGGCGCGCACTGCCTCGCGGGCCAGCAGATGTTCCTCGCTCAGCAAATCATCTATCTGATAATAATCATGATGCTGAAAGCGGTCTTCTTTCGCTTTTTTTACAATGTTTGTTCCATTATTATATGCTTGCATACGTATTTATTTTGGTTAGGATATAATAAAATCGCTTACAACCAAATGCCTATCTTAAACGGGCAGCGTCATATTTAATGCAAAATTAGACATTTCACGGCAATCTTGCTATCTTCTAATCGCTTTAGGACGTAATTTTGACTTTAATCAATACGAAATCAATCGCTAAGGATAGCATAAAAATCACCGAACTATGGCCATTATTGCATTGGAAGGCGCCTATTTTCGCGCTAATCACGGATTCTACCCGGAGGAAAACGAAACGGGTAATGACTTTATACTGGATGTGTATGTGGATGTGGACATTGAGCTGGCGGCCGAAATGGACGAATTGTATGAGCCGGTTGAGCAAGAGGCTACGGAAGATGAAACGCCACTTTCTGCCAATTATGAAACGATTTACTTGCTTTGCGAACAAGAAATGAAAAAAACTTCTAAATTATTGGAGTCTGTTGCTCAGCGTATTGCGGATAGGCTCAATGATTATTTTGAAAATCTACGAGGTGTGCGCGTGCGCCTGAAAAAAGTGCAGCCGCCCTTGCGTGGGCGCGTGGATTGCGCTTGGGTAGAGGTGCGTACCGGTGTTTTTGAATTGCCCGATGGCGAGTCGCTGCGGCAGCTACGCAAATTAGTAAAAGACTGGGATGAATTTGAAAACATGGATGAATTCTGAATGGTAGCTACCAGATGCTAATAAAAACCAATACCAGGGTGTCGTCTTTTATTAAAAGCAATATAATATTAGTATTGTATATAACTTATAAACGGCAGATAAACAGAGATAAATATCTAAGTTTAATATATTTTTACAATAAGCCCGTTTTTCATGCGTGGCTCAAACCAAGTGGACTTTGGGGGTAATGTGTGTCCTGCTTCTACGAGGGTGGCGAGGGTATCAAATGAAATTGGATACAAGCAAAAAGCCATATAATCGGGGCGTGTTTGTAGTTTTTGCTGCACGGCGTCCAGCCCGTCGGCGCCAGCTACATACTGTATGCGCGGATCGTTGCGTACATCCACGATGTGCATTAAGTTATTCATAATCAACTTATTAAGCAGTGTTGCATCGGTATCTGTGGGCAGTTGCAAGGCTTCTGCACGCCAGTGCAGGCGATACCAGTGTTGCCCCATCCCCAGTGTGAACTCGTGGGGGGCACTCGGCAATGCCGGTGCGGCGAGTTTTTCAATGCGGCAAATGGTTGTAAATTTTTGAAAATCAATGGATTGATTGATTCTTACGAGCCGATGGAAAGGTAAAATATCTAACTGCTTGGAAGGAAAAAATGCACAAAATACCTGCCGATAAGCTACCGGTGCATCTTTTTTTTGCTGAATACGCGCTATGGAAGCCATGCGATGATGCCCATCAGCGATATAAGCGTGCTGTATATATTGATTAAAAAGAGATTGTATAAAAATCACATCATCAGATGCTTGTATTGCCCAAAACTGATGATTTTGTTGTTCTAATGCAAAATGAATATCTAAAAAAGGAGGATGTAGCTGAGCATAGTGCTCTAACCAAGCATCAATTTGCGCATTTTCAGCATACGTCAATAGCACAGGCTTCACGGCTGCTTGGCGATTTTGTAAAAATTGCGTTTGTTTTTCTTCTTCGGCTTGAATGGTCAGTTCGTGCTTTTTAATATTACCACTGAGGTAGGCTTCAATATCCACGCTGGCCAGCACGCCCGTGTAGGTGCGCGTGGGCGTTGCAATTTTGTAGATAAACAGGGCAGGTTGGGCCATGTGTAGGAAGAATCCGGCGTTGAGAAATTGCTGGTAATCTTCTTTTACCGCATCGAAAAAAACAGGTTCTGCTAATGCACGCTGCTTATTGGCGTACAGTGCGTGAAAGGGTTCGATGAGCATGAGTGCAGAATGGGTTGAATTGATTGTTTTTTATAAAATAACACCAAAGTTATTCACTGATATCATAAATTTCCCCAAAGTACGCTATAAATATACAATACCTATTTGGAAAATATGCGGTGTTGCAAAAAAAACACTGCCGCGATCGAGCAAGATCGAACAACGGCAGTGCTGGTTTTGTTTTTTTTTAATCGTGCCTACTTTTTGCGGGTAGCTTTAAAAGTGCCATTGGGCTGAATAAAATAGACCGCGCCGGCCTGTCCGTCGGCATTCATTTCAAAGCGCACGCTAAAGCCATCTAATACTTTGAGCTTGAATTCGTGCGTGCCGATCGGTACGGTTTCGTAGTCTGGTTGGCCCGGCACCATGACCATCAGGGTATTTTCGCCACGCAGGTAAACCTTTGCCACCATCCCTGCCAGTTCGTACTCGCCGAGATAATTTTCTAAGTCGCTTTTATTAACAGCTATTGCTACCTGTTGCTTTTTAAAAACAATTTTTTCTAATGTTGGCTCTACACTGTACATCCCTGCCGATTCTATTTCGCCTTTCAGATTGGTATAAAATTGTAGGCGAACCGGCGAGTTGCTTGCTAAGTCTTCTTCATCGAAGCCTCTGGGGCGAAATATATCATAATGATAATGTTCTAACCAGCCATTACCATTTTTATTACCAAATAATATCATTAAGGTGTCTTTATTTAGTTCGATGGTAAATGCGCCGTATCCTGGATGTTCATACCGACCTGTATATGCAGCCACCAGATGCGCGGGGCGCGTACCCAGTTTGCGATTCAAGCTATCAGAGGCACTCGCTACGGCTTCGGCGGCTTTGGCTTCGTCCATAGCTTTTTTGCGCTGCTGATGCCAATCGCGATGTGGCAATTTCAGCATCCGATCGGCAATGTAATTGCGAATCATACTTGGCAACACAGAGCCATTTTGATTCACCAGCACTACAATACCGATGCTATCGCTGGGGAAGAAGGACGTGCTGGCGCTGAAGCCATCAATGTTGCCGCCGTGCTCCACGCGGTAGTGCCCGCGGTAGGAGGTCAGGAACCAACCCATGCCGTAGTTGGCAAATTGTACATCGGGATTATCGGTGCCGGGCACGTCAGGGCTAACCACCATTTGCGAAGAGATGGCCTCGCGCACGTAGGATTCCGGCAGTACGGTTTTCCCTTGAAATTTGCCGCCGTTGATCCACGTAATCACCCAGTTAGCCATTTCTGCGGGGCTTGAAAAAATAGAACCAGCAGGCCCCATGCCTTCTATTTGGTAATAATCCATGCTTTTGATGTCCTTATTCTTGCCCACTTGGTAGCCTTTGGCAGCGTGCGCAGCGTGCTGGCCATCCCATAGGGTAAAATTGGAGGTGCGCATGCCCAGCGGCTCAAAGAACTGCGCCCGAATATTATCTTCCCAGCTTTTGCCCGTGTGTTTTTCTGCTATTACACCTTGTAATAAAAACATGAAGTTATTATAATACCATTTGTCTCGGAGTTCGGCGAAATTTTCGTGATGCTTGATTCGCAGCACCAAGCTATCCCTTGATGTTGGATTAAGATACCAAGAATAATCATGTCGGGGGATGTCGGTGCGATGGCAGGTCAGGTCGCGTATAGTAATGGTATTCGTTAGGTGATCCGTATAAAATTCGACGTCCGGCAGGTGCGTTTTCACCTTGTCGTCCAAGCGGAGTTTGCCTTCCTGTTGCAGGTTGCCCAGCAGCGCAGACGTAAAGGCTTTGGTGCAAGAGCCAATTGCAAAAAGCGTGTTGGCGCTTACAGGCGCTTTGTTTTCATAATCGCGGAAGCCAAAGCCCCCTGCATAGACGACTTTATCTTTTTCTACAACGGCAATGCCGACGCCCGGTGCATTCCATTCTTTGAGGAGGCGGTTGACCAAAGTATCCAGTCCTTGTAGGCGTTTATCGGTGGGCTTCTGTGCCTGCGTGATATTGGTGAAAGCCAGCAGCAACAACAATATCGGGATTACGTACTTCATATTTGTCGCGTTTTAGGTTTGGAAAAAAGTGAAACATCGTTGGAAATTAATGCACAACATGATGAGATGTATCAAAAAATAGACCGAAGCACCCGTTTTCTTGATGAAAGTTATAATCCTTTATATTATGTAGTGCACACTTGCAAAATTTTTTATACCATTTCTAATTGGAAATGCTACACTTATTTAATTTCAAAAAATTGATTTTCAATACTTTATAAAATAAAAATCGAACTTCTAAAATCGCAAATGGTATGATGATTCATCGGTAAATTTGCGGCACCAGCACATAGGTTTAAGAGTATGTTTAAAATTCGTTTTTGAAGTCGAAAATGATCAGATTTGGGTT
>CALMSP010000166.1 GCA_937872405.1 uncultured Saprospiraceae bacterium | reverse complement strand
GTAGCGGTATCACCCCCCTGTTTTCTATCATTAAAACCATCCTGGAAGAAGAGCCGCAGAGTAGCATACATCTTTTGTATGGCAATCGCCACGAGGACAGCATTATTTTCAAAGCAGCCATTGAGCAGTTGGTGCAGCGTTATCAAGGGCAGTTTTTTGTACAGCATATCCTGAGCCGACCCCATCGGGAGAAGGCAGGCGGACTGAAGGGTTTGTTCTCAAAAGGGGCTGTAAGTTGGCAGGGCAAGGTCGGGCGCATTGATGCGGCTCAAGTGTATAAATTTTTGGAAGAACATCCAATGCGTGCCAAGAGTACGGCGTATTTTATCTGCGGGCCCGGCTCTATGATTGATGCGGTAGAAGCAGCATTGTTGGCAAGGGGTGTGGCTAAAAAGGACATTCACACGGAGCGCTTTACTACAGGGCCGATGGCTGATGCTGATCGGGTGAAAGGGGTGAGCGGTGCACTGGTGCGCGCTATGCTCAATGGGCAGCAGATAGAAGTGCGTGTACCCGCGGGCAAATCTATTCTCAATACCTTGATTGATCAGAAGTATGATCCGCCTTATTCTTGTACATCGGGTGCTTGTTCGACCTGTATGGCGAAGGTCACTAAGGGCAGCGTGAAGATGGATGTCTGCTATGCACTCGACGAAGAAGAGGTGGTGAAAGGCTTTGTATTGACTTGCCAAGCGCACCCCACTACAGATGAAGTAGAGCTAACTTATGATATTTAAATAGCTCGTAAACAGGTTTTTATGCGCCAATCGCCGCAGGATATTCGCATAGAAGACTACAATTATGCACTACCGGAAGAACGCATTGCGAAGTTTCCGGCTGAAGCGCGCGACGGCTCTAAGTTACTGCTGTACCAAAGCGGGCGCATAGGTCACACAGTTTTTAGGAACTTACCGGAATACCTGACACCTGAGAGTGTCTTGTTATTCAACGACACCAGCGTAATACATGCTCGCTTGCATTTTTTGTTGGATAATGGCACAACGATTGAAATTCTGTGCATTGAGCCAATGACACCGCATGATTATCAGCAAAATTTTTCAAGTACCAATCCAGTGCGCTGGAAATGCTTAATCGGCGGTAATCGCAAATGGAAAAGTGGGATCGCCACCAAACAAGATGGCGCGCTCACCTTGAGCATCACGCGCTTGCAGCGCCTCGATGATGCTTTTGAAGTAGCATTTCAATGGAGTGGGGCGGAGCAGTCCTTTGGGCAAGTGCTGGCGCATTTTGGCATCATCCCTTTGCCGCCCTATTTGAATCGGGCGAACGAGGCTACCGACCAAGAACGCTACCAGACAATCTACGCGCGCGCGCAGGGTTCGGTGGCTGCGCCTACGGCCGGGTTGCATTTTACAGAATATACCTTCGCCGCCTTAGATAAAAGCGGTATCGAGCGCCTTTTCGTAACGCTGCATGTAGGCGCAGGCACATTCAAACCCGTCAAATCTGCTACTGTAGCCGACCATCAGATGCACGAGGAAAGTGTAATGGTGCAACGCCAAACACTGGAGCGCCTGTTAGATGCCTTGCACGCCGGTAAGCCTATCATACCTGTTGGTACCACCAGTATGCGTACCTTAGAGAGCCTCTACTGGTACGGTGCTTTGTTAGCGCAGCAGCCAGATGCACCATTTTATATAGCACAATGGATGCCCTACGAAACGGCTACTTTGCAAATACCACCCGCCACCGCCCTACAAAATATACTTCGACAAATGGACGCCGCGCATAAAGACATGCTGGAAGGCGCTACTCAACTACTCATAGCGCCGGGCTACCAAATGCAACTGACCTCAGGGCTGATCACCAATTTCCACCAACCCAATAGCACCCTCCTACTCCTCGTGGCAGCCCTCATCGGTGAAGACTGGCGCCGGGTTTATCAGTATGCACTGGCACATGATTTCCGCTTCTTGAGTTACGGCGATAGCAGTCTGCTACTGCCCTGATGCGCTTTTTTCAACAGCCTATTTGTATTTCGTGGAAAAATGTTTGCCTTATTGTAAGGGACACACTATTTAAAACCGTACTTTTGTAAAGCATTCGTATCCATTTGTTAGTACGAGCACTCATTTTGGCACAACCCTTGGAAGTATGAATACGACCAATAAGTTCATTTGTATCCATGGACATTTCTACCAGCCACCGCGCGAAAATGCTTGGTTGGAAGTGGTGGAAATGCAAGATTCCGCAGCACCTTTTCACGATTGGAACGAACGCATTAACTTTGAATGCTACGCGCCAAATATTGCTGCCCGAATATTGGATAACCAACAGTTTATCACCAAGATCATCAATAATTATACCCGTATTAGTTTCAATTTTGGGGCTACCTTGCTTTCTTGGCTCGAACAAATGGACCCCGAAACCTACAAAGCCATCCTGGATGCTGATAAAATAAGCCAAACGCGCTTCGGCGGGCACGGCTCGGCTATTGCGCAGGTGCATAGCCATATCATCCTGCCATTAGCCAACCGACGCGACAAAGAAACCCAGATCATCTGGGGCTTGCGCGATTTTGAATATCGTTTTAAACGACCGTCAGCGGGCATTTGGTTAGCCGAAACCGCCGTGGATACAGAAACACTCGAAATGCTCGCTGCAAATGGCATTACTTGCACCACTTGGCGGCGGCGTCAGGAAAAAGTCATTGGTAAAATCGGCGTGAAAAACTTGGATCCTCTCCCTGCCGAGAGCATCGAAACCCGCCGCCCGTATTGGTGTGTGCTGCCTTCCGGCAGACGCATTGCGCTATTTTTCTATCATGGAGGTATCGCACAAGGTGTAGCTTTTGAGGGTTTGCTTAACAATGGTAAAAATTTTGCCCATCGCCTCCTCAATGCGCACGATGATGATGATACACCACAACTTGTACACATCGCCACCGACGGCGAAAGCTATGGGCATCATCATCGCTATGGCGAAATGGCTTTAGCGGACTGTCTAAATTATATCGAAGAAAATCATTTAGCAAATATCATAAACTACGCCCAGTACCTCGAAAAATTTCCACCCGAATACGAGGTACAAATCCACGAAAACAGTTCCTGGAGTTGTGTACACGGCGTAGAACGCTGGCGGAGCAATTGTGGCTGCAACACGGGCGGTCGCCCCGGCTGGACACAAGCCTGGCGCGGCCCACTACGCGACACTCTCAACTGGTTGCGCGACGAACTTTCTCCGATTTACCAAAAAGAAGCCAGTAAACTGGTACACAATGTTTGGGAGGCTCGTAACGATTACATCCAAGTGCTGCTGCAACGCAACGAGCGCAGTGTACAGGACTTCGTCAGGCAGCATGCGAAGCAAGAATTGGATGTCACAGAAAAAACGAAGCTCCTGCGCCTAATGGAAATGCAGCGCAACGCCGTGCTAATGTTTACCAGTTGCGGCTGGTTCTTTGATGAAATATCTGGTATCGAAACTAACCAGATATTGCAATATGCCAACAGAGCTATTTACTACGCCAATCAAATTAGTAGCGCCGACCTGCATGAGACGTTTCTAAAAAAATTAGAAAAAGCCCCTAGTAATGTTTATAAAAACGGTGCCATAAGTTACAGACGTTACGTGATGCCCGCGCGTGTGGACTTGGTGCGGGTAGCTATGCACTATGCTGCATCCTCCTTGTTCGAACAGTACCCAGAGGAACTGGAATTGTTCAACTATACCGCTCGCAGCGAAGTGTTCGAGCGCTTAGAAGCTGGCAACTACCGGCTGGCCTTAGGCCGCACTACCGTCCATTCCAAAATTACCCATTCCGAAAAACACTTCAGTTTTGCCGTTTTGCACTTAGGGCAGTTGAATATTATTGGTAATATATCTATTGATATGGATCGGGATACCTTCGATCAAATGTCGAAGCAACTCAATGATGCCTTTCGCTCCACAGACCTTGGCTCGGTCATTGGCTTGATGCAACAATATTTTGGCCCCGAAAAATACACCGTCCAGCACCTTTTCCGCGACGAGAAGCGAAAAATACTAATGCAAATTACTGCCAACAGCCTGCGCCAGGTAGAAGTGGAATTACGCGATTTTTATAATGATAACTATCAGTTAATGAGCATTTTAGCTCAAAATGAACTACCCGTACCTGATGCATTTAAAAATGCAGTACAATTTGTGCTCAACAACGACCTGCATCGCTTTTTTGAAAATGGCAACCTACACATCCGCGAGTTGAATCGAATTGCCGACGAATTGGCTCGCTGGGACATCCCCATCACCAATGAACAGTCGTTCAAATTGGTGGCTAGCGAACGCATCTTTGCAGAAATCAAAGCCATCGAAACCAACAGTGCCACCCTACGGCAGTTGGAAAATCTCATTAGCATCCTCGAAACCTTAGATGCCATGCCGATCGGCTTGAATGTCTGGAAAAGCCAAAATCTTTTCTTTTCCATGCTCAAGGGCTATAAGAATAAAGACTGGGAATTCGCCAGCCCCGAATGGCAAACCGCTTTCGAGCGCCTTGGCAGTCTTTTGCGTGTGCGTGTGAACTGAAGCGGCACAATTTTATCATTAAATGCTAAACTTAGGGCAAGTATCCTTTGCAAATTCAAACATTTCACTATTTTTGACCAAAACGATTACGAATGCACAGAGAAATTCACGGCTGGCATAGCCCTTCGCTCCACAAGCACATGGATATTGTAATGTACGGCCACTATGGCTTCTCGCTATTGCTGCTGCCCACGGCTGCTGCCGACTACTTAGAATACGAACGCTTTCACCTTATTGATGCCATTAGTAAATATATAAATGATGGCAAAGTAAAAGTTTTTTCAATTAATAGCATAAATAGTGAAAGTTGGCTAAATAACAATATGCATCCGCGTCACAAAGCAATCCGCCACAACCAGTTTAATGATTATGTTTATAACGAAGTGGTGCCGTTTATACGCAGCAAAACGAGTCCGAATACCCCCATCATGGTAGCCGGCGCCTCGCTTGGAGCCTTGCATTCGGCCAATCTCTATTTCAAGCGCCCCGATCTGCTCGATGGTGTGATTGCCATGAGCGGCAATTACGACCTAAGCACCTACACAAAAGGCTACCACGACCAAGATGTGTACCTCAATTCGCCAATACAATACTTACCGAACCTCAATGATAATTACTTTTTACCCAAGCTACAGAATGCCCAGCACATTCACATCCTGACCGGCTCCGGCGATTGGGAAACCCCCGAAGCCTCGCAGCGTTTTTCGCAGGTACTGCATGCCAAGCGCATCCCCCACGAACTCGATATATGGGGCCCCGATATGCCACACGACTGGCCCACCTGGCGCGCTATGCTACCATATTATATTGACACAAGATTTTAAAACATTTTTAGATGCCAGATGCTCAAAATTAGATTTTAGATGATAGACATTAGACCAGCCATTCTGGCTTATCATCCATCACCTATTACCTAAAAAAACATCATAAAACACTGAAAAACAAATGTTTAACAGGATTTTAAATATATCTTTTCTCATTGAAAATGGTATAAACACCCCAATATCCCAATATCATAATATCCCAATATCATAATATCATAACCCCCATGTTTCTCGAACCTCACTTCAAAGGACAACGCAGCGGCTGGATCGAGGTGATCTGCGGCTCCATGTTTTCGGGAAAAACGGAAGAACTGATCCGGCGACTCAAGCGCGCCAAGATCGCCAACCAAAAAGTGGAAATTTTTAAACCCAAAATAGACACCCGCTACGACGATGCTCATGTGATATCGCATGACGCCAACGCCATCCTATCTATACCCATTGAGCACTCCTCGCGCCTGCTCACCCTCACCGAAGGCGTCAACGTAGTAGGCATTGACGAAGCCCAGTTTTTTGATGCCGAACTCCCCGACATTGCCCAAAAGCTCGCCCTACAAGGCTTGCGCATCATTATTGCCGGCTTAGACATGGACTATCGGGGGCGCCCCTTCGGACCCATGCCTCAACTCTTGGCAGTAGCCGAATACATCACAAAAGTGCACGCCATCTGCCCCCATTGCGGCAATCTGGCTACCCATTCTTACCGCCTCACAAACGAGAAGGACACCGTACTGCTGGGCGAAAAGGATCGCTATGAACCACGCTGCCGCACCTGCTATCATATGGGCAATATTCTTGATCTGAAAATTGACAGGGGGTAAACATCATATGTAGTGCCTATAATTTGGGGTAAAAAAAATTGAACTACCAGATAGTTTCGCACAATACTGGAAAAAAACTACAACCGGAATATGGTCACAATTACGCAATAGTTTTAATTTTATTTAATGTGTAAATAATTTAAAATCAAGGCTTTACCCCCCCCCCCTTAATGTATTTGGCTTAAATATTCAAATATCCTGTCACAAATGGGTTTTATTTATCTCGCATCACAGAAAAAGACTTTATAACTTTGTAATCGAAAGATGCATCTTCAAAAAGGGCTTGCCGAAAACCTTGAATAGAGTAGGCGTTCTTGTCATAATTAAATTAATAAGCTAATGAAAAAGTTTTTTTGATTTTTGGTTGCATTGTTGTTCAGAGTTTTTTATCTTGTACTAAAGAAAGTAATGTTGCGACTGAAACGGCGACTGAATATAGCTCCGTTAGAAGTTTCAAGTATGCCGATGATTTAGTTTATCCTTTGGTCTATGAAAAATTCTATGATGAACAACGTAACATAACATATTTCTTAGTAAATACCCAGCATGTTTTATCTATTGCCAATAAATGAATGTGTAAGTCTAATTTATAGAAGTCATTTCTTGTATCGTCCGTTAAGCTATTTATTTGGAATGCAGTGAAATATCATTAATACTTTTCAAAATCAGTTAAAATAAAAAAATATGAAAATTTTATTTATTTCCCTTGCCATTTATGTGACTTTGAATGCCATTTTATTGATTCTTTCGAATCATTTTGATTTCAAAAACATACTTAGGCTACTATTTTTTGGGCCAATTATTTATACTTTAAGATATCTACATGGTACACGCAAAAAATTAAATTGAACTATGTATGAAAATATTTAAGCATAAAAGCTTTTGGATAGGTTTTGGCGTTGGGTTTGCTACCTTTGTAGTTTCATATTTATTAATTACTTTTTATATTGCTTATAAAATTTTGCCGAGAATAGAAAAAGCTACAACTGGGCTGAGTGCAGGCATGGATTTTACTAATAAGGCTCCTCTCCCTGGTTTGTTGGAAAAAATTTCAAATGAAGGGGAAATTGATACGATTTCATGGAATGGAAAACCTTATTTTATCCACTTTTGGGCTACTTGGTGCAAACCTTGTCTTGCAGAAATGGATCAAATAGAAACATTATACGAATCCTTGAGCAATCAAGTTGATTTTTATGTTCTTTCTAATGAAGACCTAAGTAAGCAACAAAAATTTCTTTTAACAAAAGACTGGAACTTACCATTTTATAAATATTCAGATACCATGTTTGCTGAATTACCAGTAAAAGTGCTGCCTACTACATATATTGGCAAAAATGGTTATCTGTACTTTCAACAGATTGGAAGCAAATCCAACTGGAATGCACAATTTTTACATCATTACTTTGAGGCGATGAGTAAATAATTTGTGCTAACCGTCCTGGTATCATATGCATCTCAGATGCAAAGCAACAGCTATTGATGATGAGCATTAAATTTTTTTAATAAAAAAACAGATGTCGCCTTATACCATTTACGATTGGCGAAGTCCGATTCACGATTTTGTAAAGCTTTGAAAAACAAGCTTTTGAAAATGAATAAGTACGCCATTTCCAACTGAAAAGGGTATTATAACTCGGCATAACATCTGCTATTAAATTTGTTGGGTAAAAGGCAACATTTATAATATTACAAAATAAAGACTCATTTCCAGTTGTTTTTATTCGTTTGTGGTGTTTCTTGTATAAAAGAAGAATACCCGTTTGAGTTGCCAGCCAATAATGTAAAGAAATATGAAGAAAAAGTACGTCTTGAGCCGATCCGTTCCTTAGAATTTGAGGTGGACTCTCTGTTTAGCGTTGATTTTATCCATGCCATTATTAGCTGGCAAAGATCATGTTACTATCATGCATGACCGCGATATTTATATTTACAAATTGTCTAATCGCTCCATAACAAAAAAAATCACTATTGAAAAAGAGGGCCCGAATGCTATCAAAACAATTGAGTATTTACTGCTGTCTTATTATGTACTTGAGTCCCTTTTTCTGACAGATAGAGGTATTGCTTTACTAAACTTGGATAAATACCATGATAAAACTGAGAATATTATTACTTTCGATGTTTTATCTGTTTAAAAACAACTATAAATCTATCTCCAACAACACGGGGCAATGATCGGAATGCTGCGCATCGGTAAGGTGCGACACGCGAATCAATTTATCGCTTAAATTATTTGTAACAGACTGGTAATCAATGCGCCAGCCTTTATTTTTGGCGCGTGCACCCGCACGAAAGCTCCACCAACTATACGCCACATGGTCGGAATTTAGATAGCGAAAAGTATCCGTGAATCCGCTTTCCAGCCATTTGGTCATCCAGGCGCGCTCCTCTGGCAGGAAACCAGACGATTTTTTATTACCTTTTGGATCATGAATATCTATTTCTTGATGCGCAATATTATAATCACCTACGACAATGAGCTTCGGGCGCTCTGCACTCAAGGCTTGAATCCATTGAAAAAAATCATCGAGAAATTCCATTTTAAAGGCTTGCCGTACATCGCCGGTTGTACCCGACGGGAAATAACAGTTGAGCAGCGTCCAGTCGTCAAAATCAGTACGCAGAATACGCCCTTCTACATCATACTTAGCAATACCGCAGCCCTCCACCACACGGGTGGGGCTTATTTTGGTGAAAGTAGTGACGCCACTGTAGCCTTTTTTTTCGGCGGTATGCCAGTAGGCATGGTAGCCCAATTGCTCGAATGGCGTATGATCCACTTGGTCGCGCTGGGCTTTGGTTTCCTGTACGCACACGATGTCGAATTGGTGGGCAGTCAGCCACGTTGCAAAGCCCTTATCAAGCGCTGAACGCAGTCCGTTAAGATTATAGGATACAATACTTTTCATATAAACTGTATGTTTAAAAGGCTCATAATCAATATTTTATTGTTGAAAAATCATGTTGTTTGATTTCGGCGGCAGGTATGCAGCGCTGGCGCATGATAACGTCGTTGCGCTAAGGTAAGTCTTTTTTGAAAAAGAAAAACTGCCGTTTGAAGGTACTCCAAACGACAGCGTGCTGAATATAATTATGATATAAATATCACAATTTCAGCCAATAATGATTGAACACCCAATTGACCATGATATTTTTGAAATATCATGCACAAATGTAGTTTTATTGGTATTATAATATGTTGATATTTATCATCTGGCGGATTGATTTTAATCAATTTAGCTACTGATTGCCCTTGTTGCTGCTGTGTATAGCGCGCTCAATGCGTTCTGGGAGTAGCGGGCCGTAGTAATCCTCTAGGTCGCGCAGGTCGTACCAACTCTTAAAGTCCTTAAAGTCAATTTGATGTTCCTTTTGCTGGAGGCGGAAAGTATGGCCCTCCCCGGTTCGATTTTCTTTATGATAGGTTGGGGTATCCTCAAAAGGATTCAATTTATAGGCATATTTACCATTTATAATAAAAAACTCGTCGCCATTATAATCGAAGGTTGCATCGAATAAGGCCATACGTTTGTCACTAATTTGGTAAAAATGTGCTACCGGGTTCTGGCCCGCCAGCAAGGCTGGTATCGTGGCTTTCAGGTCAATAACGGTTAAATAAGGAAAGGTAATAAACCGGCATTGCGAATCGCTATAGCCATAGCCGCCCACGAGGTAGAGTAGGTGCTCGTGTTGATAATAGGCCATGCCCGTAGCTGCCAAGTGCTCGCCCAGTACGCCCTCCAGATTACCTGTGCCAAAGGCCGTGGCGCGCCGCTGGTTGAGGTCAATCAGGATCATTTCAAGGTTTGGGAAGTCACCGGCGTACAGCTCCGGTACGTCACTTTGGGTGCGTCCGCCAATGATGAGCACGCATTGATTGTAATGCCCAACAGCGTAGCCGTGCATATTTTGTAAAGCCGGAAAAATTCGCAGCGCTTCTTTGGGCACGTTGGGTGGTGTCTGGGCATTCATGTTGGTGCAGATGATGCAGAGTGCGATGAAAGGGAATATTAGTTTCATAAATATTTTGTTTTTTTTAACACTGAAAATCAAGAAGTTGCAAAGTTTGTGCTTGTGGTTGGCACTTTATAATAATGATAAATACTGCATCAAAACTATTCATTTTCAAGCAGCTATGAGCTGATTTGTATCAACAGGGCTATTGATTTTCATCATAGTGGCGCTTAGGATTGGTTTTTAGTTTTTTTTAACGCGACATTAACTTTATACGTAAAATTTTAAGAACTATTTCACAGGGGCATCACGTTTTAAGGTCATCTTGATGGTGATATTATCATAATAAAATAAAAAAACACAAAACCATGAAACAACTGCAAATTGCTGTAATCACCCTGATGTGCTTCCTGACATTCATTGTGCATACCCGGGCACAAGTAAAAGTGAATCCGAAAGTAGGTGTCAATATGTCCGCGATAGATGCTGATATCCGCGATATTAACGCGGAGGCGCGTGCGGGTTGGAATGCTGGCGTAGATCTGCGTATGGGCAAGGGCTGGCTTTTCCTGAATCCTGGTGTGCATTATTATAGCTTTACGGCCCGCCTTTTGAAAGATCTGAACGGGCCGGATGAGGTAGCCCTCAAGGATGAAACCACCATTCAGAGTGTGAAGTTGCCGGTGAATCTGGGCGTTAACCTTACGAAACCTGGTGGCTTGCTCAATATTCATGCGAAGGGCGGGGTGTCGCCTACTTACGTCATGAGTGTGCGCGAGCGCGAGTCTTTTGCGTTTGATAAAAATGCTTTGAATAGCTGGACGTTCGGGGCTAATGTTGGCGCAGGTATTGATATCCTTTTCCTGACCGTAGATTTGAACTATGAAATCGGGCTGACCGACTTTTTCCGCGATGCTACTGGCCGAAATAATGTGCTGACACTCAGCGCGGGTATTAAGTTTTAAAAAAAGGAGCTAATAAACCGTGTCCGGAATTTTACAAAACCGGACACGGTTTAACTGATTTATTTAGTTTTTATCAATTTCAATAACCATCCCGACCACACTCTTACCTTCGGTATTTGCATCAAAAGCTACGGTTTTACCTGCTTGGAATTTCACATTCGTAATTCGTTCATTTCCAATAGATTCCTGTAATTTTTTAGCATAATCACTCTGGCGGCTGGCATTAATAGCGCTATTTAATTTTTTATAATCCAACTCTTTTTTTGATACCACAATGGCAATGAAGTCGCGGTTGCCTACATTATCCAAGGTCATAGAATAGTCTTTCGGAAACAAGCGTGTACCCGTGATGCCGCAGTAGGGCGAGTGCTTGTCCGTGTAAGGAAACAGGACGTAGCTGGAACCGTCGGCTTCTTGCCCAAATACATAGGTATAGCATTCTACAGAATTGGCAATCAATATTTTAAACTTATCGCCTTTTTTTAATGGTTTTACGGTTCGGAAGCTCATATCGTCGCGTTGTGCTAATGCGATGGTGCTTTGGGTACTTAGATCGAGCAGCCCGAATTCCACCTGCATCTGCCGGGCGTCCGCTGCGTTGGTAGCGCTCACCGGAAACAAGCCGTAAGCCTCTTTGGTGAAATGCTCGAAGTCGCGGTAACGCACCCAGGCAATCCCCTGATCGCCCCAGTTTTCGCCCCAGCTATTCATAATTTGAAAAGCGCCGCCCTCCAGGTTATCGTCGTAACCGATTACGCACATTGCATGCCCCCCGAAGCCGCGCATATTATACTCGCTTTGTGCAGGGTACCACACGCGCTGTCCTACCATACGACTCATAAACGAGCCACCGACCATCATGCCGATCACCACCGGCGCGCCCTGCGCCAAATTTTGCTTGATGGCTAAGATGTCCGGTTTGTAGTTAGAAGCGCCCAGCGTCAGTCGGTTGTAGCCTTTGAGTCGAAACTGCCGCCCCAGTTGCAGCAGTTGTTCGCCGGGGGTACGCGAGCAGTCGCGCTCATCGTAGTTGAATTGCCGGAAAGGCACCGCGCCATTTTGCGACATGGCCTTCATAGCATCCAGCATGTAAGCACCTTCGCAGCCCTGCAAGCGAATTTGATTGTACAAATATGCTGGGCTGAAGGCAATTTGGTTGGGGTTTTGCTTATTAGCCTTGGCTTGAAGGATGGTTTGCGCGGCGTAAGCTGCTGCCCAGCCCACACAAGATCCCTGTTGCCCTTGGTGCAGGCGGCTCGGAGCATGCTGCTGCAATGAAACCTTTGTCGGCAAAGCATTAGCGTTACCAAAGCCATAAGCCAAAGGCTCAAATACTTGCGCTTGGTCGAAGCGTTCTTGGCTTAGGGCGGCGCCCAATGAAAATTGCGTTTCCGCCGAATCGTAGTCCGTGTTGTAATCGCCACGCAGCATCTCTTGCCCTCCGAGAAAAAAGTACCAAACGGCACCAATTAGCAGCACCGGAATCAATAATTTAGGTCGTTTTAGTAAAAAAAACAGAATAAAAGGCAACCACTTGAGTAGTGGATTGGGGCCGCTTTGATTGCTCCGGCCGGGTCTGCCGCCACCTGATGAAGGCACGGGGTCTTTTTCCATTCTTACCGCCATATTATAAAGAATTTGGTGAAGTAATGATCATTAAAATGGATGTAAATAACTTGAAATATTCCTGATGGATCATTCACTACAAATCATATTTTAACACTTTAAAAATCAAAATATGATTCTGCCAGCTCAATTCAAAAAGTCACGCACCAACCGATGGAAATGATGCACGCCCTGTTCTTGGCTCGGCGAAAAGCGGCCGTATTGGTAAAAGCGCGACTGCAAACCCTGTTGTACACTTTCCACCACCGTATCGTCTTCTAATTCGGTCTGGTCAATACGATTCACTTCTCTGTTGAATGTGGTACCTTCAAAATAATAGGTACGATAACGAATGACGGTGCGCTGGTGGCTGAGGGGTTCTACAACATTCATGGACAAGCCCCAGGGGTAAAAGTTGAGCATGAGGTTGGGGAACAGCCAGAAGTAGTACCCGTAGATGCGTTTGCCATAATCGGCAGCGCCCGAAGGGATATCGAAGCAAGATTCGCCATCTTTGGCAATGCCGATTTGCAGGTTGCAATAAGGGAATAATTCGTATTCGTATTTGCCAAAATCCAACGCTTGATTGAGCGCCGGATGCACAAAAGGAATATGAAAACCCTCCAGGTAATTGTCACAATAAAGCGCCCAGTTGGCGTCAATATAATAATCATGGGAGTTTTGCGGCGCGAATGTCATGGTATCTAATGGCATCCAGCCAATGCGCTCGCGGATCGGGGCAATCATATCGTCAAAGCTGACGCGGGGCTGCAAGGAAACGAACAACATCCCCATCCACGTTGCAAAAGGTACCGGGTGCAGGTTATCCATTGGCGTAGGAAAATTTTCAACCGCCTTGAATTCAGGCATACTTTTGAAGGAGCCGTCGAGCCGGAAGCAGCGCCCGTGATAGCCGCAGCTGAGCATTCGCGCTTTGCCGGGTTGCTCCACTACGATCTTACCGCGATGCGTGCATACATTTGACAGGCAATGCACCTGCCCCTCTTCATCTTTGGTCAATACCAACGGCTCCTGCAGCACCCCTGGTAGCAACGTGAACGGGTGTACCTGCATGGGTTCTTGCACCACTGCGGTATCGGCTGCGTAAAGCCAGGTGGTAGCGAAAATATTTTCCTTAACGGCCTCAAAAACTTCGGCACTATTGTAAAACAAGCCCGGCAGCGTGCGCGCCTGGCGAATATCTTCGTGAATGGGGAAGCGCGGCATAGCGTTTTTCTTTTTTGCAAATATACTCCGATGCTCAGATAAGCAGGCAGTAAATTGGCAAAAGCTGGATAGGAAATTAAAATTGCACGAAAAACAAGGCCCGCGTTAAACTTTCGCAATAACTTGTAGTCTCAATCATAAAATGGCGCCCGTGCAGCAATCTAAAACCGACATAGCGGATGAATACATTCTACAGCTATTGCAGGATGCTCGCTCGGTCGAGCAGGGCTTCCGATTGTTAATGGGCAAGTATCAACAACCCCTGTATGCTGTTATCCGGCGTATCGTACATCAACACGAGGACGCCGATGATGTGTTGCAAAATTGTTTTATCAATGTGTTTCGTAATATTCATCAGTTTGGCGGCAAATCAAAATTATATACTTGGCTTTATCGAATTGCTGTGAATGAAGCGATCACTTTTTTAAATCAGCAAAAACGCCACGCCACCCATTCATTGGAGGCGGGTGAGGGTTTGGCGCTTAGCCAATTGCCGGCGGGTGATAGCCCCGACGCACAAGCATTGCAGGCACATTTACAACAAGCTATCTCGCAATTGCCTGAAAAACAGCGAATTGTATTTGAAATGCGTTATTTCGACGAAATGCCTTACGAAAAAATAGAAGCAATACTGCATACATCGGTCGGAGCGCTTAAAGCCTCGTACCATCATGCGGTTAAAAAAATTGAAGCCTATTTTAAAACCAACGAAATCAGCATATTATGAGCCAACGGGAAGATATACTACGAGAGTTAGACAACTTGTCGCCGACGCTATCGAAGCTCAAACGGCAACTGCCCAACGCAGAAGCACCGCCCGAATCTTACTTTGATGCGCTACCCGGCCAAATCTGGCAACAGCTCAAATTGCAGCCCGCCGCCGCGTCAGCTGTTCCGGCGCGCGCGCCATGGTGGCAAAGCCTTTGGCAGCCTCGCCCCGTTTGGCTTGGAGCCGCTTCGTTGCTGCTCGCATTTGTAGCCGGTTGGTTTTTACTACGCCCAGCACCCGCCGCCCCCGATTTATTAGCGGCGTTATCGGAAGAAGAGATAACGGGCTACATCGCCGCGTACATACAGGAGTTTGACACAGATTTGCTGGTGCGCGCCACCGTGGAGCTGCCCGATGCGAGTGCCTTGCATGTTGAGGACACTGATTTGGAAGAATTCTGGCAAGAAATCATCCATAGCTTGGATGAAAAAACATTGGAAGCGTGGCTCAACGAAGGCTGATGCGTTTGCGGCTTCATCACAACTGGATTGTTGGATAACATTTTACTTAATTCATTGAAAATCAAAAAAATAAAAATAGCCATGAATAAGATGTGGATATGTTTAGCCATGCTGTACTGCAGCACTTGGGCTGTAATGGCACAGGAAGATGACAGTATGATGCGGGGGGCAGCGGGTGAGCGGGTGAAGGCTATGAAAGTGGCTTTTATCACCGACCGACTCAACCTGACGCCTCAAGAATCGCAGGAATTTTGGCCCTTGTACAACCAATACGAAGAAGAGCAACGCAAAATACGCGAGAAGTACAAACTATCGTTCAACTATGCCACTATGACGAACGCAGAGGCAGAAAAAGTGCTTAACAATGCGCTCGAACTCGAACAGCAAATGCTTAACCTCAAACGCGACTATATGCAGCGCTTCCGAAAAGCACTTCCGGTTACTAAAGTAGCGATGCTTAATCAAGTAGAACGCGACTTCCGCGAGGAATTGGTCAAACGCTTGCGCGCTATGCAAGAACAAAGACAAGAACGCCTGCGACGCAGAAATTGAGTATGCAGCAACATGATATATTTGAATGCATTGTTATGTTTTTTGCAAAATGTATTTTAAAAATATCATAAAAATTGGTGTTTTTCTTTTATATGTTTAAAATTTCTATATAGGCATTAATCAAAATAACCTGATTTTTTCAAATAATAAAAAATAAAATCTCTCCTATTTTTGCCACTTTCCCCCCTAAATCTACCGTTTCATTAATTATCTGCGCGGCTAATTGCTCAACCATAGCGAATGTGACGGGTTTTTACTTATATTTACTTGCTAATTCGGGGAAAAATGAAGGATTATCCTATGAACTTTGAAGAAAATCAGGCCATGCTGGAACTCGTGGCCGAATACGAGCAGTTGCTGGAGCAGGAACAAGAGATTTTTCTGGAGGAAAAATCCTATTTCCAGTTGATTGAATATTTTGAGGAAGAGCATCAGTTTCAACGCGCACTTGAAGTGGTGGAGCATGCCTTGCGCCATTATGCGTACACGGTGGGTTTTTACATCAAAAAAGCGGAGCTGCTCATTGAAGAAGAACAAGACGCACAAGCGCTCACGGTGTTAGATGCGGCTTTGGTGTTTGCGCCTGCCGATCCTGAAATTTTCTTGCTACGAGCCGAAGCGCTGGCACACTTAGGTTTGTATGACGATGCGCTGACTCTGTTGGACCGAATAAAGCACGAAGCCGACCAAGATGTACTTTGCGACGTGTATGTGTGCGAAGCGGCTGTTTATGAGCTAATGGACGAGCAGGAGCGCGCCTTTTATGCCTTGCAAGCTGCGCTGCGTGAAGACCCCCGTCACCAAGAAGCCTTAGAGCGCATCTGGCTTTGCGTGGAGGCTACCCGCCGCTACGAAGAGAGCGTGCGCTTGCACGAGGAAATTTTAGACATAGACCCCTACTCGCATTTGGCTTGGTACAACTTGGGGCACGCTCATGCCTACTTGGGGAATTACAACGAAGCCATTGAAGCCTACGAATTTGCCTACCTGAGCAACGAAAAATTTGAATACGCTTATCGCGATTGTGCCGAGCTTTGCTTCGAAATCAAACAGTATCGCAAAGCACTGCACTGCTATCTCGAACTGCTGGATCATACCGATGCTGATAGCGATCTGCATTTTTGTATCGGGCAATGCTATCAGCAGTTGCAAGCCTTTGACGAGGCACGTAAGCATTATACCTTAGCCTTGAGTCTCGATCATTGCAACGATGAGGTACTTTTCTGTCTCGGTGAGTGCTACGCTGAAAATGCCGAATGGAAGCAAGCCGTTCGCTTTTATAAGCGGGCTATCCGGCTGGAGGATCGTCGTGAAGAATACTACGCAGCGCTGGGCGAAGCATATTTTGAGCTTGGCGAATGGGAAAAGGCAGAAACCAACTTTAAAAAGGCTATAAAAATGGCCCCCGATCAGATTCAATATCAAATGCAATACACAGGGTTTCTGATTGAAATGGATCGAGTAGAAGAAGCCTTACAAACCCTGCAAAAAGCAGAAGAATTTGCCCTCGGCGCCGAGTTGCTCTACTGTCGGGTAGCTTGCCTCTTTGCGTTGGGGCGCCGGCAGGAAGCCTTTTACTGGTTGGGAGAAGCACTCGCAGAAGATTACAACATGCACCAAGCGCTGTTTGAATTGTTGCCTTCGCTGGCTTATGATTCTGATGTGCTTGCACTGATAGCAAATCATGCATTATAACATTTGCCATGTGCAAAATTCTTGCAAATAATTGAAAAACAAGGCATTATAAGTAAATAAATTAAACCCCTCTAAACCCTCATAAACCCTCATAAACCCCTATCTATCAATTACTTGTCTTCAGAGGCGTCTGCAAAGCACACTCCCAAGCGTAGCAAGCCGCGCCTATCATGCCTGCGCTATTGAGCAGCTGAGCTGGTACAATGTGCACCCCATCATACAATAGGGCCTTATACGATTCGAAGTGCTTGCTGGTGCCGCCCCCCAGAATAAACAAATCAGGTGATAGAAGCCGGTCAAGGTGCGCTAAGTATTCGCTGAAGCGCGCAGCCCAAGCTTCCCAACTGAGGTTATCGCGTTTTTTGGCATTGTTGGACGCATACTGCTCCACAACCCGCTCTTGACCAGGCAAATAAATA
>CALMSP010000165.1 GCA_937872405.1 uncultured Saprospiraceae bacterium | reverse complement strand
ACTGCTCAACTTTTTGAGCTTATTTTTTGAAATTGGACTTTTGTCCTGTACTTAGCCAGCGTATGTTTTTTAAAATTTTATTTAATATTTTATTCTGACGAAGCTAGGTTTGTCAAAATAACAGTACAATAATTTAGTACGGGGCAAAATTTTTTTTAGAAAAAATGTACTTACAGTGAGATAAACGTTTATTTTTGCGCCAATTTCCCTCAATAACGAGCGCTCTATCCATTTTCAGAAGCGTTCGTTTGTACTCACCTGAATAAAAAATCTATACGACGCCAACGTCGCTTGGATTTGCTGCGCTACACCCGTTGCACAGTGGCTACAAATTTTTTCATAGCACCGATTAAACGCAATAAAATTGAACCAAAACATATGAATAAAGTATCATTTATTCCGATATTTATCGTGTTGTTGGCAGGTACCGGCTGCTGGCAGAATGAAGTGAGGCAAACGGATGCGGCCACGACACCTGTTGTCACAGAACGTTCGCTGTTAGAAGCAATGGAATTAAAAGCATTACTCGACAGTGGTGCACAATTGGTTTTGATCGAAGTGAGTAAACCAAATGTCTATGCCAAAGGTCATATTGCGAATGCATTAAATATATGGCGCACTGATTATGAGGATGCAAACTCGTTTCCTTACACCGGTATGCGCGCAAGCAAGGCGCAAATGGAGGCGCTGCTGAGTCGCTTGGGTATATTGCCTACCGACACGATTATACTGTACTGTCGAGGCGGCAACGCCGATGCTTTGCGAGTTTACTGGCTGCTCCATTTGTACGGACACCCGCATTTGCAGTTGCTCAACGGTGGATTTGAGAGATGGCGACAGTTAGCGCTGCCAATTGATACGACCGTAAAGGAGCCGACAAGAACGGATTATCGTTTTTCGAATACGGAAAATACGGCTATATTAGCTACGCTCGATGAGGTACTTGCCGCCATCGGCGATACCAACGTGATCTTGCTGGATACCCGCGAAGCCGAAGAATTTATGGGGGTGCCATATATAGATAAAGATAAGGTGTTGCCCTGGAAAGATGGTGCTTTCACTTTCGGACGCATATCTGGCGCAGTACACATCAACTGGTCGGAAGCAGTAGAATTGGATGAGGATCATCGCTTCAAGTCGCTGCGGGCCCTGCGCTGGAATTTTGAATCCCGAGGCATTCGGCCGGATAAAACCATCATCACTTATTGCCAGTCGGGGGTTCGGTCGGCACATACAACTTTCGTACTGACGAAGCTATTGGGGTATCCGAATGTGAAAAACTACGACGGCTCCTGGATTGAATGGAGCTATTATTATACCCAATATCAAAATGTACCCATAGCCAGAGACCTTAGCGAAGCCGAACACGCACGCCAGCTACAGGCCTTACGCGCAAACCAACGCAAGGCTTCCTGAGCATATCAAATGGCAATAAAAATCGTTACGTGATCAGTATCACAAAATAAACATCGAAGAATGCTGATTTTACATCTGATTTATTTCAAAATAGCGGAAAGGTACGCGGATGTGTTGTTTCTTTTAGGTATAAAATTTTGATTATCAATAAATTGTAATAAAATTGGACACTTTGTTTTTGTAATCCCTCATTCAAAATAACGAAGACCCAAAATGAGTAAAAAAAACAAGCGACAGGTTGGTATTCATGAATTGTACGCGCAGGACCCCATTGAGGCAGACCGCCTGCTGTGGGGGAGAGAGACAAACCCAGAATCGCGCAGAGGTTTTTTGCAAAAAAGTGCGTTGGCGGCTATGGGTATGGTGTTAGGGGCACCAATGATATTTGCAGCGCATTATCCGGCAGGGCTGATACCGGCGGCACTGTTGGATGCTGATACGCCTTTTGCCATTCCAGGTAAGCACCCCGAATTGATTGTACTAAATGATAAACCCATCAACCTTGAAGCGCCGCCGCATTTGTTAGATGACAAGGTGACGCCTGCTGATAAATTTTTTGTACGTAATAATGGCAACGCCCCCGCGGAATCTACACTTGATCCGAAGAAATGGACGCTAACCATTGAAGGCGAATCCGTTCGCATCAAGAAAACCTACACCTTAGAACAGTTGAAGACAAAATTCAAACATTATACCTATCAGCTCGTATTGGAATGTGGCGGCAATGGGCGCAGGGAATTTAATCCGCCAACGAAAGGGCTACAATGGGCCGTTGGGGCGGTTGGCTGTGCGCGTTGGACGGGCGTGCGGCTCAAGGATGTGCTGAATGATGTTGGGCTGAAAAGTGATGCCGTTTATATCGGATATTATGGTAAAGACACCCACCTCAATGGCTCGAATGATGTGGTCATTTCGCGTGGCGTGCCCATGAGCAAAGCTTTGCAGGATGAGAGCCTCATCGCTTGGGCTATGAACGACCAGGATATTCCATACCTCAATGGCTACCCGCTGCGGTTGGTATTCGCAGGCTGGCCGGCGTCCACCTCTGGGAAGTGGCTACACAAGATTGTAGTGCGCAGCAAAGTACACGACGGCGAGAAGATGAGCGGCCATTCTTATCGCGTACCTTGCAATCCGGTAGCGCCTGGCGACAAAGTAGAAGACAAGGACATGTGCATTATCGAAGCGATGCCGGTGCGCTCCATCATTACGTATCCCAAAAGTGGCGCAACGCTCAAATTTGGTCAGAAGCTCGCCATCAGAGGGCACGCATGGGCGGGCGACAAAAGCATACGCGAGGTGCAATATTCGATTGACTTTGGGCAGACCTGGCAAACCTGTGCACTCGAAAAACCCGTCAATAGAAATGCTTGGCAACATTTCAATGCAACGATCAGCTTTCCGAAAAAAGGGTACTACGAGGTATGGGCTAAGGCCACCGACGAGCAAGGCACAGCTCAGCCGATGGTCATTCCGACCTGGAATCCTGGTGGATACCTGAATAATGCCTGTCATCGTATTGCTATTAAAATCGCTTGATTATGTTTTTGAATTTACCCGAGAACTTGAGCGAACAGCAAAAAAAACGCTTTGAGCAGCTATGGCTGAATATAATGATGTTGGTGGTGAACGCCATCAAATTCTTTGTTTTGCTTGCTTTTACGCTCATTTTATTTAGCTTTTTTGGCGATCATATTATAAAAGCCTTACAAAGAGCGACCCAACGGGCGGAAGTCTTAGATCCTAATCGGCCGGTAGCGACCAGAAGCGCCAACGAAACAGATGAGTTTGACCGCATCGAAAATGGCATACATGTGATGAGTGGCTTAAAGGTGGCCGAAGGCTGGGAGGTGGTGCGCGGCGTCTGCACGGCTTGTCACTCGGCAAAAATGATTACCCAAACCAAGGCCACGCGCGACGGATGGTTGCAGATGATTCGCTGGATGCAGAAAAATCAAGGGCTTTGGGACCTCGGCGAGCAGGAAAAAATTATCCTGGATTATTTAGCGGCGCATTATGCACCGGATGAAGGCGGCCGACGCCCTAACCTGGATTTGGAGTCCATTGAATGGTATGTGCTGGAGGAAGGGCGGTGAAAAAAAGGGGGTAGGGGTTGAGAGGGTTTAAAGGTTGAGAGGGTTGAGGGGTTGAAAACGCATCTAACTTCTATCGTCTAATATCTAATATCTAATATCTGGCATTTAAAATCTGCCTATTCGGCGTTTGCGGCTGATAAAAATTTGATTACTAAGCTTTTATGGGTTTATTGATTTATCATAATTATGTAAATATGGAAAAATATTTGGAAATTTTCATCCATGCGTATAAGGGCTACGGACGTTATCTTTGGCATGAAATTACGCATCCGGGCTGGCACAATTATTTTTACTGGCTGTTGTTGGTGTCGGCGTTTTTCTTTGCATTGGAACTGCTGGCGCCTTGGCGTAAAGATCAGCCCAAATTTCGTCAGGACTTCTGGCTGGATTTTTTTTACATGTTTTTTAATTTCTTTTTATTTTCACTCATTGTATATAATGCGGCCTCACAAGTAGTTGTCAATTTATTTAATGACGGTATTCGTGCCGTCTCTGGTTTCGATCTGCAGGCCTCCAATCCGCTGCGCCATGCGCCCATGTGGCTTATTTTGATCATTGGTTTTTTTGTGCGTGATTTCGTGCAGTGGTGGGTACATCGTTTGTTGCATCGTAACAACTGGTTATGGGAATTTCATAAAGTGCATCATTCGGTGGAGCAAATGGGCTTTGCTGCACACCTCCGATACCACTGGATGGAAAATGTGGTCTATCGCACCTTGGAATATGTACCTTTGGCCTTACTGGGGATTGGGTTATACGACTTTTTTATTATACATATTTTTACCTTGGCGGTGGGGCATTACAATCATTCCAATATCAGTGTGCCAGGCTACGTCACTGGTGGCGTGGTAGGTGCGCTTATCGGCATTATAATTGCTACGAGCGGATTTGATGTCAGCATCCTACAAAATTCAACGGTAGTACAACAGTTATTGCTTGTAGCCGGAACCACAACGCTGGGTGCGCTGGTGCTTGGGCCGTTTATGAAAATCATCTTTAACAGCCCCGAAATGCATATCTGGCATCACGCTTACGACTTGCCGGAAGAACGACGTTATGGGGTAAACTTCGGACTGACCTTAGCCATGTGGGATTATATTTTCGGCACGGCTTACATCCCGCACAACGGCCGCGATATTCGCTTGGGCTTTCCGGGCGTGGAAACTTTTCCAAAGGATTTTGTGCATCAAAATTTGCATGGCTTTGCCAAAGGACGTGAAGAATAGGCTTGAATAGTACGTTTAGCATTTTTTATTTACTCGATATGATGCTAATTAAATAAACTATTTTGGATTAAAAGCGAATAATAGCAAGGCTTACTGGACGCGACGGCCTTTCCATTCATACCGTTGTATCATATTGCCTAATATGCCAATAATGATAATATATGCGATGTGCCACGCCTGCGACGGTAAGAAACTACGCATCAGGTCGCGCCGATGAAAATAGCGGCAGGCTGTTGAAAGCAACCGATAATCAAAAAAGGTTTTTATAGCCAATTGTCCAATAAATATAGGTAAGAAGCGGGTGCCAGCCAGTAGCGTGAGCAAACCCGACAATGCAATATTGCAGCATAAGCCAAATACAAAAGCCAGCAGCAGCGTCAGGCGCCACTCCCGATAGGCAGCAGATTTGGTGGCCCAACGGATACGCTGATTGAGAAAGCTGCGCCAGTTGGGTTTGGCTTCTGTCAGCACCTGTGCTTGTGCATTTTTTAAAAATACCATTCGACCCGGATAGGCGGCCGCAATTTTGTGTACCAACAGCACGTCATCCCCCGAAGCGAGCCTGTCTATGCCAGCGAACCCTGCCAAGTCCTCGAACACTTGCTTCGGATATGCCAGATTAGCACCATTACTCAGATGGATGACGCCACTGCGCATGCCCGCCCCCGTGAGCAGCATGACTCCGGCATTATCTAATGATTGAAAGCGCTCCAGCGAATTGCGCTCGCGGAAGAAGCCAACAGGCGCAGCAATGCCAGCCGGCCGCTCGTGCTCGTAGCAAGAAGCCAACAGGCACAGCCAGTCAGGCGGTACAATACAATCTGCATCCGTTGTGACGATCAGCTCGCCCGTAGCGTGCGCCACCGCCACCTCAATGGCTTTCTTTTTGTAAGAATTGAGCGGCTCGTGGACGAAATCGGCGAGGCGTAACAGTCGAATTTGTGGGTAAAGACTTTGCCAATGCTGCACAATTGTAGGCGTTTCATCCTCCGAATGATCATCTACCACGATAATTTCGTACAAATCGCTTGGGTAGGATTGTTGCTGTATAGAACCTAAGCAAGCACCAATATACGCCGATTCATTCCGAGCAGGTAGTACCACCGATATGCGAGTAGCAGGCTGAAACCCCTGTGGAATATGCCATTCCGGCAAGGCTGACCACTCATTCAGCGCACGTCGAATCACGTAAGCATACACAATGGCTAACCCAGCACTGGCAGTAGCATATAGTAAATAAAGAAGCGTTGTAATGGGCAGTTTATAGTATGTTTTTAGGTGAAAAACTAAATATTTTACTAAAAATATGATACTAAATCGTTACGAATTCATGAAGCACAGCCTAAACAAAAGTTTAATACAATATGCTATTTTATAATAATATTGAAAATTTATAATTTTTAAAAATCTGAAAAACAAGTTATTAAGAAAATTTGAATGCCCCTATCCAGCCCTTAAAATAATCTCCCAATATCATAATATCATAATCTCCCAATATCATAATCTCCCAATCTCTTATCCAAAAAATTGATCATAGCGCGGCTCCTCCGGTTTCGTTTTATTTTGCTTTTCGAGCGGAGGTAATTCTATCGGTTTATCATCCACAAGTTCCTCAAAATCAACATATTCGTCTGCTTCCCGTTGGCGTTGTGCCTGCTCTATTTGTCGTACTTTACGGTTGAACAAAGCCCGCAGGAGCAACCCGGCCGATAGAACAGGGAAGCCCACGATGGAAAGTAGTACCGCGCCCACGCCAACCAGCGCATTGCGTCGAAGCAAGTCAATCAGCCATTTGGCATAATTCACAATCACCCGATGATCAATGATAGCAGTAGCAATAATCATCAGCGGCGACAGGAAGTACAGCATCCGAAATACGAAGCGCGCCAACATGAATAACCCCACCAGCATCAACACCATCAAGATGACGCCACCAATACTGCGAAACGGACTACCGTTATTATTTACCTGAAAATTACCGCGGTACATCATATAAGTGATTGTTTATTTTGGAATCCATCATTTTATGAATTTAAAACGCTAAAAATCAGGATTTTGTAAAGTTAATAATTGCTTTAGCACAAGCATTCATTAAAAAATAAAAACTACCTATTCAACTAATAAAAGTACGGAAATGTTTGGCTATTAGATACGCGGATAGACAAAAAGCACGTTACTTACCGACCAGCGTCATCAAAAAATCGGCTCAGGAAGCGCAGGGCATGTTAAGAATTTGGCTCAAGTTTGGCTTTCCGGCGAAATCCATTTATTTTTGGCAAAAATTTGTATAAAAATGAAGCAACTGCTTTGGACTTTGATCGTGCTCTGTAGCTTGCCCGCTGCCGGGCTGAGCCAGGAAAAGGTAAAACTCACCTGCCGACTGACGGATTGTGCCGTCGCACCCGCGCTATTCCGATTCAATGGGTTGGGTTTTGAAGAGGTACAGCAAGCAAAAAGATCTGACGATGGCGCATATGTATTTGAGGTGCCTGGCTCGCAGGAACCATCCTTTTATTATGTTGGTCAGGGCAATCTGCTTCGCCCGCTGTTGTTAGGGTCAGAGAAAGCCGTGATGCTGCAAGGCACCTGCGGTGATATTCGCTCAGCGGCCTTCCTCGATTCTAAGTGGAACAAGCGCTACGAAGAAGTCAAAGAACAAATCAATGAACTAAAACGCCAAACCAGTATGCTGGTGCAGCAGTATCGCGTGGTGCTTCGTGACAGTGTGGCGCTGGCAAGTGTCAAAGAACAATTCAAAGCACTCGACGAGAAAAAAATGAAGTTCTTGGATTCGCTCAAACTCGTGCAGCCATATTTTGGCAAAATTGCAGCCTTAGAAACGTATTTGAGTTTTGACAATAATAATCCAGATGGTAAATATGTAAATGAAATTGATTATTTCGCCGCCGAATATTTCCGATTTGCTAATTTTAAGGACAAAACATATAACGAATTACCTTGGGTATTTGAAGCCTTTCAAAATTATGCCAATACCCTGCTGAGCGTGGGGCTGAGCGAAGAAGCTCAAAAGCGCTATTTCAATAAAACACTTGCCCGCATGGAGCCAGGTTCGGGTGCACACATGATGGCGCTAAGCGCTCTGATCACGGTAACGAAGCAAAAAAACAATCCGAACTACCGCTACTACGCAGAAATGTTTATTGAATATTTTGCAACTAAAATGCCTACCGCTGCTGCGGACCTACAAAACGAACTTAATCGTACCCGTAGTTTTGAAATCGGGGGCTTAGCACCTGACTTTACACAAAAAACACCCAATGGTAAAGACTTGAGCCTGAGCGACTTACGCGGAAAAGTGATACTCGTGGACTTCTGGGCAAGCTGGTGTGGGCCCTGCCGCCGAGAGAACCCCAATGTGGTAAAATTATATAACCAATACAAGGATAAGGGCTTTGAAATCCTCGGTGTAAGCCTCGATCGGGACTATGATAGCTGGGTGCGCGCCATCGAAGCCGACCAACTCACTTGGCCACAAGTAAGTGATTTGCAATATTGGAATAATGCTGTCGCACAAACTTACGGGGTACGCGCTATTCCGCATACCATCTTGCTCGACGCTGAGGGGCGTATCATTGCTCGTAATTTGCGCGGCGAAGCCTTAGCTCAAAAATTGCAAGATATTTTTAAGTAAAGTATAAATTTCAGGTAATCAGATTTTTATCTGAAAAATAACGCAATTATTTATCCTCTAAACTATGAAAAAACTACTGCCGGTATTGTTATTCTGGGGAGCGGCTTACTTGGTAGCTGCGCAAGACACAGGGCTGCGATATGAAGATTATATTTACAAACCCAATATCAAAACCGTACAGTTTCACTTAGATGGACTGCCCGTCAGCTATCCGATTATTGATCTGAATTCCAATAGTGTACTCAAACTTTCTTTTGATGACCTGGATGGGGATGCTAAAAATTACACCTATCGTATTATACATTGTGATATCAATTGGCAGCCTTCCAATCTTGCCGAAATGGAGTACATCGAGGGATTTATGGAAGATCGGATCGAGGACTTTCGGTTTTCCTTCAAAACCCTGAAGTCTTACACGCATTACGAGTTTTTTCTGCCCAATCGTAGTATGACTTGGACCAAATCGGGTAATTACTTACTCAAAATATACGAAGACGAACGGCAGAAAGCCCTCGCCATTACGCGCCGCTTTGTAGTGGTGGAACCCATTGTGCGTATCACGCCTAAAATGATGCGCCCCAATCAGGTCGGAAAAATACGCACCCACCAAGAAATTGATTTTGTAGTAGATCATCAGCGCCTCAACATACGTGCGCCACTACAAGAAATTCGGGCGGTAGTGTTGCAAAACGGGCGCTGGGATAATGCTATCGGCGACCTTGCTCCGCTCTTTGCGCGGGGTGAGCAAATGATATTTGACTTTCAGGATCGAGTGATATTTCCAGGCGGCAAGGAGTTCCGTTTTATTGATTTTCGAACCTTACGCGCTCGTAATCAGCAGATTGCATCCATTGAGCGCTTTGATGATACTTACGAAGTGGTGCTACATAAAGACCAAAAACGCAGCAACCAAACCTACCTGCAAAGCCGCGATGTGAATGGAAAATTTGTAATCGAAACTTTCGACCAACAGGATTCAGATATTACAGCCAACTACGCGGATGTTTTCTTCTCGCTGTATTGCCCAGAGCCTTATTACGATCACGAGCTTTACGTTTTTGGCGCTATGAGCGATTGGCAACTCAAGCCAGAATTCAAAATGGCATACAATCCGGCTATTAATGGTTATGTAGTGAAAGTACCACTAAAACAAGGCTTTTACGATTATGCCTACGCCCGTGTGCCGATCAATGCCAAACGCAAAGTAGCCGACCTTTCGGAAATAGAAGGCGACTGGCACGAAACGGAAAACCTGTACACTATTTTATTATATTATAATCCTTTCGGCGAGCGCTATCATCGGGTGATCGGCGCCGTGACGTTTTCTTCAAATATGTAAGAAAAACAAACCTTAAATTACGGCTAATCAGCTATTTAAACCGGAATGTGTTTGATTGAGCGTATATCATCGTACCACTGCCGAAGCGTGGTGCGATCCACGGTGTGTGCGCCTTCAAATGTGCACGTATGTATTGGAAATGGCAGCGAATCAAGCAACTGTTGATAGGTTAACAAACGCTCTTCCTGTAGAAAGGGGTCGCCGATTCCATAGACGCAGTGCACTTCTTTACTGTCGAAATAAGATGTATTCGATTGATAATCAATATCTTCGGGTGGCATTCCAGCCCACAGCAGCAGATAATCAAATCGCGGAAAGTCGCGCATGATCCAGCGGAGTTGCGTCGCGCAGCCCTGCGAAAAGCCCATTAGTACAATCTTTACATTATGATGTAATGGAGTAATAAGATTATTATACAATGCCGATAAATAATTACAATAGTCTGCTATTTCTAGCAGGCGATCCTCGCGGGTCATCCAAGAAGCTCCGACCCTACCGCTCAGCCCCTCCGTGTAGAAGCGTGACAGCCCTTCTGGTGCAATGATGAGGGTATCGGCATCGGCGATGGTATCAAATTTGCGAATAAAATGCTGCGCCAACTGCCCATATCCGTGACATACCAGCCAAACGTAGCGTACTTGTGCATTCGGCAGGCCAATGGTATAGTAGTGCGCCGTGCGTTGAACGGAAAAGGTATGAGCAGTAATCATAAATGGTTGTGCCGTTTTTGCTGATATGGTCAGCAATTTCTAAAAATTGACGCGAATACCCGGCCCAATCAGAAAGAAAAATTTACTCTGATTGAGAAAATAACCTGCGCCGCCATAGAGCGGAAAATTTAGTTTTGCTTCCTTGCGAATGGGGTACAGCGAACCCAACACCACTAAGCCCAAGTCGCGGTCGCGTACATCCGGGTTGAAGTTGAAGGCATTTTGGGCCAAAAAACCCGCACCCAATTTGAAGGGTTTGAAGCGCCTAACTTGCTCCTTGTCGTAAAAAGAAAACTGTGCCAGCATAGCCAATGAAATACCCCCAAGACCAGGGAAGCCGTCCACGCCTAATTTCTTAATCACCAGACCCGCCGGAAAAGACACATCAATATCAAAAGTGACCAATTTCTGCCGCACGATTTCTATACGTTGGCTATAACCCTCGCCGCCATATCGCTCGCGCTTATGCCGAATGATGATTTCGATCTTCGACCAATCATCGAGGCTATGCGTTTTTCGCGACAACCTGCTGTTGAGCGGAATACCTTGCCGATTGCAACTGGGGCTACGATAAAATGCAGCCCGCGGCGACGTATCATCAGGGCAGATTTCAACGGTATTAATCGTTAGCAGTTCCACCAATTCGTTGCGACTGCCCGTAATGCGCACATCTATTTCCAATATCTGCCGGCCATATAGCTGCTCGCCCCGATCTATTTTAGCCGCATCAAAACTCAACACGACATCCCGAATGGTATGCGGATATAGCACCAACTGATTGAGCGTATTAGCCGCCTTCGGGCCCTCACCATAATCAATATAAACAAAATCGAGCGGACGCGGGCGTTCGTACTCGCGCACGGTGAGCGACACACCAGTGCGCTTGCCCTGATTATAAATTTCAATGACGCTCTTGCGAATGGTTAGCGGAATTTTTACAACATAGTTGGCGACCTTATCATTTCGGGTAATGGTATCCGAACTCACGTCTTCAAGGTCTTCAAAATAAAAACGCGCCTGACTCAACCCTTCTCCTTCCAATCGGATTTCTACGATTTCACCAGGAAGTACGCTGCGTTCGGTGGTCCATTTTTGCCCTTCGCGCAGAATGCTAATCTTGCTGATGCGAGCCTCTGGTAGGATGTTGATATTGGTGATGAATTTGGGGTCGTCGCTATCTTTGATAAATAGATAACCATCTGATATTCTGTGATATAAATATGGACGAATCAGGCAAAGCATCCTGTCATTGCTCAGGCGCCGCACCGTGTATAATTCTGCGACAAGCGGCCCACCGCGCTCTTCTCGGTCTTCTATTCGATAGGTTTTATGAATCTGTAAATGGCGATCATTGTCTATTTGGATTTCTACGCCTTCCCGATTATCCTGCTCCCGAATAATCTCGCGTTGCTCCATGCGCAAAAAGCGAAGCCTTGATTCTCGAACTATAAACGTAAATTCCTGTTCTTCAAGGGTATAGCGTATCTGCCGCGCATCATTCAAGTATGGCTTATGGGTTGCAAATGCTAGTCGTAGCCGCTGCGTACCGGTCACATTCGGAATGATAGAAATATAACCCGTGCCATCCTTTTCCGTAAGGCGGTATTCGATGTTGCCCTGCTTGTACCACACTCCATCTAATTTTAGATTGTATAAATTGTTGGTAATCAGCTCAAAACTTTTTTCTTCGCCAATGTATAGATCGTCATTGCCGGTATAAAATAGCGCCGTCGTGCGGGTATAAGGAAATAGCCTGAGTGGCAAATGCTGCGTGCGCTCATTGCCCGTAACTATCAAGGTCAAATGCAGAAAATCGCTTTTGGAAATACCCCGAAAACGTAGTCGAAACTGAAAATAACTGTCGTTGACCCACAAAATACTGTCCAACAGATCATAATCGGCGGAAGTGGCCAAACCGATGGTGCGCTTGCTGAAATACGCTTTATCCATAGGGGTTAGGCGCACGGCTACCACCTGCTCCTCGCTGCTGTAATAAAACGCCAGATGCGTTTCCTGCCGATAGGTAATCGTATCCTGTGGATACTGAAAAATGAAGGTATCGGATTGCAACGTAATGTCCCGAAAAATACTCGATAGGGTAGGAGGAGGAGTTGTTTGCGCTTCCGCAGTAGCAATACCACTATATAACAAGGTGCAGAGCAAGGTAAATCTTATCATTTTCAAGCAGCTATTTAGACAAAAATATAATCATTATGCTTATGATATGATGTTTGTATCATTCCATCGTGCGATTTATAATAAAAATTTGTAGGCTTTAAAAGTATCATTTTTTATTTAACAACGACAAAGTCCAGGATGTTTGTTACACAACATGCAACCCAAGCAAAAATATAGCGCCAGCTTACCTAACGACCGCTGCTGGCTAGGTATTTTACGAGTCAAATTTATTTTAGTTTACTTTTATAAGATTTTGATTATAAGCAACTTCTGTAATTTCCAGCTTTAGCCAAGTGAAATCACCTTCTTGTAGTTTCCAAGTTACTTCTGATTGTACCGGCATGCGAATACCACTAAGCTCAGCGGTAGCAGTATTCTGAATATGCCATTGTTCAAGCGTAGGGCCGGTTTTGCGGTCGTAATAGCGGGGTGCTTCAAAACTTTGCATGTCGCCGGCGGCATCAAAAGTAAAGAGGCCCGAAGCCGTCACATCGCCATAGCGCATGGTAGCCTTTGCCGAATGGGCATCCAACGCTTCCCAAGTGATATAATCGCTTAGCGCTGTCGTCGGAAACCAACAAATTTCGCCTAAGTAGCGCAGCATCGTTCCCTGATCAATTGCTGGGCCTTTGGCATCTACTACTGGCGCCAACGCGAGCACCTTTATGAGCATGTGCCCCTTGCTATGTGCATACGTATCAATGCCTTTCATATAAACAAAAGGCATTATTTGAACATGGGCTGTCCAAACAAAACCTGGCGGGTCGGTTGTAAAATATTGCTCGGCCTCGAAGGGTATCCACTTGCTGTTAGGCGCAGTACGCATGAGGCCGCGCTGCCGCAGGTATATGCTATGCGAGCGTTCTTTGCCGACCACCTGGCTGCGCCGTAGCCATTGCGCTATTACTGGCGGCAGGTTGGCCAGTTGTGCTTCGGTGACGAGGGTGGCGGTAGTATCACCCGCCGATAATAGGGCTTCGCGTTGTTGCTGTGCTAATTTGGCAAAATTCCAGTTCGCCCAGCCAAGTACAATACCTACGGCTATGAGCGCATTGGCGAGGGTACCCCATTTGGCGTCTTGCCAAGCGTTGATAATAAGGGCTTGCGATACGATAAGGGCCGGAACAGCCCACAACCACCAGTTGTTTTTTTGCAATAGGAAATAGCCAGTTGTAATCAGGAAAAGCACCCCCGATAGTAGCCAGAGCGCGCCTGTGGGTTTGGTAATAGGCTGCGTCAGCTGAGGAATTTCTGCCAGCCTAAACGCTTTCGCAAAACCCAAAAAATGGATCAACCCATGCACCAGCAGTAGAAAAATCATTAAGAAGCGTATCATATTTTATGTATTTTATGCTGTGATAACTAAATAGGTATTCAAAAATGATGATTTTACATACCCATAAAATCGAGTTATTCATAATTTGTAATAAAAAATCCAATCAACCTTAACGGTTTGTATGGCAAGAAATTTTGGCTTTAAATTATATACATCTACTACTTGTGCGCAATGATTTTTATCAAAACGGGGCAATGAATGTTTGCGAGTACCTGTAAATCAGGTCGGAGTTCAGACTTCTTTTATATATTTGTATTCGAATCCGTTAATTTTGAAGCGGTGTACCTTGCCAATAAATTGTTTGTGTTTTTATAACATACAGATAATGAGCATTTTATTGATAAATATTTTACATGAAACATTGACTGTGAACGGATTACACCTCCTTCAATTGCTAATGGCGGCTTTCCTTGGCATATTATTTTTGCAATCGGGCTTGGACAAAATATTCGATTATAAAGGCAACCTCGCCTATCTGACGGAGCATTTCAAAAATTCGCCGTTGAGCCATTTTATAGGATTTTTGCTGCCGGTCATTACACTCTTAGAAGTGGCAGCTGGCTTGCTCTCAGCAGCGGGTGTGCTGGCGCTGTTCTTTGGCAATCAGGTCATCGCGTATTGGGGCAATGTGCTGGCAGCTGCAGCGCTATTGGCGTTGTTTTTCGGGCAACGCATTGCAAAAGATTATGGCGGCGCAGCTACCTTAGTTGCGTATTTTATGCTGACAATGTTTGGTTTATATATACACACTCTATGAAATTTTATACACTATGAAAATTGAAGACGCGATAAAGCAGAAGCGGCCTTTTCGCAATCCGTATCAGCAGGTAGTGGTGAACCTTATTTACACAACAAACTGGCTCACGGATCATATTAGTACACACCTGAAGCCTTTTGGTATTACGATGCAACAGTACAATGTGCTGCGTATTTTGCGTGGCGCGGGCAAACCAATTTCCACTTCGGATATTCGGGAACGCCTATTAGATAAGATGGCTGATACGTCGCGGATGGTAGATCGCCTTTGCCATAAGGGGCTGGTGGTGCGTAGTATATGTCCAAGCGATAAGCGCTTAGTGGATATTACACTTTCTCCGACGGGCGAGGAACTGCTCGCTCAGTTGGACCAACATGAAGACGAAATGGACCATGCAGCCCAGTCGCTCAGTGAAGCCGAAGCAAGGCAACTTAGTGAGTTATTAGATAAATTGCGCGAATAATTTTTGGAATTTTATTTATTATTTATCACTTTTTTCTGATAAAATACTCAAAATCAATTTTCTATAAAATTATAGTTTGTATTATTTTGATGCAAACATGTAAGATTAACGGCAGTGGGTCAAATCAGTTGTTTTATTTTATCCATCGTTTTGACTCATGATCAGATTAACTTGCAGTATTTGAACGTCAAAACAACACATTGTATGAAACTTTTACAAAACAAGATTGCATTGGTCACGGGTGGCTCGCGGGGTATCGGCGCTGCTATTATACATCGGTTTGCTGAGCAAGGCGCTGACGTAGCGTTCACGTTTTTATCGTCGGAAGCGCCGGCCAGAGCGCTCGAAGAAGAACTAACCCAGCTGGGCGTGCGCGCCAAGGCTTACCAATCAGATGCGAGTTCGTATCAAGGCGCTGAAGCCCTTATCAATGCTGTACTCGCTGATTTCGGTCGGATAGATGTTTTGGTGAATAATGCCGGCATCACACAGGATACGCTGATGCTGCGCATGAGTGAAGAGCAATGGGATCGGGTAATTGAAACCAATTTGAAATCTGTATTCAACCTCACCAAGCACGCATTGCGCCCTATGATGCGCACGGGTGGCTCCATTATTAATATGAGTTCGGTAGTGGGCATCACAGGTAATGCCGGGCAGGCGAATTATGCCGCGTCGAAGGCAGGTATTTTTGGCTTCACCAAATCCATCGCGAAAGAAATGGGATCGCGTAACATCCGATGCAATGCCATAGCGCCCGGCTTCATTGAAACCGACATGACGGAGCAGTTGGATGAAAAAACCAAAGCTGCTTACCTCAACAATATACCAATGAAACGCCTTGGCCGCGCCGCAGAAGTCGCTGATCTGTGCGTTTTTTTAGGCTCGGACATGTCAAGTTACATCTCTGGGCAAACCATTAATGCCTGTGGAGGCATGACCACCTGAAGCCCTACGCCTGCGTGGGCTTAGAGGCGCGCCAGTTGTTTGGCGATCCGTTGCACTTTCTGTAGGCGTTTCTGGCTGATACAGAAGTAATTGCCGTACAAATCATGGCGCCAGCTGACTACCTTGGTCATGCAAAGCTGTTCCATTTGCCTTTCTAGCAACGCGATATCCATACCTGTATGGATCATCAGATCAAGCAGGGTCGCTTCACCATGCTGGAGCAAATAATCCAAAAGTGGGATACTGTTGGGATGGGTGAGCATATCCAATGCAAAAATAGCATCACTAAGCGCGGTATCACACCCTACGTTTATAGTGTTCCAAGTGTTCATGGGTTAAATTTTCGAACTTATATGCGGGAGGTAAAGACAAAGGTAAGGGTATTTTTCTGATTAGTCAAGCAAAAAGAACGACTTGCCGAACATTATATCCTTTTCAAAAAATAAAAATGCATTCATTGGTGCACAATAGACAGACTATCATCACCGCTCACCCGCTTACCCCCGCACCAACTCACTTTCAAAATGCTATTATTAGTGTGCATTACCCTCTTTTTTTATTGAAAATAAGTTCACTATCAATATTTTACGCCCTCATTATTCCCGTATATGATGCCTTTATCATTTTCAAAAAAGTGAATTTGCACATCCTGCCCGTCGAATACGGCATAAGAGCAGTGGTGGAGCCACTCTCCCAGATTGAGATAACGGCTACGTCCATTTTTTAATACATAATCAATAGGTAAATGTCGGTGCCCGAAAATAAAATAGTCGGCAAAAATAGCATCCAACTTACGATTGGCATACGCTAGGAGCCATTCCTGGTCTTCGCCAAGAAAACTCGGAGCTTCGGGATAAAGTGAGCGGCTCTTGCCGGAAAGAAAATTGGCTAAGGTCATGCCAATGTTGGGATGTATGCTTCCGAACAACCATTGACAGGCGGGGTTGGCAAATACCTTTTTGAGTAGCTTATAGCCATGGTCGCCAGGGCCAAGTCCATCGCCATGCCCAATGAAGAAGGTTTTGCCGTGTATGTGGCGCACAATGGGCTGCCGATACGTCGGGATGCCCATTTCCTGTTCAAAATAGCGAAACATCCACATATCATGGTTGCCGGTAAAAAAGTAAATAGGCAGGCCACCGTCGCGAAGTTCGGCGAGCTTGCCCAGCAGCCGCACATAGCCTTTGGGTACCACCGTGCGATACTCAAACCAAAAGTCAAATACATCGCCCACAAAATAGATAGCTTCTGCATCGGAGCTGATGACATCAAGCCAGCGCACAATTTGGCGCTCGCGTTCGGCGCTACTCAGGCGGGCATTCACCCCCAGGTGAAAATCAGAAGCGAACCAGGTTTTCTTCATATTGTATTTGCGGATTATGAAAAGCTACACTGCATAATGCCATTTTTACCGACCGCAAAATTACATTTTCTCCATAATCGTACCACAGTTTTTACAAGTACGTAGGGCTTCCGATTCCATAAATTCGCTGATAGCGGCTTTAATCTGCGTCGTGATGTCCTTTAGCGCAAAGCTGGCTTCATGCAGCTTATGATGGCAATTTTCACAAAACCACATCAGTTTATCTTGCTCGCTGGGCTTGCGATAGCGCTCAATGACCAACCCAATCGTATTGGCGGGGCGCCGCGGGGGAGGCGGGGGGGGGGGGGGCACCCAAAAAAATTTCCCCT